>URDR01000010.1 GCA_900546645.1 uncultured Bacteroides sp. | reverse complement strand
GGTAGTCGCCGTTTTACCAGGTCCCCGGTCTTATTCAAGGCCGGGGACTTTTTTTTGTACCTGCCTGTTCGGAGTGTAATCCATTTCGAAGTTTAATAAATCTCTACTTTGTTATATTTATATTGCATTTCTATTGTCCTGAGTTGATTTATCCCCTTCTAGTTAAAATAAAAGATGAAAAGTTCTTGAATATACTTTGAATTTACTATATTTGAGACCGTGAATAAATATTTATCCTTTAGGAAGAAAACAATGCGTAGTTTTTAAAAAAATATATATGCCATGGAAAATAAAATTCAAGAGCTGACTGATAAGATTTATCGAGAAGGTGTGGAAAAAGGCAATGAAGAAGCACAGCGACTCGTAAATGAAGCACATCAGGAAGCTCAAAAAGTGCTGGAGGAAGCACAAAAAAAAGCAGAGCAGATACTCGCTGAAGCGCAAAAGTCGGCAGATGAACTGAGTGATAATACGAAGTCTGAATTAAAGTTGTTTGCGGGACAGGCTGTAAATGCCCTAAAAACAGAAATCTCTAACCTGCTGACAAACCAAACCGTTTCGGATGCAGTTAAAGGGTTTGTTTCAGATAAGGACTTCTTTAACAAATTCATCGTAGCTTTAGCTTCACAGTGGTCAGCTGATGAGCCTGTTGTAATAGCTGTAAAAGATGCAGATTCTTTGAAAAAATATTTTGCGTCACATGCGAAATCTTTACTTGATAAGGGCGTGGAAATAGAATCTGTGAATGGAATGAAAGCACTGTTTTCTATATCACCGGCAGATGGTTCTTATAAGGTGAACTTTGGTGAGGAAGAATTGGTAAATTATTTTAAGGATTTTCTTCGCCCTCGCTTAGTGGAAATGCTTTTTAAATAAAAAATATGAGTGCTTATTATTATCTGGTAGCTGGTTTGCCTGAACTTTCATTGGAGGATGGTAAATTGAGTTACGCAGTGTCAACCTTTCGAACAGAATTGTATCCTTCATTGACTGCTGATGATAAGAAATTGATTGATTTATTTTATCTTCAGCTTGATAATGCCAACTTGTTAACCTTACTGAAAAATAAGGATGCAGTTATAAAAGAACAGGGACTTTTTTATCCTGACGAACTGTTGGATTTGATTGACACAGTACGTACCGGTGATTCTCCTGATAAGAAGTATCCTGCTTATTTCCATCGTTTTATTTCTTCTTATAGTTCTTTGCAGCCGGAAGAACTGCATCTTGCTGAAGATATGTTGGCTGCTGAATATTATGCTTATGCTATGAAGTGTAAGAATAAATTCTTTGCTGCATGGTTTGAGTTTAATTTGAACTTGAATAATATTCTGGCAGCCTTGTCAGCACGCAAATATAAGATGGATGTAGCCGATTGTATAGTAGGGTATACTGATGTTTGTGAAGCTCTTCGCACATCGAATGCTCGTGACTTTGGCTTGAATGAAATTGTGGATTATTTTGAGCCGTTGCAACGTATTGCAGACACAGAAGAGTTGGTTGAACGTGAGAAAAAAGTGGATTTGCTGAAATGGAACTGGTTGGAGAATGAAGCTTTTTTTCATTACTTTACGGTTGAGCGTTTATTTGTTTTCCTGTTACAGTTGGATATGGTGGAACGGTGGACGCGCTTAGATAAGGAAAAAGGAAAGGAATTATTCCGGCAGATGATTCAGAATTTGAAAGAGGATGTTCAAATTCCGGAAGAATTTAGAAAATAGTAAAAAAAATATAGAATGGCAACAAAAGGAACAGTTTTAGGTGTGATTGCCAATATGGTTACATTGACGGTTGACGGTCCGGTAGCGCAGAATGAAATCTGTTACATTTCGACTGGTGGCGACCGTTTGATGGCAGAGGTAATCAAAGTTGTCGGTAAAAATGTATATGTGCAGGTTTTTGAAAGCACACGTGGGCTGAAGGTGGGAGCCGAAGCTGAATTTACCGGACATATGTTAGAAGTGACTTTGGGTCCCGGTATGCTGTCAAAAAACTATGATGGCTTGCAGAATGACCTTGATAAAATGGAAGGTGTATTCTTGAAACGTGGACAATATACTTACCCCTTGAACAAGGAAAAGAAATGGCATTTTAAGCCGATTGTCAAAGTAGGAGATGAAGTAGAAGCATCAACATGGTTAGGTGAGGTGGAAGAAAACCATCAGCCTTTGAAAATTATGGCTCCATTTCAGTTGAATGGAACTTGCAAAGTGAAATCGATCGTTGCGGAAGGTGAATATACGATTGAAGATACCGTTGCTGTGCTTTCTGATAAAGACGGAAAAGAAATTTCTGTGAATATGATTCAGAAATGGCCCGTAAAAAAGGCTATGACGAATTATAAAGAAAAGCCCCGTCCTTATAAGTTGTTAGAAACTGGAGTGCGTGTGATAGATACGGTTAATCCGATAGTAGAAGGTGGAACAGGCTTTATTCCGGGACCGTTTGGTACGGGAAAGACCGTACTTCAGCATGCAATTTCAAAACAAGCTGAAGCTGATATTGTGATTATTGCCGCCTGTGGTGAGCGTGCCAATGAGGTTGTTGAAATCTTTACTGAATTCCCTGAACTGGTTGACCCTCATACGGGACGTAAGTTGATGGAGCGTACAATTATTGTGGCAAATACATCAAACATGCCGGTTGCAGCTCGTGAGGCCTCAGTTTATACAGCTATGACTATGGCAGAATTTTACCGTGCAATGGGGTTGAAAGTTTTGTTGATGGCAGACTCAACCTCTCGTTGGGCACAGGCTTTGCGTGAAATGTCGAACCGTATGGAAGAGTTGCCTGGTCCGGATGCATTCCCTATGGATATATCTGCTATTATTTCCAACTTCTATGGTCGCGCCGGTTTTGTTCACTTATATAACGGTGCCACCGGTTCTATTACTTTCATCGGGACTGTATCGCCTGCCGGAGGTAACTTAAAAGAACCTGTTACTGAAAATACAAAGAAAGTGGCACGTTGTTTCTATGCATTGGAGCAAGAGCGTGCAGACCGTAAACGTTACCCGGCAGTAAATCCAATCGATTCATATTCTAAGTATTTGGAGTATCCGGAATTTGAGGATTATATTACTGAGCGTATCAACGGAGAATGGATTGGTAAGGTTAATGAATTGAAAACACGCCTGCTTCGTGGAAAGGAAATAGCCGAACAGATTAATATTTTGGGCGATGATGGTGTTCCGGTAGAATATCATGTGATTTTCTGGAAATCAGAACTGATAGACTTTGTCATTCTGCAGCAGGATGCATTCGACGAGGTAGATGCGGTTACTCCAATGGAGCGTCAGGAGGAAATAGTAAATATGATTATTGATATTTGTCATGCTGATTTTGAGTTTGACAATTTTATTGAAGTAATGGATTACTTTAAGAAAATGATTAATATCTGTAAGCAGATGAACTATGCTCGTTTCCGCTCGGAGCAGTATGTGGAATTCCAAAGACAGTTACAGGATTTGGTTGCCGAAAGAAAAACCAAATAACGAAAAACCTTATAATCAGTGAATAAAGATGGCAACAAAAGCTTTTCAAAAGATATATACGAAAATTAGCCAGATTACAAAGGCTACCTGTTCGTTGAAAGCTACTGGGGTAGGCTATGACGAGTTGGCTATGGTTAATGGTAAACTGGCTCAGGTGGTGAAGATTGCCGGAGATGAAGTGACACTTCAGGTGTTTGAGGGTACAGAAGGTATTCCTACTAATGCAGAAGTGGTATTCTTGGGCAAATCTCCTACATTGAAGGTGAGCGAGCAGCTTGCTGGACGTTTTTTTAACGCATTTGGTGACCCGATTGATGGAGGACCGGAAATTGAGGGTACGGAAGTAGAAATCGGTGGCCCTTCAGTAAATCCAGTCCGTCGTAAACAGCCTTCAGAATTAATTGCTACTGGTATAGCGGGTATTGATTTGAATAATACATTGGTTTCCGGACAGAAGATTCCTTTTTTTGCCGATCCTGACCAGCCGTTTAACCAGGTTATGGCTAATGTAGCCTTGCGTGCTGAAACAGATAAAATTATTTTGGGAGGTATGGGTATGACGAACGATGACTACCTTTACTTTAAAAATGTATTCTCAAATGCAGGTGCGCTTGACCGTATTATCAGTTTTGTTAATACCACGGAGAACCCTCCGGTAGAACGCTTGTTGATTCCGGATATGGCATTGACCGCTGCTGAATATTTTGCTGTGGAGCATAATCAGAAGGTCTTGGTATTGCTTACCGACATGACTTCTTATGCAGATGCGCTGGCGATTGTGTCAAACCGTATGGATCAGATTCCGTCAAAGGACTCTATGCCAGGTTCTTTATACTCTGACCTTGCTAAAATTTATGAGAAGGCAGTGCAGTTCCCAAGCGGAGGTTCAATTACAATTATTGCTGTAACTACCTTGTCGGGAGGTGATATTACGCATGCCGTACCCGATAATACCGGATATATTACTGAAGGACAGTTGTTCTTGCGTCGTGACAGTGATATAGGTAAGGTGATTGTTGACCCGTTCCGTTCATTGTCTCGTTTGAAGCAGCTGGTTAGTGGTAAAAAAACCCGTAAAGACCATCCTCAGGTAATGAATGCTGCGGTGCGTCTGTATGCAGATGCAGCCAATGCGAAGACAAAAATGGAGAATGGTTTTGATTTGACAAATTATGATGAGCGTGCTTTGGCTTTTGCTAAAGACTATGCAAACCAGTTATTGGCTATTGATGTAAACTTGAATACAACTGAAATGTTGGATGTGACTTGGGGCTTGTTTAGCAAATACTTTAAGCCGGAAGAAGTTAACATCAAGAAGGAATTTGTAGATCAACACTGGAAGAAGTAATTCATTAATTTGACAGAGAATGGCTATAAAATTTCAATATAATAAAACCTCGTTGCAGCAACTTGAAAAGCAGCTCAAGATTCGCGTGCGTACGTTGCCTATCATTAAGAATAAGGAAAGTGCGTTACGCCTTGAGGTAAAGCGGTGCAAGACTGAAGCTGGAGAGTTAGAGGAGCGCTTGGAGCAGCAGATTCAGGCGTATGAAGCCATGTTCGCACTCTGGAATGAATTTGACGCTTCATTGATTAAAGTGAAAGATGTTCATTTAGGCGTTCGTAAAATTGCAGGAGTACGGGTTCCTTTATTGGAAGAGGTTGACTTTGCAATCCGTCCTTTTAGTTTGTTTTGTGCTCCAAAATGGTATGCTGACGGCATTCATTTGTTGAAAGGTTTGGCACAGACTGCTATTGAGCGGGAGTTTACACTTGCTAAATTGAGTTTGTTAGAACATGCGCGTAAAAAAACGACTCAGAAAGTTAATCTTTTTGAGAAGGTTCAGATACCTGGCTATCAAGATGCACTGAGAAAAATTAAACGTTTCATGGAAGACGAAGAGAATTTGTCAAAATCGTCACAGAAGATTCTGAAGTCGATCCAGGAAAAGAGAAAGGAGGCTGAGTCATGATTGCTAAGATGAAGAAACTTACCTTTTTGGTATATCATAAAGAATACGATGCTTTTTTGAATCATATTCGTGACTTGGGGGTAATACATGTGCTGATGAAGTCGCAGGGAGCAGCCGAAAATTCAGCTTTGCAAGAAAGTATTCGCTGGTCATCTCGTTATGCTTCAGCGATTAAATTTTTGCAGGGTCTAAACGGAACAGCTGTTCACAATCAGGGTGATGTATTAAAAGGAAAAGAAGCCTTGCTTGCTGTAGAGACTTTGCAGCAGGAGGATCAACATCTGTCACAGCGTTTACAGACTGCAGAAAAAGAACTTGCTTTGTTGGAACCCTGGGGAGATTTTGACTTGAAAAATGTTAAGCGCCTTCATGACGCTGGTTACCAGATTGGTTTCTACCTCTGCTCTGATAAACAGTTTAGCCAAGAGTGGATAGATAAGTATAATGCGGTTGTCATAAACCGTGTGGGAGCAAAGGTCTATTTTGTGACCATTACCCCTAACCATTTAATGGTGGAATTAGATGTGGAGGCAGCAAGGTTGCCTGAAACCTCACTCTCTTCTTTGAAGGAACGCTTGGAAATGATTCATAAGGAGCAGGAACAGATAGATACTCGCCTGAAACAGCTCGCGGAAACGGTGATACCAGATTTGCAAGCTGCTCAAGTAGATTTACATGCCCAAATTGAATTCTCGAAAGTTGTTTTGAGTACTGATGCGTTGGCTGATAACAAACTGATGCTACTTGAAGGATGGGCTCCTTCTGAGCGTGTGGAAGAAATCAAACACTTCTTGTCTGAATCGGAAGTCTATTATGAAATAGCAGAGCCGAAACCAGAAGAAAATGTTCCTATTTGTTTGAATAATAAAGGTTTCTTCCGGTTATTTGAGCCGATTATGCGCTTATATATGCTCCCGAAGTATAATGAGTTGGACTTAACTCCATTTTTTGCTCCATTCTTTATGCTCTTCTTCGGCTTATGTTTGGGCGATTCGGGATATGGCTTGTTTATGTTATTGGCTGTAACGATTTACCGTTTGATAGCAAAAAATATAACAGCCACGATGAAGCCGGTACTGACTTTGGTACAGCTATTGGGAGTTTCAACCATGGCTTGTGGACTTTTGACAGGCACGTGTTTCGGATTTAATTTATATGAAATCCAGCTACCTTTCTTCCAAAGTCTGAAAGAAACCATTTCATTGGATAACCAGCAGATGTTTAATCTTTCGTTGATATTGGGTGGTGTGCAGATTATTTTCGGTATGATACTGAAAGCTGTGAATCAGTCTATTCAATTTGGATTCAAATATGCGGTGGGAACCATCGGATGGTTACTGATATTAGTCAGTACAGCCATTGCCTTTGCAGCACCGGGATTCATGTCGATGGGCGGTAATATTCATCTGATATTCCTTGTATTGGGAGGTTTGATGGCTTACTTATATAATAGTCCGGATAAAAATATCTTTGTAAACTTAGGCTTAGGTTTATGGGATAGCTATAATATGGCAACCGGATTATTAGGAGATATTCTTTCTTATGTCCGTCTGTTTGCCTTAGGATTATCCGGAGGTATTTTGGCCAGCGTGTTTAATAGCTTAGCTGTAGGAATGAGCCCGGACAATGTAATAGCCGGCCCTATTGTAATGGTGCTGATATTTGTCATTGGTCATGCCATTAATATTTTCATGAATGTATTAGGAGCGATGGTTCACCCCATGCGTCTTACATTTGTGGAGTTCTTTAAGAATGCCGGTTACGAAGGCGGCGGCAAAGAATATAAGCCTTTTAAAAAGTAAACGTAAAATTAAAATTTAAAAATAACGAATTATGGAAATGAATCTTTTGATTGCCTACGTTGGCATCGCAATTATGGTTGGTTTGTCTGGTATTGGTAGTGCATATGGTGTAACCATTGCCGGTAATGCTTCAATCGGTGCCCTAAAGAAAAATGACGGTGCATTTGGTAACTTCTTGGTGTTGACAGCCCTTCCCGGTACACAGGGATTGTATGGTTTCGCCGGCTACTTTATGTTCCAGAGTATTTTTGGTGTGTTGACTCCTGAAATCACCGGAGTCCAGGCATGTGCAGTTCTTGGTTCAGGTATCGGTTTAGGATTGGTTGCCTTATTCTCAGCAATTCGTCAGGGACAAGTTTGTGCCAATGGTATTGCAGCAATCGGACAAGGATATAATGTATTTGGCAATACATTGATTCTTGCTGTATTCCCCGAATTGTATGCAATCGTTGCTTTGGCTGCAACCTTCTTGATGGGTTCAGCATTGGTATAAGTTTAGCAGACAAAAATTTGATTTTGAAATGAAAGTCCGTCCCGACAAGCATGAGGCTTGTGTGGGCGGACTTTTTGCTATACCTATCTGTCTCATCTTGCAATTATAGGGCAAACAACAGACTAACGAGCTAAGGCAAGTCAGATTACCAGAAAGGTTCGTTTTTTAGTGGAAGTATCTCTCTGCATTTGAGCTTTTATTGGATAGAAAGAAGAGGCACTCTGAAGATTTAAAAAAAAGGAAAACTAATCTGTTTAATCTGAAAAGTTTGAGGAGACAGGAGGTAAAAAGATGATATTTTAATTTTTTATTACTTGAAATATCATCTTTTATTCTATAGATATTATAAAGTAAGTTGTTAAAAGAAAAAACAAGTTTTGCTACAGTTAGATAAATGTTTCGATTCAATAGCTGAAAAGAGAGCATAAATCTTTTATTTAATATGGCTCTTATGGGTGAAAAAACTAAAGCTCTTTCTTTCCGCGCTCAATGTTTTTTTGTAAATTTGCGTCTGATTTAGAAAATATTAGATGAGATGAATAAACACCTTTTAGTTCCTGATTATATTTTTGAGTCGAGTTGGGAGGTTTGTAATAAAGTCGGTGGTATTTACACTGTACTTTCCACTCGGGCAAAGACACTGCAGGATGCTTTCCCAGACCGGGTTTTTTTTATAGGACCGGATTTTGGAGAAGGAGAAAAAGAAAATCCTTTGTTTGATGAGGATGAAGAACTGTTGAGAGCATGGAGAGAACATGCACAAAGTGAAGACAACTTACAGGTTCGAATCGGGCGTTGGAATATTCCCGGACATCCTATAGCCATTCTTGTTAACTTTACACCTTTCTTTCAGATAAAGAATGAAATTTATACTCAGGCATGGGAAGATTATCAAGTAGATTCACTCCATGCTTATGGCGACTATGATGAAGCCTCTATGTTTTCATATGCCGCAGGTAAAGTAGTGGAAAGCTACTATCGCTTTAATCTGGTAATGACAGATAAAGTTATTTATCAGGCGCATGAGTGGATGACTGGTCTGGGGGCTTTGTATCTGCAGAAGCATGTCCCTTCGATTGCAACAATTTTTACTACCCATGCTACTTCAATAGGCCGCTCTATTGCCGGGAACAATAAACCGTTATATGATTATTTGTTTGCTTATAATGGCGACCAAATGGCACGTGAGCTTAATATGGAGTCAAAACATTCGATTGAAAAGCAGACAGCTCACCATGTAGACTGTTTTACAACCGTAAGCGATATTACCAATAATGAATGTAAAGAATTATTAGACAAAGAGGCTGATGTGGTTCTGATGAATGGTTTTGAAGATGACTTTGTACCCAAAGGAAGAAACTTTAGTGTAAAGCGTCAGAAAGCCAGAAATGTTTTGCTTAATGTAGCTAATAAACTTTTGGGAACAAATCTGGGTGATGATACCCTGATTGTGGGGACAAGTGGACGTTATGAGTTTAAAAACAAAGGCATCAATGTTTATCTGGAGGCTTTGAACCGTTTGACCCGCGATAAAAGCCTGAAGAAAGAAGTTTTGGCTTTTGTTAATGTACCCGGATGGGTAGGAGAGGTGAGAGAGGATTTAGCTACTCGCTTAAACAGCAAAGAAGAGTTTACCACACCTCTTGAATGTCCATTCTTGACGCATTGGCTGCATAACATGAGTCACGACCAGGTGCTTGACATGTTGAAATATTTAAATATGTCGAATGCTGCCGATTCAAAGGTGAAGGTTATTTTTGTTCCGTGTTATCAAGACGGAAATGACGGCATCTTAAATGTGCCGTATTATGATTTGATTATTGGGGCTGACCTGACTGTTTATCCCTCTTATTATGAACCATGGGGATACACTCCGCTTGAAAGCATAGCATTTAAAGTGCCTACTATAACGACAGATCTGGCAGGTTTCGGCCTTTGGGTAAATGCATTGAAAGGCCATGAAGGAACCCTTCAGGATGGTGTAAAGGTGATTCACCGTACTGATTATAACTATTCGGAAGTGGCAGACGCCATTCGTGACACTATCGATGAGTTTTCTTCTCTGCCGGCAAAAGAAATTGAAAAAATTCGCAAAAATGCTGCAGCCATTGCAGAGAAAGCACTGTGGAAACACTTTATCAGCCGTTATTATGAAGCATACGATGTAGCACTGCGCAAAGCAATGCAGCGTCAGTCTTTAAAATAAAAAAACAAACAGATTATTTACATTAAATACAAAAGATATGAAAGTCAAAACTAATTATGTGAATGCTCCTGTCTGGAAAGAGGTAAACGTAAAATCTCGCATTCCGGAATCTCTGAAAATGTTGGAGGAAATGGCTCGCAATATTTGGTGGGCTTGGAACGATGAAGCAACTGAAATGTTTAAGGAACTTGACCCGGAATTATGGAATGTAGTGGGTCAGAATCCGGTTGCTCTTTTAGAACGTTTGAGCTACGAAAAACTTGAAGATTTATCTGCAGATAAAGATGTATTGATGCGTATCAATACGATTTATGACAAGTTTAAAGCTTATATGGCAGAAAAGCCGAATGAAAGCCGTCCGTCTGTAGCTTATTTCTGTATGGAATATGGCTTGACTCACGTATTGAAGATTTATTCAGGTGGTTTGGGCGTTCTTGCCGGTGACTATCTGAAAGAAGCTTCAGACAGCAATGTAAATATGTGTGCGGTAGGATTCCTTTACCGTTACGGCTATTTCAGCCAAAGCTTGTCAATGGACGGTCAGCAGATTGCCAACTATGAAGCTCAAAACTTCGGCAGCCTTCCTCTTGAGCGCGTAAACGACGAGAACGGACTTCCATTGGTATTGGACGTACCATACTTAGATTACTATGTTCACGCTTATGTATGGAGAGTAAATGTAGGTCGTGTTCCTTTGTATCTGTTGGATACAGATAATGAGATGAACAGTGAATTCGACCGCTCAATCACTTTCCAGCTTTACGGTGGTGACTGGGAAAACCGCTTGAAACAGGAAATCCTGTTGGGTATCGGTGGTGTACTTTTACTTAAACGTTTAGGTATCAAGAAAGACATCTATCACTGTAATGAAGGTCATGCTGCATTATGTAACGTACAGCGTCTGTGCGACTATGTAGAAGGTGGCATGTCATTCGAAGAAGCTTTGAATGTGGTCCGCGCTTCTTCTCTTTATACCGTACATACTCCGGTTCCGGCAGGTCACGACTATTTCGATGAGGGCTTGTTTGGTAAATATATGGGCGGATATCCGCAACGTATGGGCATTTCATGGCAGGAATTGATGGATTTGGGCCGTATCAATCCGGGTGATCCGAACGAACGCTTCTGTATGTCAACATTTGCCTGCAACACTTGCCAGGAGGTAAATGGTGTAAGCTGGTTGCACGGAAAGGTTTCTCAGGAAATGTTTGCCGGAATCTGGAAAGGTTATTTCGCAGAAGAAAATCACGTGGGATATGTAACCAATGGTGTACACTTCCCGACTTGGTGTGCTTCTGAATGGAAAGCTCTTTATAATAAATATTTCGACAAAAACTTCATGAACGATCAGTCTAACCCGAAAATTTGGGAAAAGATTTACAGTGTGCCCGATGAAGAAATCTGGAACACTCGCGTTGCATTGAAGAATAAGTTGATTAACTATGTGCGTAACCAGTATCGTGACACATGGTTGAAAAACCAGGGAGACCCTTCACGCGTGGTTACTTTGATGGATAAGATTAACCCTAACGCATTGTTGATTGGTTTCGCTCGTCGTTTTGCAACATATAAACGTGCTCACTTGCTGTTTACTGACCTTGACCGTTTGGCTAAGATTGTGAATAATCCTGATTATCCGGTGCAATTCTTGTTTGCCGGTAAGGCGCATCCGCACGATGGAGCCGGACAAGGACTGATTAAGAAAATTGTAGAAATTTCACGTCGTCCGGAATTTATGGGTAAGATTATCTTCCTCGAAAACTACGACATGAAGTTGGCTCGTCGCTTAGTTTCGGGTGTAGATATTTGGATGAATACTCCGACTCGTCCGTTGGAAGCATCGGGTACATCTGGTGAGAAGGCATTGATGAATGGTATTGTTAACTTCTCTGTTCTTGACGGATGGTGGCTGGAAGGCTACCGTGAAGGTGCAGGATGGGCTTTGACTGAAAAACGTACTTACCAGAATCAGGAATATCAAGACCAGTTGGATGCTGCTACTATTTACAGTATTCTTGAAACTGAAATCTTGCCTTTGTATTACGCTCGTAACAAGAAGGGTTATTCTGAAGGCTGGATTAAGACAATCAAAAACTCTATCGCTCAGGTTGCTCCTCATTATACTATGAAACGTCAGCTGGATGATTATTATTCAAAATTCTATACCAAAGAAGCTGTACGTTTCAATGACTTGGCTGCAAATAACTTTGCTAAGGCTAAGGCGTTGTCTGCATGGAAAGAAGAAGTTGCTGCAAAATGGAATGACATCCAGATTGTATCACTTGAAGAAACTCAGGATATGTGTCAGGGTAAGCTGGAAAGCGGTAAAGATTATACAGTGACTTGTGTAGTCGACGAAAAAGGCTTGAATGATGCAGTAGGCATTGAACAGGTAGTTACTTATACCAATGCAGAAGGCAAGGAATATATCTACGAAGTTAATCCGATGGAAATGGTTAAGCGCGAGGGCGACCTCCATACCTTCAGTGTGGTATGTTCGCTTTCTAATTCAGGAAGCTTCAAGGTTTCTTACCGTATGTTCCCGAAACATGCAGATTTGGCTCATCGCCAAGATTTCTGTTATGTACGTTGGTTTAACAGATAATTCTCGTTTTTAGAAAAGACAGGAAAAAGTATTATAGATAATCAATCCGGCATGGAAAGTGAGAAATTGCTTTCTGTGCCGGATTATTTTTTTTCTTGAACGAGGGGGAAGGAGAAAACGTGATGATATATGCATGAAATTGGCAGCTTTAAGTCTGTATAATGAAAATATATACAGAAAATGCCTTGGCGTTTGGATGAAAACATCAAAGCGTTTTCATGAAAACATCGAGGCGTTTTTTGAAAACATCATGGAGTTTTAAATCAGCATCAAGGAATGTCAGATGAAAAGGCAGGTTTTGCGAGATGAAAGTCTTGCTGTACTTATCTGGTTTTGTGTTATATAATGTTAATTGTTAGCGTTAAGTTGTTGAGGTATAGTTTAATACTGAATCTGATTTTTTAGAAAAACAGACTATTTTGATTTGGAACGACAGCTAGGCGAGTCTTGAAGCGATGAATTTGCAAGATGTCAAAATGCCAACGGGGCTTTTTCATGAAGTTAAGCAAATAGGATGAATTGGTGATGAAGGTTATTTGTTAATTAACAACGTTAATGCATTTTTTTTGAACTTACCTTTTGTTTCGCTAAATAATATTATTATTTTTGCGCGATTTTTAAACAATTAAACAAAAACTAAACTAATCTACCTTTGGTTAAACAAATCTTTTAGAATCAGTTTTGCTGCCATTGATGGCGAAGCTATACGGAAGTGACGTTTGATAAAAGGTAGTGTTTTATTTTCTATTTTTAATTAATAAAATGCTAATCTATGGAATTTAAGCAATTACCTTCAGCATTTTTACTGATGATGGCGTCCGGTTGCGGAACGGCTTTGGCGGCAAGTAATGCTCCGGAGTTGTTTATCATGCAGCAGGCGGACAAGATTACTGTGCAGGGAACTGTTGTAGATGCGACAGGCGAACCCTTAATTGGTGTAAGTGTTCTCGAATTGGGGACCACGAATGGTGCGATTACGGATATCGACGGAAAATTCTCTCTGTCGGTGGCTTCCGGTTCAAAACTGGAACTTTCGTATATCGGCTATAAGTCGATTCAGGTTGAGGCAAAAGCCGACCTGGGAGTGATTACTCTTTCCGAAGACACTGAAGTATTGGAAGAGGTAGTTGTGACAGCGCTGGGTATCAAGCGTGAGAAAAAGGCATTGGGTTATGCCATGCAGGAAGTAAAAGGTGAATCACTTGTTGCTTCACGCGAGGCAAATATCGCAAATGCGCTTTCAGGTAAAATTGCCGGTGTGCAGATTACCCGTTCAAGCAATGGTCCTGGTGGATCTTCTAAAATCCAGTTGCGTGGTGCCAACTCTGTAACAGGTATGAACCAGCCGCTTATCGTAGTGGACGGTGTGCCTATGGATAACTTTACCGGCTCAGACAATGCAGACTTCTATAACCCCTCATTGGATATGGGTAATGGTTTGTCGGATATCAACCCGGAAGATATTGAGTCAATGTCTGTATTGAAAGGAGCTTCGGCAGCCGCTCTTTACGGTTCGCGTGCAGGTAATGGTGTAATCTTGATTACCACTAAGAAAGGAACCAAACGTGAAGGTTTAGGTATTACTGTTTCGGCTTCGGTTTCTGCTGAAACTATTTTCATGAAGCCTAACATGCAGAAATCATTCGGGCAGGGTACGAATGGGGCCTATAATCAGGAAGCTGGAACCAGCTGGGGACCTGCTATGGGCAGCGAATATACCTTCAACGGGCAGAACCGCGTGATGCAGTATTTCGATAATATTGATTCTTATTTTAATGTAGGAACAAATCTTACAGAAAGTGTGTCATTTCAGCAACAGTTTGACAAGACTGCCGTGTATGCTTCTGCTACTCGTATGGATGACTCAAGTAAGATTCCAGGTGCGAAGTTAGACCGTACCAACTTTACCTTGCGTGCATCTTCTACTTTCGGTAAAGATGATCGCTGGAGCTTCGACGGAAAAATCCAGTATATCAATACCGGAGCCGAAAACCGTCCGCTTCTTGGTAAAAACGACTCGAATGCTTTCCTGACCATCTATCAGTTGCCTGCGTCATTGGATATCCGTGACTTCAGCAATCCGCTTGATGAAGATGGAAACATGTACTGGTGGTCACCGAAAGGTTTGAACCCTTATTGGTTGGAAAAATACAATTTGAATGAAGACAGCCGCAGCCGTTTCTTGCTGAATGCTTCTTTGAAATATAAGTTTACAGATTGGTTGAACTTGGAACTTCGTGCCGGTAGCGATATGTACTTTACAGAATCTACAGCGAAAGTTTATGCCGGAGCTAAAAACCTGAATAACGGTAACAGTTCATATGAATTAAATGAACAGCGTTTCTACGAAAACAACTTCAGTTTCTTGCTTTCGGCTCAAAAAGACAACTTAATTGATAAAATCGGGGTGACTGCTACTTTCGGAGGTAACTTGATGGAACGCAAGTCAACCGGACTGAAAAACCGTGCAGGGTTATTGACTGTTCCTAACTTGTTTAACATCAATAATAGCAGCAATGCCGACCGTACGGTAACAGAAACTTACAGCCACCGTAAAATTAACTCTCTGTATGGAACATTAGGCTTGAACTATAATGGATGGATTTTCTTGGATGCAACTTTCCGCAATGACTGGTCGTCTACTTTGTCGAAAGAAAACCGTTCTTTCTTCTATCCGTCTGTATCACTCTCATGGGTAATTACCGATATGCTGAACAAAATCGAAAAGCCATTGCCAGAATGGGTAACGTATGCCAAGGCACGTGCTTCTTTTGCTCAGGTAGGTAATGACATGGATCCGTATCAGCTTTATAACTCATGTGAAATTGGTTCTGACCGTTGGGGAAATACCACAGCAAAACCGGGTGATACCAAATACGATGCAACCGTGCGCAGTGAGTTGATTTCTTCATGGGAAGCTGGTTTGGAAATGAAATTCTTTAACAACCGTTTAGGATTTGACTTGGCTTGGTATAAATCAAATGCTGAACGCCAGTTAATGAAGGTTCCTATGAACGAAATGTCTGGTTTCAAAAATAAAATCATCAATGCCGGTAATATTCAGAATAGCGGTATTGAGTTGATGATCAATGCTCGTCCGGTAGAAACTGCCGATTTTAGCTGGGATACACAGATTAACTTCTCAAAGAATAACAATAAAGTATTGGAACTGGGTCCCGGTATTCCTAAATACGAATTGGGTGGTGCTGCCGAATTGAAAGTATATGCAGTAGCCGGAGGTAACTACGGTGAAATCTGGGGAACTCGCTTTGCCCGCGTGGAAGATGTGAATAGCCCTTATTACGGAAAGCTGATTCTGAATGATGCAGGTCTTCCTACTACCGATGGTCAGATTTATAAAATCGGAGACCAACAGCCTGACTGTATGTTGGGATGGAACAATACGTTCAGCTACAAAGGCTTTACTTTAGGCTTCCAGATTGACGGACGCTTAGGCGGGGATATTTATTCATACACCAACTATTCATTGCAGGTTAATGGTCGTGCGGAAGTAACTGCGCCTAACGGAGCCCGTGACAAGTTTGTAGTAGATGGTGTGATTGCTGACGGTAACGGAGGGTATAAAGTAAATACCATTGAAGTAACTCCGCAGCAGTATTGGTCAAAGGGTATAGGTACAGGAAATACTGGTATCGGTGAGGCAAACATCTATGATGGCACCAATATCCGTTTGCGTAATGTATCACTGAATTACAGTTTCCCGCGTGAAATGCTGAAGAAGACATGCTTCCAGCAAGTGAAAATGGGCGTATCTGTAAATAATGTATGGATGATTTACAGCGACATGGAAGGTATTGACCCTGAATCAGTCATGGTGGCAAATACCAATGCTACTGGTTTTGAGTTCGGTGCTTCGCCTACCTCACGTTCTTATCTGTTTAATGTTACCCTTGGTTTCTAACATTTTTGTGAATTAAAATGAAAACTTTCAATAAATTCTTTTTAGGTGTCGGACTAGTAGCTGGTTTGGCTTCTTGTTCAGATTTTGATGATGTGAATATAGATCCGACAAAAACTCCGATAGAATCAACACAGCCTGAGTTTTTCCTGAATAATGCAATCGGAAAAATTCAGATGGACCCGAGTACCGGTGAGCGTATGTATTACTTGAACTGGGGGGATGCTGCCCGTGCTTTCGGTGAAGCGGGATTGCTTTCTGTTGGAACATATAATGATGACTATGTTACGAGCTTTTATTATCCTTGTGTAGCTTCTACTATAAATTTTGCTACCAGAGCGATTGAGCAGGCTGCTATCCGTGCAAAGGATGAACCTTTTTATGCGAATATGGAGCAGTTCGGACGCATCTGGCGTGCGATGGTAATTGCTCAGTTTGCTGATACTTTTGGTCCTTATCCATTAGAAGCTGCAAAAGGAGAAAATCCGGCTTATAACTCGGAAAAAGAAGTGTATCAGTTTATCTTGAGTGAACTGAGAGATGCGGTAAAGAAAATTGATACGTCGGTTAAACCTACAGAAAATCAAGCTAAGTGTGACCCTGCTTATGGCTATGAGGCTGCTAAGTGGCAGAAACTTGGTAACTCATTGCGTATGCGTTATGCGATGCGTTTGACTAACACTGAAATTGCTGCTGATGCTCAGACAGAGTTTGAAGATGCTTGTAAAGGCGGAAACTTTATTAAGGATAAGGCTGATATGCTTTGGTTTAAGTCAGACAACGGCTGGAATGACTACTCTAACCCTTATACTCGTGGATGGAACTTGCAGGCTTTGTCTTCTACCATGGCTAATCTGATGAATAACCTGGGTGGTGTAAAGATTTCTGAGCAGCGTGCCGACTTGGCTCAATATGCAAAGAAAAATACCTATTTGGGACTCAAGTTTGAAAAGCATTTTGTGGCAAATACGGATGATCCTACGAAACAGTATTGGTTGGACGGTATTCCGGAAAACCTCGATCCGCGTGCTTTGAAAATGTTCTGGATGGTTAACGATAACAAAGCAACTAACGCTGTAACTTCGGATATTAAGAATACTAAAATCGATGCTAGAGGTTCTTATCTGGTTGTTGCAGATAAGGATAGTATGTGGGTGAAAGGCGACAATACGTGGAACGGAGTACCGGTCGGCTCATCGAGCGGCTGGTCTGAAGGATTGGAAAAGAATGGCTTTATCACCACTTCTTCAGGTATTCGCTCTATCTATCCGTTGTGGGCACAAGACTACTGTATGGGTGGTGAAGAAGGTCTGGGACGTGTGGTGTTCTTCGGCGCTTGGGAATCTCACTTCCTCTTGGCTGAAGCTGCTCTTCGTAACTGGAATACCGATGGTGTAACCGATGAGCAAGCTTATGAGGATGGTGTCCGTGCCAGCTTCGACTATTTCGGCGTTTCTGAATTTGCAGAAGATTATCTCGCTTCAGAAGATTACAACCGTGTGGGTACTTCTGTAAAATATACACATACAGTAGAGCCTGCTTCATTCCAGGCTACCTATAAAGATGGATATAATCAGAAAGCGGGAGATAAGACGGTAACTTATAATTATCCTGATGCTTCTAAGATTTTATATCCGGGTAAGAAACTGAATGATAAACTGACTAAGATTATTACTCAGAAGTATCTGGCTCAGATGCCTTATGTAGTGCAGGAAGTATGGTCAGACCACCGTCGCCTGGGCTTGCCGTTCTTTGACCTGCCGGCAAATACTGCAACTGTGATGACGGGTTCTGATTTGACAGACTGGCGTAACAACTCATGGGAAGCTGGTCAGTCATGGAAGTATTATCCGCAGCGTATGCGTTACCCGCAATCTCTGCTTACTTCCGATGAGGCCGCTTACAACCACGCGTTGGAACTGTTGGGTGGTAAAGATAACACTGTGACACCGCTTTGGTGGTCATTGGGTGCTAAAGTAAAATAATACGCCTTGTTTTTAAGCAGGAGTGTAAAGAGCGAAGAACAGCTTGTCTTCAGACTGCATTCTTTGTTCTTTATACTCCTGTTTTTCTTTTTCTGCTGTAAAATAGGCTTTTTAATCAAGGGAATTTAAAGAAGCAAGTTGGATTTTTAAAGAAAGTTTGTAACTTTGTCTATGAAAATAAAATTGAGGGATGAACTATTCGGAGATGTTAATTAATTCCTTTAAAAAAAGAGCATGGAAAGTTATTTTCTAAGAATAGGTGTGATGAACGAAGTGTATTTCGTAAATTTAATTTTTAATCATCGTCCGTAATCACCCTAATGTATAGGCGGGTGACATAGCCTTTACATTGGGATGATTACGGACAAAATTATTTTAATATCATGATGAAAAAACAATTATTGTCGCTGCTTGTCTTGTTGGGGTGTGCAGCTTCGCCGGTAGCAGCTCAGCAGTCGGGTGAGAGTGATTCGCAGAAAAAACAGCGGATGGAGTGGTTTTCAGATGCAAAACTAGGTGTTTTTATCCATTGGGGCGTATATGCTGTAAATGGAGTGGCTGAAAGCTGGTCGTTCTTTAATAAGTATCTGCCATACGAAGAGTATATGGACCAGAAAAACAGTTTTACTGCTTCAAAGTATAATCCGAAAGAATGGGTGGATTTGATAAAGGAGAGCGGGGCACGCTATACGGTCATTACCACGAAACATCACGACGGTATTGCGCTTTGGGATACAAAGGCAGGAAACTTGAGTACGGTGAAATCTACTCCGGCTGGTCGTGACTTGATTGACCCGTTTGTAAAGGAAGTGCGTAAGCAGGATTTGAAATTGGGATTTTATTATTCTTTGCTTGACTGGTCGCATGAGGATTATCCGAATAAGACTCGTACAGAGGTACGTTATAAGGACGATCCGGCACGATGGAAGCGTTTTGTTGATTTCAATATGGCGCAGTTGTCTGAACTGAATAAAACATGGAAGCCCGATCTTTATTGGTTTGACGGCGACTGGGAACAGACTGCCGAGGCTTGGAATTCAAAAGGTATTGTTGATTTGTTGCGCTCGGGAAACAAGAATGTAATCATCAACTCTCGTATTCAAGGCTATGGTGACTATGCTACTCCAGAGCAGGGAGTGCCTGTAGTGAAGCCTGAAAATCCGTATTGGGAATTATGTATGACGATGAATGATTCATGGGGATATCAGCATACCGATGCAAATTATAAATCGCCTTACATTTTGCTTCGTACCTTTGTTGACTGCTTGAGTATGGGTGGAAACCTGTTGCTTGACATCGGACCGAAGGAAGACGGTACTATTCCTGAAGAACAAGTTGCGGTATTAAAGGAGTTTGGCCGCTGGACGAAAAAGCATAAAGAAGCTATTTATGATACAAAGGCGGGTATACCGAACGAACACTTCCAGGGGTATACCACTTTGAACAAGGCAGGAGATATTTTATACCTGTACTTGCCGTATAAACCGAACGGTCCGATTGAAGTAAAGGGATTGATGAATAAGGTTAACCGTGTATGGGCTGTAGGTAGCGGAAATATGTTGAGCTATAAAGTTTATAATAAGAACTATTGGAGTGAGGTTCCCGGAAACTTGTATATTGATGTGCCTGAAAGGGTACTCGATTCGCAAATAACTGTGATTGCAGTACTTCTGGATGGTCCGATTAAGTTATATCGCGGAGCAGGAAAAGTGATTGAAAGTAATTAACCCCTTATAATATAAACATTAAACATGAGAAGACAGTTTTTGTGCAGTTTGTTTGCGCTGGCGGTTGTTGCTCAACTGGGAGCGCAGAACTTATTTTCAAAGTATGAGCGTGTGCTGACCTTGCCCGAAGGTTATGTGTGTTATCGTACTGCAGGGAAGTTGAAAATTGATGGCAAACTTACTGAAGCCGATTGGCAGAAAACTCAACCCACCCAGTCGTTTGTTGACATCAGTGGAGAAGGTTTTGCTAAGCCTTGCTATGATACATCGGCTAAAATGTTGTGGAATGATGAGTATCTTTATGTAGGTGCTACTCTTCAGGAAGATGATATTAAAGCAAAGCTAAGCCAGCGTGATACAATTATCTATTATGATAACGATTTTGAGGTATTTTTGGATCCGGATGGAGATGGTCAGAATTATTTCGAAATTGAAAATAATGCCAAAGGTGTTATTTTCGATTTGATGCTGGATAAACCTTACCGTTCGGGTGGTAACTTTATGGTGCAGTGGGACTGTCCGGGACTTAAACTGGCTGTTCACCGTGAGGGTACGTTGAATAAATCGAAAGATAAAGATAAGCAGTGGAGCGTAGAAATGGCTATTCCTCACAAAGCGTTGACTGTAAACTTTTCAAATCCGGCAGTGGCTGGTAATTACTGGCGTATTAATTTCTCACGCGTACAGTGGCTGAAGCCGGGTCAGCGTGAAGAAAACTGGGTATGGATGCCTACCGGAAAGATTGATATGCATATGCCCGACCGCTGGGGATTCTTGTACTTGTCGGATAAAACCGTAGGGCAGGGTACTGACTCGTTTAAGTATCCGTATAACATGGCAGCTTATAAACTGTTGTGGGCGATGTTTTATGCGCAGCTAGATAACTACGCAAAGGAAAAGAATTATTTGCGTGCAGCAGAAAACTTTTTCTTGACAGATGCTGAATTGAGCGGATTGCCAGCAGGAGCTGAAGTGAAGGTGGAAGCTACGGCTAATACGTTCCGTATTGCAGTCAGTGTGCCTGAAGAAAAGGTAAATTATGTGGTTGACCAGAACGGCAAGTTTACTCGCGAAGCTATTGCTCAGAGAGAAGTGAAAAACTGGGTATGGATGCGTATTAACAAAGAAAAGGGAGATGCGTATTACAAGAAGTATTTTGCTTTGATGAAAGAATGTGGCTTTAGCGGTGTTATGTTCGAAGGCTATGATGAAGATACGTATCGTATGTGTAAAGAAGCCGGTTTGGAGGCTCATTACTGGAAGTGGACAATGAATCGCCGTGAAGTGCTTGAAACACATCCAGACTGGTTTGCTGTTAATCGCAAAGGTGAATCTTGTTATGACAAACCTGCTTATGTAGATTATTACCGCTTCTTGTGCCCGAATCATGAAGGAGTGGCTGAATATTTGGCAGCAGATTACTTGAAGGAAGCTAATCTTCCGTATGTAGATGGCGTTCATCTGGACTACGTCCGTTTCCCGGATATTGTGTTGCCGGTTAGCTTGTGGAAGAATTATGGTATTGAGCAGACTCACGAAATGCCGGAGTATGATTATTGCTACTGTGACGTTTGCCGTAAAAAATTCAAGGAACAAACCGGTCGTGATCCGCTGGAACTGAAGTTCCCGATGGAAGATCAGTCATGGATTAACTTCCGTCTGGATGCTATTACTCGCATTGTAAATAAAATTACACAGACTATTAAGGCCGATGGAAAACATATCAGTTCAGCTGTATTCCCGGGTCCGTCGATGGCTCGCAAAATGGTGCGTCAGGACTGGGGTGAATGGTCGCTTGATGCATACTTCCCGATGATTTATAACGGATTCTATTATGAGGGTCCGGAATGGATTGGCCGTTCGGTAAAAGAAAGTGTAAAGACTATCAATGGTAGAGCTAAGATTTATGCCGGATTGATGTTCCCTGACATTAAAGATACTTTTGAAGAAGCACTTGATGAAGCCTTTAATAATGGTGCTTCGGGCGTATCTTTCTTTGATGGTCCGGATGAAGAGTATATGCACAGATTTAAGGCTTACTTGGATAAGAGAGGTTTTAAAGTAAAGTAATACAATAGACTTTCGAGACTAGATACGAGTTGGTCTGGTATAAAACTGGCTTCTCGTATCTGGTCTCCTTATTTTCTAAAGAAACAAATAATATTTAAGAAACCATGAGAACAAACTTTTTTAAAACAATCATTTTTTCCTTGTTTTTACTGTCTTCGCTGACAGCTTGTGTTGGCGGACATAAAGAACTGCCTGCAGTGGGCAATTTGCATTTAGAGGTGTTTAATAAGGCGAACATCCGCTTTACTCCGGATGTATATGCTAATTTCTCAGAAGCCGACAAGGATGGTATTATCCATTTAGTGAACGGCCGTATTATCTTGAAAAAAATTCAGGTTCCTTCTTATCAGCGCGATGTGAAGGTCAGTGTGAAAGTTACTGTGGCTTCGAATGGTGACCGTTGGGATAAATCAGGTTCTTGTTTCGTATTGCCGAAAGAGTCGGCAGTTAACTTGATGAGCATTGCTCAGGGTGAAAAACAGTTTCCGGCTGTTGACAGCACGAAACTGGAGAATATGGTAGGTATCGTTGCCGGAGATAATTATTTGCCGACTATTGAGTTGATGCGCTTCATGACTCCGTTTGGCGTAGGGCATTATAGTGAGGAAGATGATTCTTTGTCAAGCAAGCGTCGTCCGGTATATATCCCGAAGTGGGAAAAATGTGTGCAGTGGGAGCAGGATATTACAGATTTGTATCCCGCTCTTGAAGGAGAAGCTTATGTAGGTATATTCATTGATACTTGGACTCCGGAAGGTTATGTGGCAAGTATGGAACTGAACTTCAAGGAAAGTAAAATTACTTGCGATAAGCGGGTGAACCGTCATGTGGAACCACTGATGAATACCGTGTATTATATCGGTCAGTCTTATCCCGATATTTTTGCACGTAAGGCGGTTTCAACTGATTTTGTAATTCCTGAAAATGCAAAAAATGTGCGTCTGAAATACATTGTAACCGGACATGGCGGTCATGCAGGTGGAGATGAATTTGTTCAGAAGCGTAACATTGTTTCAGTGGATGGTCAGGAAGTCATTAATTTCATTCCCTGGAGAGATGACTGTGCTTCGTTCCGCCGCTTTAATCCTGCTACAGGAGTATGGCTTATTAAGCGCTTGGCAGCTTATATCAGTCCGGATGGATATAAAGTGAAAGAGGTAGAAGAGCCGCTGGCTTCATCTGACAAGTCTCGTTCAAACTGGTGTCCGGGAAGTGATGTATTGCCGGAAGAAGTGGCTTTAGGTGAAATAAAAGCAGGCAAACATACCTTTACGGTAAATATCCCGGATGCTCAGGAAATTGATGGTGAAAAGATGAACCATTGGTTGGTTTCTGCTTATCTTGTATGGGATGAATAACAATGTATTGAGGAAGACTTTCTCGTTAATTAATGTTAGCACCATGCAGTATTTTACTTGTATCGTCTTTTTTTAGATAAATACTTTAAAAGAGAAAATATGAGAAAACTGAAACGATACGGAGCAGCTTTACTGTTGGCAATTTCAACCGTATTTCAAAGCTGCAATGATGATGATAGATATTCAATTGGCGATTTAGGTGTAGACTGGGTAACCGTACATGTTGAAGGAGATGGTGCCTATAGCTTCATCGGTGACCGTTGGGGAACGATGTGGCCTGCGGCAACGGCCATTACTGGTTACCGGGGGAACGAGGGAGATCGGGCTATACTTTATTTTAATCCGTTGCAGAAAGATTTTCAAGGGTATGATTATGCTATTAAGCCGGAATTGATTAATCCGATTCTGACTAAACCCGTAGAAGAACTTACTGCTGAGAATGAAAAAGAGTATGGAGATGACCCTGCATATATCCATAATATATGGCTTTCCGGTGGATATTTGAATATGACTTTCCAACAGAAAGTTCCGAGGTCAAAAGCACACCGTGTAAGCTTGGTCCGGAACCGGAAAGTAGAATCTGATGCTTCTTTTAAAGAAGATGGTTATATTTATTTGGAGTATCGTTATCATACTTATGGTGATACATTAAACCAAGTAGTTCCCGGGGCTGTGTGCTATAACTTAAATACTTTGAAAAGCGAGCTTGAGTATTCAAAGGGAATCAAACTCCGTATTCATTCGGCTGTAAATGGGTATCGTACGTTGACTTTAGAAAAAGAAGCATATGGAACTCCTGAAGAGCCGCGTAAACTGAATGTTTCGGAAATGCAAGTTAAATAAACTGTTTGACGATGCCTGTTTTCCTTTCTCTAAAAAAGAGAAAAGGAATCACAGACAAACTTTAATTTTTTATAAATATCGATTAGAGAGGAGACTGCGCTGTGAGGCGGAGTCTCCTTTTTTTGGAAAAAGCCTTTGCTGATCTATTTAAATTGTTATTTTTGTGTTGTCTTTAAGAGAATCTTATTATGAAAATATTGATAGTGGAAGATGATGATAATTTGCGGGAAATAATGGTTGACTCATTGGAAAAAGAGCGTTATATTGTTTCTCAAGCATCCGATTACAAAACGGCTTTGCGCAAGGTTGAAGATTATGATTATGATTGTATCCTGTTGGATATCATGTTGCCTGATGGAACCGGACTTGACTTGCTGCATGAACTGCAGGCACTGGGGAAGCATACCAATGTAATTATTCTTTCAGCAAAAGACTCATTGGAGGATAAGGTAAAGGGGCTTGATTTGGGGGCAGATGATTATTTGGCCAAACCTTTTTATCTCGCGGAATTACATGCTCGGCTGAAAAGCTTGTTGAGGCGGAAGGCTTACCAGGGAGAGCAGCGCATACAATATGGTAACATCGAGATAGTGCCCGACTCCTTTAAGGTGTTTATTGAAAAAAAAGAAGTCGAGCTGAGCCGTAAAGAATACGATATTCTTTTATACTTTATGTTGCGTCCCGGTCGACTGATAAATAAAAATACATTAGCTGAGTCAGTCTGGGGAGACCATATTGATCAGGTTGATAATTTTGATTTTATTTATGCTCAGATAAAAAACTTGCGTAAACACTTAAAAGATGCAGGCGCGACTCCGGAATTAAAAGCAGTTTATGGTATTGGTTATAAATTTGTTTTAGAATGAAGCTTTTCCATTGGGTAATGTGGCGGGTGTCCGTCTTGTTGGTTTTAGTCCTTTCTTTTTGGGCTGTGTTCTTCTATTGGGCAATGATAGAAGAAGTGAACGATGAAACCGATGACTCATTGACCGATTATGCAGAGACAATTATAATACGTGCGCTTTCCGATGAAGAATTGCCGTCGAGCAGTAATGGGTCAAATAATCAGTATTATTTATATGATGTAAGTGAAGAGTATGCTCAGCAGCATCCCCATATATCCTATCACGATGAAATGGTTTATATAGAGGAGAAAAAAGAAGAAGAACCCGCAAGGGTCTTGATGGTTATATTTAAAACAGACAGTGGTAGCTACAAAGAGCTGGTGGTTTATACGCCGACCATTGAAAAATATGATTTGCGGCAAGCTATGTTAGAGTGGATTGTCTTTCTGTATATCATCTTGCTGCTCTCTATTCTGGCTGTAAACGCAGGAGTTTTTCAGCGTAATATGAAGCCTCTGTATGTGTTGCTGGAGTGGCTGGAACAGTATCGTCTGGGCGAGAAAACTGCTCCATTGAAAAATAAGACTCAAATAACCGAGTTTCGTAAACTCAATGAGGCAACGATGATTGCAGTAGAGCGGAGTGAAAAGCAGTTTGAACAGCAGCGGCTTTTTATAGGAAATGCTTCTCATGAAATGCAGACTCCTTTGGCTATTTGCCAAAACAGGCTTGAAGCGCTGATGGATGAAGGTTCGTTTACAGAACAACAGCTTACGGAACTGGCTAAAACTCATCAAACACTGGAAAACTTGACGAGAATGAATAAATCACTTTTACTTTTATGTAAAATTGAAAACCATCAGTTCAGTGATGTGAAAAATATTTGCCTTAATGATCTGCTGGATACCTATCTCCCTGACTATGAAGAAGCGTATTCCTATCGTAGACTTCAGGTAAAGGTTAAAAGTGAAGGATGTTTTTCTCTTTTTATAAGTGAATCGCTGGCTTCTGTTCTTTTGACAAATTTGGTGAAAAATGCTTTTGTCCATACTCCGGAGGGTGGAGAGATAGAGGTACATTCTACCAGAGAATCGTTTATAGTCAGCAACGATGGGAAGGAACCTTTGGATCCGAATAGAATTTTTGAACGATTTTATCAGGGAAAGAAGAAAGAAGGATCTACTGGTCTTGGCTTGGCACTGGTTGATTCCATCTGTAAGGTAAATCATTTAATCATTAGTTATAGTTACATAAACCGCCGTCATCAGTTTACGGTTTCCCATGCACCTTCGTAAATATCGTATGTAGGATGGATGTAATATACGTGCAAAGAGCCTTTTTAGGAGAAGTAAAAGATGAGGTGGTCGTTAGTAACAGCAGAGCTTGGTCGTTACTAACGACCTCATTTTGCCGTTACTGAAGATTCCCTGTTTTTTTATGTTAAATCAAATTGCTTCCAAGCATTATTCAGAATCTTTTCAGATTTCCATTACATCTTTGCTGTACAATAAAATATTAACCCATAAAAAGTGAATCATATGAAAAAATTAGTTTTTTTATTAGTAGGTTTGTTTGCTCTTTCAGTTGTTTCAAAAGCAGATAATGTGAAGACCGTTCAAATCGGCCAGTTGCCTACTCCTGCTCAAACATTTATCACTACTTATTTTAAAGACAATAAAGTGGCATTGGCAAAGGTAGAGACCGAATTTTTGTCAAAGACTTATGAAGTGTTGTTTACCAACGGAAGCAAAGTGGAATTTGACCGTTCGGGTGAATGGACAGAAGTACTATATAAAACAGGTGAGATTCCAGCAGAGATTATTCCGCAGCCCATCCGTGATTATGTGAAGCAAAATTATCCGGGAACTGTAATCCAGAAAATAGAACGCGATAAACATAAGATAGAAGTAAAGTTATCTAACCGATGGGAAATAACTTTTGATAATAATATGCAGGTGATTGATATCGATGATTAATATCGGTGATTAATCTTCTTGAGCACTATGCGTGTAAAGAAAATGAATTTTTAAGCTCTTGCTTCATAGCATATCTGAAAAATTCTAAGTATCTTTGCACGCATAGAATATTTATCATATAACACAATATGCAGGAAAAAATCATTATTCTTGATTTCGGTTCACAGACCACACAGCTTATCGGTCGTCGTGTCCGTGAGTTGAACATGTATTGCGAGATTGTTCCCTACAACAAGTTTCCTCACAATGATCCTTCGGTAATTGGTGTCATTCTTTCGGGAAGTCCTTTCTCTGTTTACGACGAAAAGGCTTTCAAGGTAGACTTATCTGAGATTCGTGGAAAATATCCTATCTTGGGAATTTGCTATGGTGCTCAGTTTATGGCCTATACGAATGGAGGTAAAGTGGAGCCGGCCAATACACGTGAGTACGGACGTGCTCATCTTGCGACTTTCGATCATCAGAATCCTTTGTTGAAAGGTGTTCGTGAAGGTTCACAGGTTTGGATGAGTCATGGTGATACTATTACAGCTATTCCGGAAAACTTTAAAATCATTGCTTCAACCGATAAAGTAGCCGTAGCAGCTTATCAGGCTGAAGGTGAAAAATTATGGGGCGTACAGTTCCATCCGGAAGTATTCCACAGCCAAGATGGTACACAGCTTTTGAAGAACTTTGTTGTTGATATCTGTGGAGGTAAACAAGATTGGAGCGCGGCCTCATTTATTGAAACTACAGTAGCCGAATTAAAGGCACAGTTGGGCGATGATAAAGTTGTTTTAGGCTTGAGTGGAGGGGTTGATTCTTCAGTAGCGGCTGTATTGTTAAATCGGGCTATCGGAAAGAACCTGACTTGTATTTTCGTTGACCACGGAATGCTTCGCAAGAATGAATTCAAGAACGTGCTTCATGACTATGAATGCTTGGGACTGAATGTGATTGGAGTGGATGCAAGTGCAAAGTTCTTCTCAGAACTGGAAGGTGTAACAGAACCTGAACGTAAACGTAAAATTATAGGCAAAGGATTCATTGATGTATTCGATGAAGAAGCTCATAAGATTAAAGACGTAAAATGGCTGGCTCAAGGCACAATTTATCCTGACTGCATTGAATCATTATCAATTACAGGAACGGTAATCAAGAGCCATCATAACGTGGGAGGTTTGCCCGAGAAAATGAATCTGAAACTCTGCGAACCTTTGCGTTTGCTGTTCAAAGATGAAGTTCGCCGTGTAGGTCGTGAGTTGGGTATGCCTGAGCACCTGATTACACGCCATCCTTTCCCCGGACCGGGCTTGGCCGTACGTATCCTGGGAGATATTACTCCTGAGAAAGTGCGAATCTTGCAAGATGCTGATGATATCTTTATCCAAGGTTTGCGTGATTGGAAGGTGAAAGACGAAGCCGGTAATGAAGTAGCTCTTTACCATCAGGTATGGCAGGCTGGAGTAATTTTGCTGCCAGTTCAGAGCGTAGGTGTAATGGGAGATGAGCGTACTTATGAACGTGCCGTAGCTTTACGTGCAGTAACCAGCACAGATGCCATGACAGCCGACTGGGCTCACTTACCTTATGAATTCATGGCTAAGGTATCAAATGATATCATAAACAAGGTAAAAGGAGTAAATCGTGTATGTTATGATATTTCGTCTAAGCCACCAGCCACAATCGAGTGGGAATAATGACTGAAAATGAAAAATAAAACTTTCTTGAAATAGAAATTAGAGGCACAAAGTCGTAGAGTTTGCTTATTCTGCTCTTTGTGTCTCTATTTTGTTGATAACACAAAGATGGAACGTAAATTAAAAGACTATGCCATTCTAACTCTTAAAGGAATGGGTATGGGAGCAGCCGATGTGGTTCCAGGCGTATCCGGTGGAACAATTGCTTTTATAGTGGGTATTTATGACGAGTTGATTAATTCTATAAAAAGTATTAACGGGGAAAGTTTGAAATTGCTGTTCTCCGGCAATCTGAAAGCTTTTTGGCAGTATATTCATGCTAATTTCCTTTTTTCTATCCTTTTGGGTATTGGAATCAGTGTGTTTTCATTGGCAAAAGTCATAACTTGGCTGTTGGTAGCCCATCCGGTATTGGTGTGGTCATTCTTCTTCGGCTTAGTCTTGGCTTCTACCTGGTTTGTATCGAAGGATATAAAAGAATGGAACTGGAAGACCATTGCAGGATTCGTGGCAGGAGCAATCATTGCGTTTTATATTACCATAGCTACTCCGGCAGAAACTTCGGCAGAATGGTGGTTTATTTTTATTTGTGGAGCTATTGCTATTTGTGCAATGATACTTCCGGGTATTTCCGGGAGCTTCATCCTGGTTCTTTTGGGAAAATATTTCTTTATAATGGAGGCTGTAAAGACCTTGAATATAAAAGTCATGCTGATTTTTGCTGCGGGGGCTTTTATTGGAATAACCACTTTCTCGCGTGTTCTTTCTTATGCCTTAAAGTACTTCCGTAACATAACATTGGCTGTTTTAACCGGTTTTATGCTCGGTTCATTAAACAAAGTATGGCCTTGGAAAGAGAAGATAGAAACGATGGCCGATGGGCATATAATAGAACTTGAATCTAATATTTTACCATCCGGGCAAGTATGGGAAGCTGTAACTTTAGCTCTTATTGGTTTTTTCAGTGTGTATTTTTTGGAGAAACTTTCTACGAAGGCAAGCCGTTGACCCCTTAACTGTCTATAAGAAAAGAGGTGATAATCGTCAGCAGTTAAATCTGCATATCGGTTATCACCTCTTTTGTAATACTGTTATTAATAAAGTGTATCATTGTAATCAAACAGCCACTCTGCATCTTTTAGCAAAGGATGTTTTTTGTCTTTATCAGATAAAATCACTTTATCAGCAGGAATCTTCCAGTCAATGCCGAGCGCCGGGTCATCCCATGCAATCGCTCCTTCACTTTGAGGTGAATAGAAGTTGTCACACTTGTATTGGAAAATCACTTCATCGGTAAGCACACTAAACCCATGCGCAAAGCCACGAGGAATAAAAAACTGGCGGTGATTATCCTCTGTCAGTTCTACAGCTACATGCTGTCCGAAGGTGGGCGAGCCTTTACGTATATCTACTGCCACATCTAATACTGCTCCTTTTACAACTCTTACCAGTTTGCTTTGAGCAAAGGGTGGCTTCTGGAAATGAAGTCCACGTAATACTCCGTAGCTCGATTTGCTTTCATTGTCTTGAACAAAGTGGACGGTACGCACTTGCTGTTCAAAATCCCGTTGTGAGAATGATTCAAAAAAGTAACCACGCCCGTCGTTAAACAGGCGAGGTTCAATTATAACAACTCCCTCGATAGGAGTCTTGATAACTTCCATGCTCTTTATTTATTATGTTTTAGTTCTTCAATGACCTTCAGTAAGTATTGGCCGTATTGGTTTTTCAACATCGGTTTTGCCAACTCTTGCATTTTTTCTGGAGTAATCCATCCATGGCGTAAGGCAATGCCTTCCAGGCAAGCCACTTTCAGCCCTTGTCGTTTTTCAATCACTTCAATGTAAGTCGAGGCTTCAGCCAGTGAGTCGTGTGTTCCGGTATCCAACCATGCAAATCCTCTTCCCAGGGTCTGCACTTTAAGTTCTCCATCTTTTAAAAAGTGCTGGTTTACCGTTGTAATTTCAAGTTCCCCGCGGGCTGAGGGCTTGATGTTCTTGGCAACATTAACCACTTTATTCGGATAGAAATAAAGTCCCGTTACGGCATAATTAGATTTGGGTTGCTGAGGCTTCTCTTCAATTGATAGGCAATTACCCTCTTTATCAAATTCAGCTACACCATAGCGTTCGGGGTCGCTTACCCAATATCCGAAAACAGTAGCCTTTCCATCTTCCTCGGCAGTACGTACGGCTTCTTTGAGCAAGGCGGTAAAACCGTTTCCATGAAAAATATTATCTCCTAAAACGAGGCAAGCTGCATCATTCCCGATAAATTCTTCTCCGATGATGAAAGCTTGAGCCAATCCATCTGGAGAAGGCTGTTCGGCATATTCAAAGCGTACTCCAAAATCGCTTCCGTCACCTAATAAACGGCGGAACCCCGGAAGGTCATGCGGAGTGGAGATGATTAAAATTTCACGTATTCCAGCTAACATAAGAACTGAAATAGGATAATAAATCATGGGTTTGTCGAAAATGGGAAGTAACTGCTTAGAGACTCCCTTGGTTATAGGGTAAAGGCGTGTACCTGAACCTCCGGCTAAAACAATACCTTTCATATTTTTAAGATTAATAGTAAGTAGTGTTTGCAAAATAATAAGTTTTTCTTGAATCGGCAAAGTTTTTTTCTGTGAACTCTGCGATACTTACTTTTTTGCTCATTTTAATCGTATTATATTCCTTTTTTTCTGTGTGGTTGATCTTTTTTATTGATGATTTTGTCGAACCAGACATTCAGCAATGTCCATGTGGCTATGTCTATAATGAAAATGACAGTGTTGTTCATGAAATCAAGCGCTCCCATGGTAAATGCACAAAAGCAGGCCGACATAATCTGAATTGTGATGAGTGCCCGGCGAGGAGAAAATCCCATTGCCAGAAACTTGTGGTGAATGTGTGTCTTGTCGGGAAGGAATAAAGGCTTTCTGTTGCGGGCACGGCGTAAAACCACACGGACTACGTCCAGGCACGGAACCATTAAGACACTGAATGCAATCAGAACCGGACTTCCTTGTACTTGCATCATTGAATTTGGCTCATGCATGCAAAAGCGGATGACAAAAAAACTAAGGATATAGCCAAGTGTAAGGCTACCGGTGTCTCCCATGAAGATTTTGCGCCCGCGGTCTGCATTTCCGAATACATTATACGAGAAAAACGGGATGATGACCCCTACGCTGACAAAGGCAAGCAAGGCATAGAGCCATGATTGGAAATGCACGAAGATTACCCCGAACACCACCAACGCCACCATGCTCAGTCCAGATGCCAATCCGTCGATACCATCTATCAAGTTGATAGCATTCGTAATGAAAACCACCAGCAGCATGGTAAAAGGAATGCCAATTATAGGGTCAATTTCATTGATGCCAAATAAGCCGTAGAAACTGTTGATGTAAAGTCCTGCAATAGGAAACATGGCTGCAGAGATAATTTGTACTACAAATTTCTTGCGGTAACGCACTCCAATCAAGTCGTCAGCAATACCCACAATGTATAATAACGTTAGTCCGGAAATGAGAAATAACATTTCACGGGCTGTATTGAGTGTGATGATATTATATACAAAATGACCTTTAAACAGATGAATGGCTGTAAAGGTACATAAAGTAAAAACAATGACCGGAAAGAAAGTAACACCACCTAAGCGGGGGATAGGGCGCTTGTGTATTTTCCGCGCATCGGGCTCATCGAATAAACGCTTTCTCATTGAGATGACCAAAATATTCGGTATGATGATTCGTCCTAATATAACAGCTGTAATAAAAGCCGCGATAATGATATACAGATTTTCCATTGTTATATTTTAGATATTTCCTGATTCGAATTCGTTTGTTTTATTTGTTGTCAATAGTCTTATTTAGGCAAAAATATAGTTTATTTCTGATATTTCAAAGGTGCTATCCTTGTATTTTAGTTTGTAGATTGAAAATAGATGTTTTGATAAATGGGCGTGCTTGTGTAGCTGTAAATCAAAGTGTAAGGATAAAGTAGAATCTCTTTTTTTTTAACGAAGTCAAGACCTGTAAGTGCTTTTTGTTACAGGCCTTGACTTTGTAAGGTGTATTATACTATGAAAATCTTATTTTAAAAGATTAGCCAATGAGGCAATCATTGTAGCCAGTGAAGCGAATGAAGTGGCATTCGACATCAGGTTGCCAAAGTTGAATTTCTTCGTTTTGTTGGGAACAACGATTTCACATCCCGGTTCTATCTGTTTTTTTCCGCTTCCTTTTACCTCAGCAACTTGCCCGTTCATATAGATAATGAACTTCTTGCTTTTCTTGGCTTGTGTAGAATATCCTCCTGCCTGACTTAAGTAATAGCTTACTTTTTTATTCTTCAAGTATGAAACGGCGTTAGGCATCATGACAGCTCCGCTGATTTTAACCGTATTATTGTATTCAGGAACCTTGATGATGTCCCCTTCACGTAAAACAATATCTACATCGCTTCCGGGGTTAGCCAATGCTGCCTCTAAATCAATTCCTACCGTAAACGTACTGTCAACTGTCAGGTCCATTGAGTTGGCTATTGATTCACCCACCTCTTTACGTATCATTTTAATCATGTCCTGCATACGTTTCAGCTCTTCTTCATTGGCCACACGGGTTAGCTTTGCTCCGCGTATGTATCCGAATTTGCTGATTCCGCCGGCACGCTTGATGATGCTGCTGAGGCGTTCACTTTTAGTGATAAGGTTGTATTTTCCAGTGTATAACACTTCGCCTAATACCGTAACATTGACTTGTTCGCTATAGCTTGGGCTGCGGCGTACCACTACCTGATCATATGGATGCAAAACAAATCCAGGAGTTCCGTCAATAACGAAGCCGTCTTTCAGACTGAACGAAAAGTTTTCACCCGATGTCTCAGAGTCGCCCGTATCTTTGGGATTACGTATGCGTCGGGCAATATCAACGCGGACCACAGATGCCGACTCTTTCAAACCTCCGGCGGTAATTACTAAGTCTTCCAAAGTCATATTGTCTGCATAAGTATAGTTGCCCGGCTTGTTTACTTCTCCTGAGATGGTCACTTTTCCCCAGTCCTGCAAGTCATGAATGCTCGGAATATACAGTACGTCATTCTTTTGTAAGGCAATATCCGGACTTGTTCCGTTGAGAATACCTTTGATGTCAACCGATACAACTTCGCGAGTCAGGTTTTCACGTTCTCTGTAGAGTACGGCACGTGCGGTGAAAGCATCGCCCAAAAGCCCGTCAGCTTTTTCAACCAGCTGGCGCACAGTGTTTAAATTGCCGCTTAGCTGATAGATACCCGGGTGATAAACCGCACCTCTGATTTCAAGTTTATTGGTATACCGGTCGAGAATCGGATCGACAGAAACCGCATCTCCGTCTTTCATCTGGAATGTGGTATAGTTTTTCTCATCCACTGTAGCCACCGAGTATTCAATGCCATCTTGGCGAACCACCCGTATGGTTTTTTTGTAGGCATCGGCAGTAAAGTCGCCGGCATAGGTTATCAGTGTGGCTATTGATTCATTTTCTTTCATTTCGTAGCGCATCGGCCGTTTCACCTTTCCGGTTATTTTGACTAAAGCCTCGTAAGGAGGAACAATAATTACATCTCCCTCTTGCAGTCGGATGTCATCTTGTATTTTCCCTTTCATGATATACTCATAAATATCAAGTGTAGCTGCAGTATTGCCGGCGCGTGCAACCTTGACATTGCGCAAGCTACCGATAGCGCTGACCCCACCGGCACTGTACAAGGCATGGAATACAGTAGAAAAAGAGGTGAGGGTATAGGTGCCCGGGAACATTACCTCTCCCATTACGTTAACCTGAATGGTTCGTATATTTCCCAAGCTGATTTTTATCTGGTTTGCTTCATCTGCATAAATTTTGCGCAGCTCTTCCTGCAGCAAAGCGTCAGCTTCGTTAATGCTCTTGTTATTGAGATAAACCAAGCCTAAATTAGGGATATTGATATATCCGTCTGGGCTGATTTCCTGACGGATGGTATTTTCGCTGGCTCCCCAGATGTCAATGATTACTTCGTCGCCCGGTCCCAACCGGTAATTTTGCGGTGTGGAAAGATTGATGTTCGGCTCAAAGGTAAGGCTGGGTGAACTGAAAATACTGCGGCCGAAAACCTCATCCTCCGGATTATACTTAGGAAAGTTTAAAGTGTCTGCCAAGACGGAAGTTGCTCCGTTGCTTTCGTAGAATCCGAAGCCGTATCCGTTCGCTCCGTTGGCAGGTGCAAGTTTGCTTCCTCCAAGTTGCGAAGACTTGCTTTGAACTCCCTGAGTTGAACTGCCTTGTATCTGGCGCATACGGCTGGCTGTAATAGCTTGCGTGCTTGATTCTGTAGAGGTAGATGTACTTCCCATTTGTTGTTGATACATCTCCTTGACACGTAAAGCCTGTTCTTCTGTGACTCCCTGGCTAAGTAGTTCTACTGCAATTTCTTGCTGTCCTTTTCCTTGCTGCATGGCTCGTTTAACATACTCAAGTACTTGAGCATCACTCATGGTTTGTGCAAACGCTGGTATAAAACCTAATAACAAAAGTGATAGTGCGAGTCTTGCGAATCGTTTCATCATAAGCGAAAGTTATTAATTTTTTCTTTTTGGGGTAGATTAAAAATCGTACAAAGATACGGTTTTGGCGAGGAATACCCAAGTGAAAACTTTATTTTTTGTTTTTATCAGAATGGGAGGTGCTGTAAATTTAAAAAATGTGAAAATCAAGCATTATTTCGGTGTGTTATTGTGTTGTATAACATAAAAGCTATATCTTTGCACCGTGTTTTTCATGGTATTAGATTTAAGGTTAATGAAGATTGGGAATCTGGGAAGATTCCCTTTTTTTATGTTCATACCAAAACGTCTAATCGTTTTCATGGAAACGTCTACTCGTTTTATTAAAAACGCTTAGGCGTTTTGATAGAATCGTCTGGGGTTTCAGCCTTCCTTTTTTCTTTGCAATTTTTCGTTTGGATGTTATATACTTTTCGCATTTTATTCCTATTTTCACCTTGATTTTCGTACGTTTGCCTTTGAGGTGATGTCAAACCTATATGTTTTTGCTGCCTGCACAGTAATAACTCATTGTGAAGTTGACAGTTGCCAGCTAATTGAAAATTGAGTAAACCTTTGATAATATATGACTAAAGTTTCCCACCCTCTTTACTGGGGGTGGGAAACTTTAGTCAGTTTATTCAATGATGATGCTGTATTCAGCACTGAAAACCTCTTGAGGTTCAAGATGCTGCATCCATTCCCGGTTCTCCCATTCCCCTTCGTAATCCACAGTGTCACAACGGCCGTACCAGGGCTCAATGCACACAAACGGGCAGTCGGGGTGAGCCACTGTGGGCGACCATAGCGCAACCAGCGGCGTATCAAATTCCACACTGACAACCGGTTTCTTCTCATTCGAAAGCAGTGTAACTTTATTTAATTGATGCTCATCAAACATATAGGTATCACAGTCGAATGTATGCAGGTCAATAGGCATCAGTTTATCCTCATTTAGAGCCAGTAAATGACGTTCAGGTGATGAACATCCTTTTTCTTTCGGAGAAATATAGGTTAAATCCGCTGTACGGTTGAACGCAAAAAATCCTTTTGCATATTCAGCTGCGTTAAAGTCCGGGAAATAGAAAGCAGGATGCGCACCAATCTGGAAGTCCATTTTCTTGTCACCCGTATTTTTAACCTGCCACTTTACTTTAATGCGGTTTTCCTCAAGCTCATAGCCAATTTGCAGTTCAAAAGGAAACGGATATTTGCTCAAGGTTTCAGGAGAACTTGACAGGCGGTATGCAATAGCTTGTTCACTGTGGTGAATCAGCTCAAAATCCATGTCGCGGGCAAAGCCGTGCTGACCGATTTCAAACGTTTGCCCCTTATGTCGGTACTGGTTATTCCATACACGTCCCACATTAGGAAACAAAACCGGTGAGCGTCGTCCCCAGAAACGGGCATCGCCCTGCCACAAATATTCTTTGTCTTCTTTTTTGATACTTTGCAGTTCGGCTCCGTGAGCAGCAATGCATACGGTAAGAATCGAATTCGATATTTTTTCCATAGTTGCTATTCTATCATGTTATTTGCTACATAAATGAATGCAATATTCGTAAAAAACTGTGACTTTTGCAAGTGAATCCCAATTTATTGGCTGTCAGTACGCGCTAAATCAAAATCAATTCCTATCTTTACCCATGATATGATAACCCGATGCTATCTTGAAATAACGAATGTCTGCAACCTGGACTGTGTGTTCTGCCCCAAGACGGAGCGGAAAAAGCAGGTGATGTCTTTAGATGAATTTCATGCACTCACCGACAAACTGGCTGGGAAGGTGAAGTTTTTGTATTTCCATTTGATGGGAGAGCCTTTTCTTCATCCGCTCTTGCCAGAATTTATCCACCTTGCCCGTAAGAAAGGATTTATTCCGGTTCTTACCACTAACGGCACACTTTTGTCGAAGCGGGAAGAGATGCTCGAAGCTTTGCCCCATAAGATACAGATTTCTTTACATTCTCACGAAGGAAATCAAAAAGAGAATCTGTCTCAATACATTCATGAGGTAGTGACATTTGCCGTAGAAGCCGCCAGTCGCGGCTGTATTGTGGTGTTGAGGCTATGGAACGAAGGCGGAGCTAATGACATGAACGATACCATCTTGCAGCAGATAGCCCTATATCAGCCACAACCTTGGCAGTCAAGAAAAGACGGATGGAAGTTGTCTGACAATCTGTTTATAGAGAACGATGACATGTTTGAGTGGCCAGACTTGGAACGGGATGCTTATGAAGAAGAAAAAATATTCTGTTACGCCTTGCGTAACCAGATCGGGGTGCTGGTGGATGGAACCGTTGTGCCTTGCTGTCTGGATTCTGCCGGAACTTTAAACTTGGGTAATCTCTTCGAACACTCTCTGGAAGAGGTACTTTCTTCACCCCGTGCAAAAGCCATTTATAATGGGTTTACCAACCATTCAGCGATAGAGCCTCTGTGCAGGCGGTGCGGTTATTCGGCGGTATCGAAGCGCTTCAGGAAGTAGGAGAGTTTACATTCTTTACGGCATAGCTTACAGCAGGCTCTGCCGCTTGTGCAGCTACCTCCGAGCCATTGTCTGGTGCGTAAGAAATAAAAGAAGGAGTAGCCGTTTTTTTTGCCAACTCCGGATTCAGCCGCTCTTTCAGTTTGCTGTTCCGTTTCAGGACCGACATATTCCGGATGGCAAAAGACAACGCCTTCTTGCTTCCTATGAGTACACAGATTTTCTTGGCACGGGTAATTCCCGTATAAATCAGATTCCGCTGAAGCATGACATAGTGCGTCATCAGAACAGGCATGACTACGATGGGGTACTCTGACCCCTGCGATTTATGGATGGTGGTGGCATAAGCCAGTGTCAGCTCATCCAGCTCTGACGCTTCGTATTCCACCAGCCGGTCTTCAAAGTTCACCATTAACGTACGCTCCTCTGTATCCACCGATTCAATATAGCCCAGATCTCCATTAAACACCTCTTTGTCATAATTGTTGCGTAGCTGCATTACGCGGTCGCCTTGGCGGAAAGAATACCCTCCTCTGTTCAAAGCCGTTGGAGACGGATTCAAGGCATTTTGCAGTGCCATGTTTAAGTTGGCAGCCCCTACCACACCCCGTTGCATGGGCGTGAGCACTTGAATCTGGCTTGTTTTTTGGCTGTAAGCTTTCGGCAGACGGTTTTTTACCAAGTTTACAATATCCTCCGCTGCTTTTTCCGCATCCTCCTGCTGGATAAAGAAAAAGTCTGTTTCTTTTCCGTTGCTGATATCCGGAAATCTTCCCTGGTTGATGGCATGGGCACTCATTACAATGCGGCTGGTCTGTGCCTGACGGAAGATGCGGGTGAGGCGGATGACAGGAATTTTTTTGCTGTCAATGAGGTCGCGGAGGACATTGCCGGCACCTACGCTTGGCAACTGGTCAATATCACCTACAAAGACCACACGCATGGAGCAGGGGACAGCTTTCATCAAACAGTTCATCAAGACGATGTCAATCATCGAACATTCATCTACAATCAGTGCATCTCCCTCCAAAGGATTTTCGTCATTTCGCTTGTATCCGTCCTTGGGATTAAACTCCAGAAGGCGATGGATAGTTTTGGCTTCCATCCCTGTAGCTTCACTCATCCGTTTAGCTGCACGTCCTGTAGGGGCCGCAAGCAAAATTCGCATTCCCATGTGCTTCAAAGCCGCAATGACTCCTTGCGTTGTGGTAGTTTTACCTGTACCGGGTCCGCCTGTCAGCACCATAACCTTCGAACGGATAGCTTCTTCGATAGCCTGTAACTGTACCTCATCATATTCAATTCCTGTTTCCTTAGAGAGTGCCTGCAAATCCATTGGTCTGATAAACAGCTCCTTCTCTTGCCCCTCCACGAGTGCCAGCAACCGGTTGGCTGTACCCACTTCGGCAAAGTAGAAAGGAGGCAGATAAATAGCTTCCTCTTCCATCTTCACCTCTTCCGTCTGAATCATGTTGGTCAAAGCCGCCCGGATTGGTTCTTCCTCTGCTTCCAGCAGATTGAGAGCCGCCTTCACCAGCTGCTCTTCTTCAGCAAACACATGCCCCTCGTTTGCCAGCTGATTCAAGGTATAGATTATCCCGCTTTGGCAACGCCGGATATCATTCTTTTCATATCCCATTTTGTTGGCGATTCCATCCGCTGTCTTAAAGCCGATGCCCCAAATATCATCCGCCAGCCGATACGGATTTTCCTTTACCTTATCAATACTTTCCTTGCCGTATTGCCGGTAAATTTTGGCAGCATAAGCAGTACTTACGCCATAGCCCTGCAGGAAGAGCATGACGTTTTTGATATCCTTTTGTTTCTCCCAGCTCTCGCGAATCTTCTCCACCCGTTTTTTGCCGATTCCCGGTACCTCATAGAGCCGCTGAATGTCGGTCTCAATCACCTCAATCGTATCCAGTCCAAACTGCTTGACAATGAGTTGGGCAAATTTAGGTCCGATGCCTTTCACCAGTCCGCTGCCTAAATATTTTTCAATGCCATAAGCCGTGGCAGGCATCACTTCCTCCCACGACTGACACACAAACTGGCTGCCGAATCGCTTGTCGACTTTCCAGTCGCCTTCACATAGCAGTACACTGCCTACAGGCACCTCCAGTAAGTTGCCCACAAGTGTTACCAGGTCATTGTATCCTTTAACCTTGACTTTCATTACCGAATATCCGTTTTCCGGATTCTGGAAAGTGATTCGTTCTATTACGCAGCGAAGTTTGAGCATCCTCCTCTTGTTTTAATTGCCAATTAATCTGTTTGAAATAACCATTGCAGCTGATATGGTTTCTCTTGCTGAAGAAATATGTAGCTTGTGTGCAATATTCGCAAAAAAACTCAACATATGCAAACGGGAGACTTATATTTTTAGGACAGGCAGCAATCTGCGGTTGGACCCTTGTGCCAACGTAGTGGTTATGCGGTGACTGCCAAGCATTTCAGAAAATAGAATCAATGCTTACTATTTCCTGAAACTGAAAAGCATGAGATTGCCATTGACAGAGAGTTTGTTTCATGGTCAGGACTTTCTTTTAACCTGCATGACCCGTAAAGCCCGCCATCCCAAAAGCGCGACGGAGCAGGTAAACCCTATCGGATAAGACATCCAGATGCCGGCTATTCCTTGATTCAGAAAAAAAGCAAGGGCATATCCGGCAGGAATGGCTATGATAAAATATGAAACAAACGAGATTACCATGATGGAAGTTACATCGCTCAGCCCTCGTAAGGCATTGGCAAGGACTATCTGGATGCTGTCGCCAAACTGATAGGCTATCAAGATAGGGATGAGAACAGCTACAATTTGAAGTACCGATGCATCGTCTGTGAAATAACCGCCAATCGTGTCACAGCACAGATACAACAGGAAGCTTAAGGTAACCGAAAGAACAACAGCCATCATGATGCCTGAGGCAGTTACCCGGCGTACATTTTTCCAGTCTTTTAGCCCTTTATACATACTGGTGCGGATGGCAACAGCCGATCCTAATCCCAGATAAATGGTGAAACTGACCGTAGAAACGGCAATGGCTACCTGATGGGCAGCCAGTTCCATACCGCCCAGCCAACCTATCATGATGGTAGTGATGCAAAAGGTAGCAGCTTCTATTCCTTGCTGGAAGGCAATGGGCCATCCGATGAGATTTAATCGTTTCCAGTAGGCTTTTCTGAAGGGAGTAACCAGAAATCCTTGTCTGAACGGTTTATACTTCTCTTGTTTGATGAAAATGAGAACAAAGAGGAGCAGCATGAAGATGCGCGACAGTAGGGTACTGATTCCTGCGCCTAAAAGCCCCAGCTCCGGAAGTCCCATTTTCCCATAAATGAGGAGATAGTTTCCCATAATGTTGATTGCATTTACGATAGTGAGCACCCACATGGATACCGATGCATCCATAATGCCCTCTACGAACTGCCTGAAAGAATTAGAAAGCATGACGAAAACCACGGAAGCCATCAGCACCATATAGTAAGGCCGGATGAGCGGCATCAGCTCTTCCGGCTGGTCCAGCATTCCCAGGTTTAGGTAAATGAGTGCTAAGAGAAAAAGAATGATGGCAGTTGTGGTAAAGTTGGCCATCAGACTGTTTTTCAGCCATCCCCCAATAGCAATTCGCTTATTGACAGCGATGTGTTCACCGATGATGGGAGTATAGTTGAATGAAAATCCCGTACCGAGTATGATAAAGGCATTGATGACGTTATTGACAAAGGATGCAGCTGCCAGTTCTTCCGTGCTGTGCTGTCCCACCATGACGGTGTCTGCAAGTCCGGTCACAATGTTTCCCAATTGTCCGATGATAATAGGCAATCCTAAAAGGATGAGTGATTTGATATGTTTTTTGTATTCCATGAATCGTCTTTTTATCTATAAGTTGTTGTTTTATTAAAACTAAATAAGAATCTCCCTTTTATCGATGGATAAAAGGGTATATCAGCTTCTCCATAACCGCATTGTGTCATAGGGAAATAAGTAGAAAGGGTGAAATATTAAAGGATAGTTATTACCTTATTGTTCCACAAAGAATGCTTTGCAGATATTGGGGCCACGAGTTGTCCACGTGAGGAACAGAATGTGGTTAGTTTTGTTGGGGTTTGATTTATACAATAGTGTGTTATTTAAATACAGCGTGACAAAGATACCATTTTTCAGTGAAAAAAAGAAATAAATATGGGCGCGTAAGTTTCACATGATAGTATTGGCTGCTGTCGGCATCGTGGAGTGGGTAGGCTCGTTGTTCTGACCAAGGGGAAGTTGAGGTGAAATCTCTCATTAACCCTGAGCTCAATTATTACAACTACTGGTGCTCGCAGGTACATGGACTAACCCGGGAAAACTGCAAAAACGGTACTCTTGGGATGGAGTTGACGGAGAAGGCAATGAGGAAATCTGTCAGGACAGTGTGCCTCTTAAATTCCAAAAAACGTTACCGTTGTAAGAATCTACAAAGTGAAGCGAAGTGGAGCCTTGCAGGTTCTCTCTATGGCAACGGATTGGAGTGCTCCGCTTGTCGCCAAAGCCTATCAGCCGAGCTTTGCTTGGTGTCACTGACACGGAGCAAAGCGGATGGGCATCCTTCCCTAAAGACCTTCACTCCCGGCATCTGTTAATTATAAAGATACAAAACTTAAAAAAGAACGCTTTCATTATGATATTTACGAGAATGGTATATTTGGGTAGAAAAATTATTCTTATTATGGTTAATTCCAATAAAACTTCCTATTTTTGCAATAAAGTAAATCATAAAAGTATGCAGTACAATCGCATCAAAGAAGTATTAGCAGCAAAAGGTATCAAGCAGGTGTGGCTAGCTGAGCAATTAGGTAAAAGCTTTAGAACAGTAAATACCTATGTAACAAACACGGTTCAACCACCCATTCCTGTTTTATACAAGATTGCTGAAATATTACATGTCCAACCCACTGATTTATTGGTAAACGACCCTAGTAAAGAAGATTAACAAAAGCAGAAAGCGTGAATAAAGAACAAAAAGAATTGCTTATTAAACAGGCAAATGAAATTTAGGAAGTAATCAACACTCTTTCATTCAACTTCAAAGAAGAAGATATTGCCGATGAAGTGAACTTCTTACATATAGTAAAAGAGAGCCCAAAGCAATTGGCTAATTAATAAGCTGTTTTGCTATTTTATAATTATAGAATAAGCCATTTTGAAAAGAATGTTATAAGACAAAGAAGAAAATTAAGTACCCTATGAATGACGAAATATTTGATGATTTTAAACCTGCCGTAATAGATGATGGGGTGAATTCTGCAGTAAAAAAAGTCGTTGAGAAAGAACTTACAGAGCTTGAAACTTTTAAAGCGGATAATGACGATATAATATATGGCTCAGAAGATCCGAAAACGGCTCTTACAGAAATGATGGTTGAGTACATCCAAAATGTAGGCGATGTTAACGAAGTTAATTATTGTTGCTATAACTCTGGATCTGGCGAAGCTATAGATGCATGGGGATATAGTGGTGATGAAGATTTAATGTCGGTTGATTTATTTCTAACGATACTGGTTGACCCGGAAAAGAGTCATCGTCTTCCTAAGTCAGAAGTTGAACGCCATTTTAAATGGGTGGAAAAGTTCTTTGAACGCTCATTGACGGGTGCAATGCTTTCTAAAATAGAAGATAAGCGCAGTGACCTTTATCAAATAGCTCAATTGATAAATGAAGCTGATAAGGTAGATAGAGTCAGGATGTTTCTTATGACTAATGCCATTGTACCATCCAATCTTGAATTGGATGAAAATGAGACAGAGGATGGTACGGTCCTAGAATATCATATTTGGGATGTGAAACGCATCAAAAAGCATGATGATATTCTTAGAGGCAAAGAGGCTGTAGTTGTTGATTTTGAAGAAAATGGATTTTCTCCTTTACCTTGCATAAAAATGCCTGACGTTTCAAACAGGGTGGAGTGTTATCTTGCTATTATCCCAGGAGAGACTCTTTCAAAGGTATACAATCAGTTTCACCAACATATTTTGGAGCAAAATGTCCGTACTTTTTTGCAATTTAAAGGTGCAACCAATAAAGGCATCAGGGATACATTGATTGGGCATAAGCCCACAGCTTCTCAGAAAGTAAAGGGAGACAAATTCCGTCCCGCTGAACCAGATATGTTTTTCTCCTACAATAATGGAATTTCTACTACTGCGACAGATATAATTATTCAGGAAACTGAACAAGGTCCTGTTATCACAAAAATTACCGATTGGCAAATTGTCAATGGAGGCCAAACAACTGCATCTATAAGTGCTGTAATGAAAATGAAGGAAACAGATCCTGCTATGATTAAGCAAGTGTTTGTTGCCATGAAGGTTTCCGTTATTAAGAAGAAGGAAGATAAGGAAGATCTTGTACCACGCATCTCTCAATTTGCAAACACGCAATCAACGGTCAAAAAGTCTGACTTTGGTATTAACGAGCCTTTCCTGCAAGAATTGGAACAGCAATCCCGTCTGGTGTGGGTTAAAAACGCTCAAAACAAGGAAATATCTAAATGGTTCTTTGAACGGACTCGCGGTCAGTATATGGATAAAGCCAAACATACGGCCAATGCTCGTGAAGAGAAGGAATATTATAAGGAATATCCTAAAAATCAAATGTTTGATAAGTCTGCATTGGCAAAGTGTATGATGTCTTGGGAGCAGGAGCCCCATATTGTATGCAAAGGTGGAGAATTATGTTATTCTGCATTTTTCAAGAAGGTTGTCCAATCAAAGATGTCTATTAATGAAGAAACCTACAAAAAGATTATAGGACAGTTGATTCTTTTCAGGACCATCGATGCCTACTACGGAAAGAACGGAATAAACCTTGTTGGCTATAAAGCCAATATGATTGCCTTCACCATGGCTGTCCTCTCGTCTATTACTAAAAAGGCTATTGATATGCTTTCCATCTGGAACGAACAATGCGTTATTACTCCTTCTGTTTACAACGAATTGGATGGTGACATGCCAGCTTTGTATGCCAAGATTCTAACAGGGACTGATGTGGTCACATACAAAGTAAAAGTTCCTCATATATCTGCTACAGGGAAGCGGGCTGCCAAATGGGAAGTAAAGAGAGTTCCTAATACTGATATTGCCAAAATTAAGGAAACAACTCTTTTCAAGGTGATGTTGCTTGTCGCAGAATTGAAGCCCTATATTTGGGATCATTTGATGGACGTTGACGAGGGTACGAACATTGCAGTATATACAAAGAAGGTCGATAGCTGGACAAGTTTATGCGCCAAACACATAGACAAACATATTGAAGTGCCGGAAGATATACTTATCACAAAGGTTGATCCCGAAATGACCCCATCGATGATTCGTACGACTGAAATGGCCAACAATTATGACTATGAAACTTGGCATGATATCAATATCTGGGGCAAGAAGACAGGATTAATTTCACCACGAGATGCGGCCTTTATGGGTAGTATATACTGGTGGTGTAAAAAGGGTAAAGAGCTTACGTACAAACAAGCTAAATATGCTATGAATGTCTTGGAAAAAGCACGTGCAGCAGGTTGGGAAGAATAATGGTTAGATATTCAGAAATAGAAACAAAGGATCCGATTCTCTTCTGTTACCAAGAAGAGATGAAGCATAGTGTCTTTACCAAATGGGACACCATGAATAACATCATGGTACAGATGCCCACGGGTACAGGCAAGACTATTCTGTTTACCTCTATTATTAGGGATATTCGTAACTGGATTATTAAAGAGAAGTCCAATTCTCATATCTTGATTCTTGCCCACGTACGTGAATTAATCCAGCAGGCTGCAGAGAAATTAAACAGGTGCGGCATTGATTGCGGTATAATTATGAGTGGCGTTCCACAGCAATTGGAAAAGATTGTGCAGGTAGCCTCCATTCAGACATTTATGTCACCCAAAAATCGAAACAGAATGTCCAAGGAATGTTTTGATTTCATTATAATAGATGAGGCTCACCACAGCATGGCATCCCGCTATCAGGATTTATGGGATTTCTTTCCCGCAAGCAAGAAACTGGGTGTTACGGCTACTCCGTGGCGCATGGATCATTCAGGATTTACTTCCTTGTACGATGAAATTGTCATCTCCCATCCAATCGAGTGGTTTGTAAGGGAGGGCTATTTAAGCAACTATGACTATATATCCATTGCTCCTAATTCAAGCATTCAGCATGAAATCAATTCCATAGATAGTTTTGGAGTGGATGGTGATTATCTTGAAGAGGAACTGATAAACAGATTTGATAAGGATAGCATACGTGCAAAACTCTATGAATCCTATTCGAGATTTTGTCAGGGCAAAAAAGGCATCATCTATGCTATTAACCGACAGCACGCAGCCAATATCAAAAGCACCTACAGCAGTCATGGCGTGAACATTGAAATGATTGACGGCACAACTCCAAAAGCCAGAAGAGAAGAATTGCTGGATGCTTTCAAGAAAGGAAGTCTTCAGGTAATAGTAAATGTTAATATATTTAGTGAAGGGTTTGATTGTCCGGATATTGAATTTATTCAGTTGGCACGTCCGACAAAATCATTGGCTATGTTTCTGCAGCAAATTGGTCGCGGTTTGCGAACCTACAAGAATAAGGAAAAGGGCTTGATCTTGGATAATGTAGGTTTGTATAACCGGTTTGGAACTCCCATGGCGAACAGACGTTGGAACTATCATTTCATAGGTTACAGCAGTGATCCAACCCTATATAATGACGGTTCGACTATCACGAGAGATATAGTTTTCGAAGACAGAGAACTGGACTACTCTGAAGGTGATGAACAGATGAATCTGGTTGAGCATGTTGAAGGAGGAAGACAGATCCGTTCTGCAAAATCAGAAGACTCCAATTATGGAATAGGTGAGTATAATGTGTTCAAGAAACAAGGGAGATATGGAGTATGCAGCCGTACCAATCGAACAATCATACCTCCTATATATGAAGATATGCACCCTTACTTTAAAGGGCATATTCCTTTCAAGCTAAAAGGAAAATGGGGTATCATGCTGAGCGATGGTACAGTAAAGGTTAAGCCCAAATATTATTATATTGGGCCTTTTATTGAGGGAATAGCTGAAGTCAGAAATACTGAAGACTCAGAAATCTACCACATAAATTATAAATTAGAAAAAATAGATTAACGATACATGAATAAGATAAAGATATTTAAGTTTCGCAAGTAAAAAAATATAGCTTTTAGTTCTGTATGTCACAGAAA
>URDR01000009.1 GCA_900546645.1 uncultured Bacteroides sp. | reverse complement strand
GATGAGCTTTATAGTTGGTCCATTTCTCAGCTATCGGGCCTTCAGGAATCTTAGAGTCGATTATCTTAGTCATAATAATGTTAGTTTTTAAGTTTTTTAGTTTTTAAGTTTTAAGTTTGTAGTTTGTCAGTTTTTAAGTTCGTTCGTTATCAGAGTTCAAAAACTCATAAACTCAAGAACTCATAAACTCATAAACTTACCAACTCAAAAACTTATCACAAATTCTTTACGAAAAATACGATTGCCACTAAAGCAAATCCCAGAACAATAACAGTTGAATAAATGTTAGAGATGCATTTCCAACGGTTAATCCAAATTGTATTGTTCCAGCCCAAAGTCTGCATTGCGCTCCAGAAACCGTGAGTCAGGTGGAACCACAAAGCTGCCAACCATACCAGGTAAAGCACGAAGAATACCGGATTAGAGAAGGTTTGCATGATGTAGCCGTAACCATCGGCTGCATGAAGACCGCCTAACATCGGGTTACCTACGATTTCAGCAAACTGCATTTTGTACCAGAAGTTTGCAAAGTGTAATGCCAAGCCAAGGATTACGATAATACCCAGCACGAGCATGTTTTGAGAAGCCCATTCTACTCCTTTCGGTTTAGCTGTTACCGCATAACGTTCGTTACCACGAGCGGCACGGTTTTGCATGGTCAACCAGAAAGCATAAAGGATGTGAATCACAAACAAGGCAGCCAAGCCCATAGTAGCAACCAATGCGTACCAGTTTGCTCCAAGGAACTCACAAACCATGTTATATGCTTCGCCCGAGAACAAAGCAACAAGGTTCATCGCCATGTGAAATGTTAGAAACAGGACAAGGGCGATACCAGTTACACTCATCACCACTTTCCTTCCAATAGATGAATTACTTAACCACATAAATGATTGATTTTAAATTATTTAATTGTTTGAAATAAAGTTTCTTTATCTATAGTTCAATGTATGATGCAAAATTAGAAGTTTTCCCTATATAATACAAGGGATTACGGAAATAATTCTTTATTTAGGAATGAGGCTTCTGTTCGGGGAACGAGGCTTTTTTTAGGGGACGAGGCTATAGGAGACTAGTTGACCAGGCTTTCCTTCCGGATGAATCCTGGTATCTAGAGCCTGGCCAACTAATATCTAAACCTGATGCCTGGTCAACTAAAAGTGTGAAGGGCATGAAGAAAAAAACGTTTTTTCAGGGAATAAACTGTAAACAGAAGTTCTGTTTTTACAGCCAAAGCTTTTGTTTTTACAGCCAAAAGCTCTGTTTTTACAGCCAAAGGCTTTGTTTATAGATTTTCTCGGTAAGTTCTGGTTTTTCTGAGGGAAAGAAAAGAAGAAAGGGGCTGTATCAAAACAACTTGATTGTAAGTTAATTGTTTTGATACAGCCCCCTAAGTCAGGTCAAGAAGTACAAAGTGTTAATCAAGCAAACTTAGCCTGACTTAATTCGTGAGCATACTTATGAATTTTAAAAACGTTTCGGGAAATTCAAGCCGGGCTGTCCAAGCAGTTCAACGGCTTTCTGCATACTGTCGCTCAACGAGTTGATTACACGAAAATACTCGTTCATATCCCATAAGTCGCGGGCTATCAAGGCTTTTAGCTGGGTCTTGATTAAAGGGAGCGCGATGCGGTATTGCTCTTCGGAGTAAGTCGCTCCGTTGGCTTTACCTAAAGCTACCAACTCATCCAGCATAGCGTCGGTTACCTGAAAATCGCGATCGAAGCGTTCAAAGGTTTTATATTTCTTCTTCCATGCAGCCCGATGACGGTCAATCAGCTTCAAGTTGAGCTGTACGATGGCCCCCTTATCGCGCAGGCTGAGATAATAATCGGTATACATGGTGGTGTCAATCGGAACAAAATAATCGGGCATAATGCCTCCACCGCCATAAACCGTACGCCCCAGTTTAAGTGTGCGTGCCTTCAGCGAGTCGGGGAAATGGATGCTGTCGGCACTGAGCATTTCGCCCCGGTTATACCGTTCGATAAGGTCTCTATTATATTGTTCCACACTTTCATAGGGCTTCTGGATGCAGCGTCCGGAAGGGGTGTAATAACGAGCTACCGTGAGACGGATCATGGAGCCGTCGGGCAGGTCGATGGGACGCTGTACCAAACCTTTTCCGAAGGTACGGCGACCTACAACAATTCCCCGGTCCCAGTCTTGGATAGCCCCGGTTACAATCTCACTGGCTGATGCAGAATACTCATCGACCAATACGACTAACCGCCCATTCAGGAAATCACCGTCGCCCTTAGCTTCGAACTCGGAACGCGGATTGCGCCGGCCCTCGGTATAGACAATCAGTTCTTTCTTACCCAGCAACTGGTCGCACACTTCAATGGCTGCATTTAAGTAGCCGCCACCATTTCCCTGCAAGTCTAAAATCAGGTCTTTCATGCCCTGTGACTGAAGTTTATGAAGCGCAGTACGGAACTCGTCGCCTGTGGTAGCAGCAAAACGGCTGATACGGATGTATCCGGTAGTAGAATTAACCATATAAGTGGCATCGAGACTGTAAACGGGAATCTTGTCGCGCTTGATGGTAAAAGGAAGCAATTCATTTACCCCATTACGCTGTACTTTCACATTCACTTTCGAGCCTTTCGGTCCACGCAACCGGCGCATGACGTCTTCAGTACTCATCTTTACTCCGGCAATCACGGTATCGTTTACCTGAATGATGCGGTCGCCTGCCAAGATGCCTACTTTCTCTGAAGGACCTCCCGACACGGGCTGGATGACAAACAGGGTATCGGTAGCCATATTAAACTGAATACCGATGCCGTCGAAATTTCCCTGAAGCGGTTCGTTCAGGCGTTTCACTTCTTCGGGGTCGGCATAAGTGGAGTGAGGATCGAGCTCTTCGAGCATACGGATAATGGCTGCTTCTACGAGCTTGCCTTCATCTACTTTATCTACATAAAGATTGGAGATGGCAAACTCCGCCAGCTGAAGCTTCCGCGAAGGGGAATTCAGCAATTTGTTTTGGGCATGAGCTCCGATGAACAGGGAGCAAATGAATAGGGTGAACAGTTTTTTCATTGGTCTCTAACTTTTAAATCCATACCTTCCGGCAAGAAAGGTGTAACGTCTTTACCGAACTGAAGCAGTTCACGCACGATGGTAGAACTGACCGAAGTCAGTTCCGGCTCCGTAAACAAAAGAATCGTCTCAATACCGGAAAGTTTCCGGTTAACATCGGCAATGGTTTCCTCATACTCAAAATCGCGTACGGTACGAATACCGCGGATAATCACCTGCGCCTGACGCTCCATGGCAAAGTCAATGGTCAGTCCGTCATAAGCTTCCACCTTTACACGCGGCTCATCAGCATACAGTTTCCGGATCATCTCCACACGCTGTTCGGTGGGGAAGCAAGTTCGTTTACTTTCATTGATACCGATGCTAATTATGACTTCGTCCATAAAAGTCAATGCACGCTTCACCACCGAGTAATGTCCGACGGTAAACGGGTCGAACGTGCCGGGAAATATTGCTCTCATAATTAAAAATTAAAAAATGAAGGATGAAAAATGAATAATTAAAAATGAAGGATGAGAAGGATGGAAAACAAATCTTTATTCTTCATTTTTAATTAATCATCAATCAAGTCTTCCTCAATTACCAAGTTTTCTATAATAAAGTTCTGACGTTCCATGGTATTCTTTCCCATGTAAAACTCCAGCAGTTCCTGTACCGCATCGGTTTTACGGAGAGAGACTTGCTCCAGACGCATGTCTTTTCCGATAAATCCCCGGAACTCATCGGGAGAGATTTCCCCCAAACCCTTGAATCGGGTAATTTCCGGATTGGGCGCAAGCTTTTCGATGGCTGCCAGACGTTCTTCCTCAGAATAGCAATAAATGGTTTCGTACTTTCCCTTCTTGCGGTTACGCACACGGAAAAGAGGGGTCTGTAAAATATAAACGTGCCCTTTCTTAATCAAGTCGGGGAAGAACTGTAAGAAGAAGGTTATCATAAGCAGACGGATGTGCATGCCATCGACATCGGCATCGGTTGCCACAATGACCTTGTTATAGCGCAAGCCATCGAGCCCGTCTTCGATATTCAAAGCAGCCTGAAGGAGATTAAACTCTTCGTTTTTGTATATCACCTCCTTGGTCAGTCCGAACGAATTCATCGGCTTTCCGCGCAAGCTGAATACCGCCTGCGTATTCACATCGCGGCTCTTGGTAATGGAACCGCTTGCCGAATCTCCCTCGGTAATAAAGATGGCGCTTTCCAGACGCGGGTCGTCTTCATCCTCATCCTCTTTCTTTCCGCCTTTGACATCGTTCAGGTGGATGCGGCAATCGCGCAACTTACGGTTATGCAGGTTGGCTTTCTTGGCACGCTCGCGGGCTATCTTGGTAACACCGGATATGGCTTTGCGCTCTTTTTCCGACTCCTGTATTTTCTGGAGCATGATTTCTGCCACGTCGGCATGTTTATGAAGGTAGTTATCGACCTGCTCTTTGATAAAATCGCCAATAAACTTATTCACACTGATGCCCGAAAGGGGATAGGGATGACCATCCGAATCTTTTTCGGGTGCCATGGTAAGCGAACCCAACTTGATTTTGGTCTGACTTTCAAATGTAGGTTCAATAACATTGATGGCAATGGCTGCTACAAGTCCGTTACGGATGTCCTGTAACTCCAAGTTTTTTCCGTAAAACTCCTTGATGGTGCGGGCAATATGTTCTTTAAAGGCGCTTTGATGGGTACCGCCCTGCGTGGTATGCTGACCGTTGACGAAAGAATAATATTCCTCGCCATACTGCGGACTATGGGTGAAGGCGATTTCGATATCCTCATCTTTTAAGTGAATGATGGGATAGAGTCCTTGCGCCGTCATGTTGTCGTTCAGCAAATCTTCCAGTCCGTTGCGGCTGATGATGCGGTGACCATTATAATAAATAGCCAGTCCGGTATTGAGGTAGGTGTAGTTACGCAACATCACTTCAATAAATTCCGGACGGAAATGGTAGTTTAAAAAGAGAGTATTATCGGGTTCGAAATAAATTGACGTACCGTTTTCTTCCTCGGTAGAGCTGGTGACGTCGCTCACCAGGTCTCCTTTTTCGAACACAGCTTCACGCTGCTGTCCGTCGCGTATGCTTCGTGCGATGAAGCGCGCACTGAGGGCATTGACCGCTTTGGCACCGACTCCGTTTAAGCCGACGCTTTTCTTAAATGCTTTCGTATCGTATTTTCCACCTGTATTCAGCATGGAAACAGCATCGACCAAACTTCCCAAGGGAATGCCGCGACCGTAGTCGCGTACGGATACCCGCAAATTGTCATCTATCTGGATGTCAATCCGCTTTCCGGCTCCCATCTTAAACTCATCGATGCTGTTGTCTATGACTTCCTTCAGCAAGACATAGATGCCGTCTTCAGCTTGTGAGCCGTCGCCCAAACGACCGATGTACATACCGGGACGGGTACGCACGTGTTCCATGTCGCTCAGGTGGCGTATGTTTTCCTCCGTATATGAAACGGGATTTTCCATATGTGTTGAGTTTTTGAGTTTTGAGTTCTTGAGTTTGTTAGTTTATGAGTTGATGAGTTCTTGAGTCTTTTAGGTAACGAGTTGACGAGGCTTTAGACACTAAAGCATTTTAGAATCTTGTCAACTTATTAACTAATAAACTTATCAACTAATAAATACCTTTTTATAGGCACGGCGACGTTTATGCTGCACTGATTCGAAAGCGCTCCACTGCGCCTGCACCTTCTTATTCAATTCAAGTTCAGGGTTACTTTCTCCGTATTCAAATCCCATCTGCTGATATACCGGAACCAAATCGTAGAACAACAGGGCATTGACCCCCTTGCTCTGATATTCTGGCTTCACACCGACCAAAAGAAGATCGAGCACCTTGGGTTTCTTGATAAACAAGGCTTTGAGCAAGTGGTACCATCCGAAAGGAAGCATCTTTCCCTTGGCTTTCTGCAAAGCCTGCGACAAAGAAGGCATGGATATACCTACTGCCACCAGGTTTTCATTTTCATCTTCTACCAGCGACACCATGCGCAAGTCAATAAGCGGAAGATACATCTTTATATATTGGTCTATCTGACGCTGGGTCATCTGAGAATAGCCGTAAAGAGGAGCATAAGCTTCGTTTATCAAATCGAAGATTTTCTGACCGTAGTTTTTCTCCTTGATTTCGCTTCGCTTGAGCTTCTTGATCTTGAGCTTGTATTTCTGTAAAATAATTTCTGAGATACGAACGAATTTTTCAGGCAGTTTTTCAGGCACCATCAACTTAAATTCTACCCAGTCGGCTTCTTTCTCGAAACCTAATTTTTCCATATGAACAGGATAATAAGGGTAGTTGTAAATGGTTGACATGGTGCTCAGCTGGTCATATCCTTCAACCAGCATGCCTTCTGCATCCATATCGGTAAATCCTAACGGACCGACCATGGCTTCCATGCCACGCTCTTTACCCCAGCTTTCTACTTGCTTTAACAACGCTTCCGAAACCTCTGTATCGTCTACGAAGTCAATCCATCCGAAACGGACTTCTTTTTTATTCCATGTTTCATTGGCGCGGTGATTGATGATAGCTGCCACACGGCCAGCCACCTTTCCATCCTTATATGCCAAAAAATAATCGGCCTCGCAAAATTCGAACGCAGCGTTTTTTTGAGGGCTAAATGTATTCAGCATATCATCGTACAAATCGGGTACGGAATAAGGATTGTTTTTATACAACTCGTAATTGAAACGGATAAATGTTTTTAGCTCTTTTTTAGAACTTACTTTCTTGATAGTAACCATCAGTTATGTTTTCCTATGAAATATTTCAGGCTGTAAAGATAGTATTTTTTATCCGAAGAAACCTTCTCTTCCTTTCGTTTTTCTATTTCACCGGAATTATCCTTTGTTTCTTTTTTAGCTATAAGAAAGCGAAAGCAGTTATTAAGCACACATAAAGAAAGACAAACCAACCTTTACCGCGCTATATTTAAATAAAACAAAGACTTCACCGAACAACACAACAAAGCCTAAACACGCGAGAATTAAAAAAACAGCATGCAGCCGTCCATCCCTCCGCTTTTTTCAATTCTCAAGCGCCAATCTCTTTAAGCGAACAGGCGGTATGCACAAAATCCCTGTGAAACAAAGTTAGAGGTTTTTGACTTACTCCGCTCAAGTAAGCCGGAAAATCTTTACATTTGTAGAAAAATAATATTGCCCATGGTATTAAACTATATTTGGATTGCCTTCTTCGGCATTGCTTTTTTAGTGGCATCGGCCCGCCTGATTTTCTTTGGCGATACCGAGGTGTTTCCGGCTATTATCAGCTCTACGTTTGATTCTTCGAAAACAGCGTTTGAAATCTCTATCGGACTGACGGGGGTGCTTTCGCTCTGGCTCGGTATTATGAAGATAGGCGAACAAGGTGGGATTATCAACTGGGTTTCACGCGTACTCAGTCCGTTATTCTGTAAACTGTTTCCTGACATTCCGAAAGGACATCCCGTAACGGGAAGTATTTTCATGAATCTTGCCGCCAATATGCTGGGACTGGATAATGCCGCCACACCGCTCGGCTTGAAAGCTATGGAGGGGCTGCAAGAACTGAATCCGAAAAAAGACACGGCAAGTAATCCGATGATTATGTTCTTAGTGCTGAATACTTCCGGACTGACATTAATTCCTATCAGCATCATGGTTTACCGCGCCCAGATGGGAGCTGCCCAGCCTACGGATGTGTTCGTCCCTCTTTTGCTGGCTACCTTCTTTTCTACGCTTGCCGGGATTATTGCCGTCAGCCTATACCAGCGCATCAATCTGCTCAACCGCACTATCCTGTTGTTTTTAGGTGGAGCCAGCTTGTTTATCGCCGGAATGATTTACTTTTTCACTACGCTTTCACGGAGTCAGATTGATGTATATTCTTCTACTACGGCAAATGTCTTCTTGTTTTTAATTATCATCAGCTTTATCTTTGCCGGGGTACGGAAAAAGATTAATGTGTATGATACTTTTGTAGAAGGTGCTAAAGAGGGTTTTTCAACTGCCATACGTATTATCCCGTACCTGATTGCCATGCTGGTTGCCATCGGGGTGTTCCGCGCTTCCGGCGGCATGGAGTATGTAATTCAAGGGGTGGCGTATGGAGTTAATCTCTGTGGAATAGACAGCGAGTTTGTAGGTGCACTGCCCACTGCACTCATGAAACCGCTCAGCGGAAGTGGGGCACGCGGCTTGATGGTGGATGCAATGAATACGTACGGGGCTGATTCGTTCGTGGGACGACTGGCGTGCGTATTCCAGGGTTCTACCGACACTACGTTTTATATCCTTGCCGTATATTTCGGCAGCGTAGGTGTAATTCGTACCCGCCATGCCGTTCCCTGTGGATTGCTCGCCGACTTTGCCGGAATCGTCTCTGCCATCTTTATCTGTTACCTTTTCTTTAGGTAACGAGGCTACAGTTCAGTTGACAAGGCTTCAGGTGACGAATTAACAGGGTTCTAAAATACTTTTAGTATCTAAAGCCTCGTCAACTCAAAAAATTCAAAAAACTCAAAAAACTCAAACATATGATTACCTATCAAACCGAGGGCGTAGAAATGCCCGACATCAAGAAACGTGAAACCACTGCATGGATTAAAGCAGTGGCAGAAAGCTACGGAAAACGTGTAGGAGAAATAGCTTACATCTTCTGTTCTGACGAAAAGATTTTAGAGGTAAACCGCCAGTATCTGCAACATGACTATTACACGGACATTATCACCTTTGACTATTGCGAAGGAAACCGGATAGCAGGCGATCTCTTCATCAGCCTTGACACCGTCCGCACCAATGCCGAACAGTTTGGTACAGCCTACGAAACCGAACTTCACCGCGTCATCATCCACGGCATCCTGCACCTGTGCGGCATTAACGACAAAGGTCCGGGCGAACGGGAAATCATGGAGGCGGAAGAAAATAAAGCCCTCGCCTTGCGCAATACACTGAAGGTATAATCAGGAGCTTCCGTCCCTCCCATTTACAAAGAAACAGGCTCTTTGCGGATTCAAAGAGTTTACCGGTAAGGCTGCTATAATTAGCGGTCTTACCGTTTTTTTTAAGTTCAGCCCAATGGCTGGCAATCTGTTTTTAAAGAACACACTACCCTCACCTTTCACTGTCTTTAAATAAGACAGGATGCGGTTCGGCATAGTCAAATCAGAAAAACAAGTTTTTCTTTTGCCTCTGCTCTCACCTTTCACTATCTTTGTCACACGAAGATAGGATGCGGTTCGGCAGTGCTTCACCCAAAAGCAAGCTTTTGGCTTGCTACTGCCCTCACCTTTCACTATCTTTGTACCCGATATAAAACGAAAAGAATCAATGGATTTTAAGTACGACGTTATTGTAATCGGAGCCGGACATGCCGGCTGCGAGGCAGCGGCGGCAGCAGCTAACCTCGGTTCGAAAACCTGTCTCATCACCATGGACATGAACAAAATCGGACAGATGAGCTGTAACCCTGCCGTGGGCGGTATTGCCAAAGGACAAATTGTCCGCGAAATTGATGCATTGGGCGGCTACATGGGAATCGTGACTGACCGCACCGCTATCCAGTTCCGCATGCTGAACCGCTCAAAAGGACCTGCCATGTGGAGCCCGCGCGCACAGTGCGACCGCGCCAAGTTTATCTGGACTTGGAGAGAAATCTTGGAGAATATACCCAACCTGCATATCTGGCAAGATACCGTAGAAGAATTGCTCGTGGAAAACGGGGAAGTAACCGGACTGGTTACTTGCTGGGGAGTTACATTTCATGCCAAATGTATCATCCTGACCGCAGGTACATTTTTGAACGGACTGATGCACATCGGTCATAAAATGTTGGCAGGAGGGCGATGTGCCGAACCGGCTTCTTATCATCTTACCGAATCGATTACCCGCCATGGCATTACTGCCGGACGAATGAAAACGGGAACGCCGGTACGTATTGATGCGCGAAGCGTACACTTCGACTTGATGGAGACACAGGATGGAGAAAACGACTTCCACCGTTTCTCGTTTATGAGCGAGCCCCGAAAGCTGAAACAGCTGCAGTGCTGGACTTGCTATACCAACGAAGAAGTGCATCAGACTCTACGCAACGGATTGGCAGACTCTCCCCTGTTTAACGGACAAATCCAGAGCATCGGTCCTCGCTACTGTCCGAGCATTGAAACTAAAATTGTGACCTTCCCCGACAAACCACAACATCAGCTGTTCTTGGAACCGGAAGGAGAAACAACCCACGAACTTTATCTCAACGGGTTCTCTTCATCGCTCCCGATGGACATCCAGATAGAAGCTCTGAAGAAAGTTCCCTGCTTTAAGGACTTGGTGATTTACCGTCCGGGCTATGCTATCGAATATGATTACTTCGACCCGACTCAGCTTAACCATACGCTTGAATCGAAGGTAATCAAGAACCTGTTCTTTGCCGGACAGGTAAACGGTACGACTGGATATGAAGAAGCCGGAGGACAAGGAATCATTGCGGGTATCAACGCACACCAGAACTGCCACGGCGGAGAACCGTTCGTATTAGGACGCGACGAGGCCTACATCGGTGTACTGATAGATGACCTTGTAACGAAGGGAGTGGATGAGCCTTACCGTATGTTTACTTCGCGTGCCGAATACCGCATTCTGCTCCGCCAAGACGATGCCGACATGCGATTGACCGAACGGGCTTACCAGCTTGGACTGGTAAAGAAAGACCGGTATGAAAAGCTCTGCCAGAAGCGTGAAGAAATAGCCCGCATCGTTACGTTCGCACAGACCTACTCTATCAAAGCCGACAAGATTAACGATGCACTGGAGAGTCTCGGAACAGCACGCCTGACTCACGGTTGCAAACTGATAGACCTGCTCAGTCGCCCGCAAGTAAACATAACCAACCTTGCCCCGCATGTCCCAGCTTTCAAGGCTGCACTTGATGCAATAGAAGGAAACAAAGAAGAGATAATAGAAGCGGCAGAAATCCAAATCAAATACAAAGGATACATTGACCGAGAGCGCATGATTGCCGATAAAATCCACCGTCTGGAAAGCATCCGGATTAAAGGCAAATTCGACTATGCTAACCTGCAATCGCTCTCAACCGAAGCAAGACAAAAGCTGATAAAGATAGACCCGGAAACCCTGGCGCAAGCTAGCCGAATTCCAGGCGTATCCCCCAGCGACGTAAACGTATTGCTGGTCTTGCTGGGAAGATAGAACAAGGTGTTTCACGTGAAACAAACACTTTAAAGAAAACTTATAAAAGACTGAATATGAACAAAGAGACATTAAAGCAAAATCTACGGGAGATACCCGATTTCCCCATTCCGGGTATCTTATTCTACGACGTGACCACTCTCTTCAAAAGCCCCGAATGCCTGCAGGGTATGATAGATGAATTATATGACATGTATAAGGACAAGGGTATTACCAAAGTGGTGGGTATTGAATCGAGAGGCTTCATTCTCGGTGGTGCTCTGGCAGCCCGACTGGGAGCGGGATTTATCATGGCACGCAAGCCGGGTAAACTGCCTGCCGAGGTCATAGAGGAAACATATGCAAAAGAATACGGAACCGATACCATCCAAATCCATAAGGATGCAATCAACGAGAACGACGTGGTCTTGCTACACGATGACCTGCTTGCTACCGGAGGTACCATGGCTGCGTCTTACCGTCTGGTAAAAAAATGTGGCGTAAAGAAAGCCTTCGTCAACTTTGTAATTGAACTTAAGGAGCTGAACGGACGTCAGGCTTTCCCAGAAGATGTAGAGGTTACTACCCTGCTCCAATTATAGGAATAGAGCTTCCCTCCCGATTCTGGAACTAATGAGACTGTGTACTTCGGGAACTTGGCTTCCGAGACAATCGGATACTTCAGTTTGCGAAGTACTCACCTCATAAACCTGTACAACTACGACTCCATCGTTTCGACCAGCCTGCCATTCACGCTTATCAAACACGCCCCTCTATAAGGGGAAAGACAGCTGGACGGTTCCGTCGGAACTTCCTATTCACGACTGCAACCAAGCGCAGCACACACAAAGGAATGATTCCGATAAGCGCTCAACTATACCAAAAATCAAATGGTATAAAACAGTAATAGATCTAAAATCTGGGCAGCCTTTTAAATTAACCTACCTGCCTACCGACACTAAAACTTCAGCACATGGACAACCATGATATTCTTAGCACCAACGATTACCTACGGGGCATCGTACTGAATCTGCCGGAAACACCCGGAATTTATCAATACCTGAATCAAGAGGGAACCATCATTTATGTAGGAAAAGCCAAGAACCTGAAGCGACGGGTGTACTCTTACTTCTCGCGCGACCACCATACCTCGAAAACGCGCATTCTAGTCAGGAAGATTGCCGATATCCGCTACATTGTAGTAAACACGGAGGAAGATGCGCTGTTGCTTGAAAATAACCTGATCAAGAAATACAAGCCCCGATATAATGTCCTGCTGAAAGATGACAAGACCTACCCTTCTATCTGTGTAAGCAATGAGTATTTTCCCCGTGTGTTCAGTACACGAAGAGTGGTGCGCGACGGCTCCACTTATTACGGCCCCTACAGTCACATTCCTTCCATGCAGGCTGTGCTTGCACTGATAAAGAAACTTTATCCGCTCCGCACCTGCAAGCTGGCACTTACTCCGGAGAATATACATCAAGGCAAATTCAATGTTTGCCTGGAGTATCATATTAAGAACTGCAAAGCACCCTGCACCGGACTTCAGTCGCAGGATGATTACATGGAGAATATTGCTGCCGTCCGGGAGATTCTAAGGGGAAATACACAGGCCATAAGCAGTAGCATGCTTAAAGAAATGCAAGCGTTAGCAAGCGAAATGAGGTTTGAGGAAGCTCAAAAGATTAAAGAGAAATACGAACTCATAGAAAGCTACCGCGCCAAGAGTGAAGTGGTCAGTTCTTCTTTTCACAACATCGATGTATTCTCTATAGAGACAGATGAAAATGCGGCATACATCAATTACCTGCACATCACAAACGGATGCGTGAACCAAGCATTCACATTCGAGTATAAAGTACAGATGGGAGAAAGTAAAGAAGAGCTGCTGCAATTAGGTATTGCAGAAATGAGAGAACGGTATAAGAGTCTGTCTAAAGAAATCATCGTACCTTTTGAGCTGGATATGGAAATGCAGGGGGTGACATTTACCATTCCTCAACGAGGAGAGAAAAAGCACCTGCTGGAACTTTCTATCATGAATGTAAAGCAGTACAAGCTCGACCGACTGAAGCAAGCCGAGAAGCTCAATCCGGAACAGCGCAGTGTACGGCTCATGAAAGAAATACAGGAACAGCTGCACCTCCCCAAAATGCCGGTTCACATTGAATGCTTTGACAACTCGAATATCCAGGGATCGGATGCAGTGGCTGCCTGTGTTGTCTTTAAAAAAGCGAAACCCAGCAAGAAGGATTACCGGAAATATATCATCAAGACCGTGGAAGGACCGGACGATTATGCATCTATGCAGGAGGTGGTGCGCCGACGATATACACGCATCCTGAACGAACAGGGAGAACTGCCCGACTTGATTCTTACAGATGGAGGTAAAGGACAAATGGAAGTGGTACGGCAGATTATCGAGGACGAGCTTCAGCTGAACATTCCCATAGCCGGATTAGCGAAAGACGGACGTCACCGTACCTCGGAAGTGCTCTATGGCTTTCCACCTGCCAGCATTGGAATCAAACAAGGTACTCCCCTATTTCATCTGCTCGAACGGATACAGGATGAGGTACATCGGTTCGCCATTACCTTCCATCGTGACAAGCGAAGCAAGAGTCAGGTAGCCTCTGCCCTTGATTCTATTCAGGGCATCGGAGAAAAACGCAAAGCCACCTTACTGAAAGCCTTCAAAAGCGTTGCCCGAATCAAACAGGCAAGTTTGGAGGAGCTTACTGAAGTGGTAGGTAATGCCGCTGCAAAAAGTATCAAGGAAAACCTAAAATAAAAATTATTTTCGTATTTTTGTAGATGAGTCTGTAAGGCTTTAATTAGTTGACCAGGTTTCAGGTGACGAGTTGACTAGGCTTTAGATACCCTAGAAACTGAAACCTCGTCAACTCGTCAACTTATCACCTGAGTAAAAAAAAACAGCAATGAGAGTAGTAATCCAACGAGTAAGTCATGCTTCCGTAACCATTGACGGAACTTGCAAATCTGCCATCAAGGAAGGATTTATGATATTAGTCGGAATTGAAGAAGCCGACACCCAAGAAGATGCCGACTGGCTCTGTAAAAAGATTGTCAATCTGCGTGTGTTTGATGATGAAAACGGGGTAATGAACCGGTCTATTCTCGATATCAACGGAGAGATTCTTATCGTCAGCCAGTTTACTTTAATGGCATCAACGAAGAAAGGAAACCGCCCGTCGTATATTCGCGCCGCACGCCCGGAAACTGCCATTCCTCTTTATGAATACTTCTGCAATGAGGTGAGTATCGCCCTCGGGAAAGAAGTAGGAACTGGAGAATTTGGAGCTGATATGAAGGTAGAGTTACTGAACAATGGTCCGGTTACCATCTGTATGGATACAAAAAACAAGGAATAAGAAGTTGGTCCGATTAACGAGTTATCTTGCTTTAGACATAAGAACAATTAGTTAGAAGTCACTAAACTCAAGAACCCGAAAGTTCAAAAACTCCAAACTCAAAAACTTAAAAACTCAACATCATATGACTCTCGAAGAAGCACAGCAAAGCGTTGACCAATGGATCAAAACATATGGAGTACGCTATTTCAGCGAACTGACCAATATGGCTGTTCTGACCGAAGAAGTAGGTGAACTTGCCCGCATCATGGCACGCACCTACGGTGATCAATCATTTAAAAAAGGAGAAAACCACGATTTGGGAGATGAAATGGCTGATGTATTATGGGTGCTTATCTGCTTGGCAAATCAGACGGGAGTGAACCTTACTGAAGCCTTCCGGAAAAATCTGGAGAAGAAAACGAGCAGAGATAAAGACCGGCATAAGAACAACCCAAAACTCAAAAACTTATAAACCCAAAAAACCAACAACTTAAAAACTTAAAAACTAAAACATATGAAGTATAACCACGAAGAAGCGTGCGAATGTGGACATAACCACACCCACCACCACGAAGAATCATGCGGATGCGGAGAAAACCACGTCTATGAATGTGCATGTGATGACGACTGCGAATGTCATTGTGAAGAGGAAGAGGACACCGAACATCTGCATCAGCCGGATAAATATCACCTGGCACTGAGCAAATATGATACCTGCCTGAACGACGAAGAAACAGCCAGAAAAACGGCTCTTTTGATAGAAAAGCATCTACAGGAAAACGACACGCAAGATGTAAAGAAATTTTTATTCAACTGCATTGATCTTACCACACTGAAATGTACTGACAGCGATGAAAGCGTTTTGCGTTTCACTGCCAAGGTCAACGAGTTCGTGGACCGCTATCCCGATCTGAAAAACGTAGCTGCCATCTGTGTTTATCCGAACATGGCAGAAGTGGTAAACGACACGCTGGAAGCCGACGATGTGAAGATAGCTTGCGTATCGGGCGGGTTTCCTTCATCGCAGACATTCACCGAAATCAAGGTGGCAGAAACCGCTATGGCTCTGCATACCGGAGCCGATGAAATTGACATCGTCATTGCAGTAGGAAAATTCTTGAGCGGCGACTATGAAGGTATGTGCGATGAAATAGAAGAACTGAAAGAAGTATGCGGTAACCACCACTTGAAAGTGATTCTTGAAACCGGTGCGCTTGCCACTGCATCGAACATCAAAAAGGCTTCTATCCTTGCCATGTATTCAGGTGCTGACTTCATCAAGACTTCTACCGGCAAAGAAAATCCGGCAGCGACTCCCGAAGCAGCGTACGTAATGTGTCAGGCCATCAAGGAATACTTCAAGGAAACCGGACGCAAAGTCGGATTCAAACCTGCAGGAGGCATCAACACGGTCAACGATGCACTTACCTATTATACCATCGTAAAAGAGGTATTAGGCGAGGAATGGCTGAATAATGAACTGTTCCGCTTAGGAACCAGTCGACTTGCCAACCTGCTGCTTTCTGAGATTGTAGGCGAGGAAACGAAGTTCTTCTAAGTCTTTCCTCCCTAAAAGAGTAAACAAAAACGCGCTTTAGATATTTGAGCCAACATCTAAAGCGCGTTTTGTTTTATCCAGTAATCAAAGAAGAAGTAACAAGAGGCTTCTTCTATATATATATCCGATTACAATTTCCGCTCGATTACATAATCAATATAAGTTGTCAAGGCTTCACAGAGTGATGCATCAGCTGATTCAGGAAGCAAAGCCAATGCCTTATTGCGGTAGGTATACATCACTTGTTCGGCATACTCGATACCCCCCTCCTGCTTTACTCTCTCAACGAAAGAAGCAATCTCTTCTTTCGAAGCCTCCATGGACCGGATGCGGAGAGCCAGCTCACGCAAACATTCATCCTGAGTGCGGTTTAATAAATAAAGCGCTGGCAGAGTCAGTTTACCTTCCAGCATATCATTCCCCGTCGGCTTGCCCAGCTCCGGTGATTCATAATAATCAAAAATATCGTCTTTAATCTGAAAAGCCACTCCAATCATTTCGCCGAAAAGAGCTGCGTTACGAACCGTTTCGGGGGCTGCATGAACAGATACTGCCCCACTCTCAGCACTTGCCGTAAACAGTGCGGCGGTCTTCTTGCGGATGACATCAAAATAAATTTCTTCCGAGAAGTCGCGGTTTGAAGTGTTTGCCAACTGGATGATCTCTCCTTCTGAAAGTTCCTGCCCCAGACGCGCTACCAGCTCTACCAGTTCAAGCATTCCAGAATGTGCCGCATGCTTCAAGCTCGAAGCAAGCATATAATCGCCCACCAGTACCGATACTTTATTATTATAAATTGCATTGACCGACGACTGACCGCGCCGCTTATCGCTTTCATCAACTACGTCATCGTGTACCAAGCTGGCGGTATGAAGCAGTTCAAGCGACAAAGCTGCATGCAGGGTAGCATGGGTCACCTTGCCGAAAAGCTTCGCCATCAGCAACACCAGAATAGGACGCATCATCTTCCCGTTACGGTTCTTGATATACGCAAGCACTTCATTCAGCAAGGGATTCGTGCTGTTGAGCGATGCTTCAAAAAGCGCTCTAAACTCATCCAATTCTTTTTCTATCGGTAACTTGATTAATTCAATCTTCTCCATGCAACAGTTAATTATCGCACAAAAGTAATAATAAAACAGCGAATAGCGTATTTTTTTGTACTTTTATGCCTTAAACTTAAGATTTTTACACGAATGGAGAAATTATTTCTACTCGACGCGTATGCACTCATCTATCGTGCGTATTACGCTTTTATCAAAAATCCACGCATCAACTCAAAAGGTTTCAATACTTCGGCCGTACTGGGCTTTGTGAATACATTGGAAGATGTCTTGAAGAAAGAAGAGCCTACTCACATCGGAATCGCCTTCGATCCTGCCGGTCCTACCTTCCGCCATGAGGCTTACGAACAGTATAAGGCTCAGCGTGAAGCTACTCCGGAAGCAATCCGCCTCTCGGTTCCGGTTATCAAAGACATCATCAGAGCCTATCACATACCTATCCTTGAGGTAAGCGGATATGAAGCCGATGATGTGATAGGAACCTTGGCAACCCAAGCCGGACAAAAGGGTATATCTACCTATATGATGACCCCTGATAAAGACTATGGTCAGCTGGTCAGCGAAAATGTATTTATGTATCGCCCCAAGTATGGTGACAAGGAATTCGAAGTAATGGGAGTGGAAGAAGTGAAGGCTAAATTCGACATCCAGTCGCCTTCACAGGTCATTGACATGCTCGGACTCATGGGAGACACTGCTGACAATATTCCTGGATGTCCGGGAGTGGGAGAAAAAACAGCACAGAAACTGATTGCCCAATTCGGCAGCATTGAAAACCTGCTTGCCCACACCGACCAGCTGAAAGGAGCAATCCGAACCAAGGTGGAAACAAACCGCGAACAGATTGCTTTCTCTAAATTTCTTGCAACCATTAAAATCGATGTACCCATTACACTCGACATGGATGCTTTAAAACGAGAAGCACCCGATGAGGAAGCACTTCGTAAAATTTTTGAGGAAATGGAGTTTCGTACCTTAATGGACAGGGTGCTGAAAACTGAAAAGAAAATAGCTCCCTCATCTACCCCTTTGCAAGGCGATCTCTTTGGATTATTTGCGCCCGAAGATACAGATGCTGCCAAAAATTCAAATCTCACGCGCCTTGAAGATGCCACTTTCGACTATCAACTTATTGATACAGAAGAGAAACAATACGAATTATTACAAAATATCCTTACAAAAGAAATTTTCAGTCTAGACACGGAGACCACAGGAACCGATGCGATGAGTGCCGAATTGGTCGGCATGAGCTTTTCGTATGCCGAAAACCAAGCATTTTATGTTCCAGTTCCTGCCAACCGGGAAGAAGCACAAAAAATAGTAGATTTATTTAAGCCAGCCTTCGAAAATGAAAAAACAGTAAAGGTGGGACAAAATATAAAATACGATATGCTTGTCCTTGGCAACTATGGTGTGGAAGTGCGTGGTCCGTTATTCGACACCATGATTGCCCATTATGTACTTCAGCCCGAACTGCGCCATGGAATGGACTACCTTGCCGAAATCTATCTGAAATATGAAACCATTAAAATAGAAGAACTCATCGGAGCCAAAGGGAAAAATCAGGGAAACATGTGTGACCTTGCCCCCGAAGCTGTATACAAATATGCCTGCGAAGATGCCGATGTTACCTTGAAGCTTAAAAATAAGTTGGAAAAGGAACTGGAAGAAAATGGAGTAAAGCCGCTGTTCGAGGAAATAGAAATGCCACTCGTACCCGTACTTGCCTATATGGAAAGAAACGGAGTGCGCATTGACACCGAAGCCTTGAAGGAAACCTCAAAACACTTTACTGCCCGTATGCATCAAATAGAAGAGGAAGTTCATCAAATGGCAGGAGTGGACTTTAATATTGCCTCGCCCAAGCAAGTGGGAGAAGTTTTGTTCGACCGGATGAAAATTATAGAAAAAGCCAAGAAAACCAAAACCGGACAATATGTTACATCGGAAGAGGTACTTGAGAGCTTACGGGGCAAACATGAAATCATCGGGAAAATTCTGGAACACCGAGGTCTGAAAAAGCTGCTCGGCACTTATATTGATGCTCTTCCCCTACTGATTAATCCGACTACAGGAAGAATCCATACTTCATTTAACCAAACGGTGACGGCTACCGGACGATTGAGTTCAAGCAACCCGAACCTGCAGAATATTCCGATACGTAATGAAGACGGAAAAGAAATCAGAAAAGCATTTATCCCCGACGACGGATGCGAATTCTTTTCTGCCGACTATTCACAAATTGAACTGCGCATCATGGCGCACTTAAGCGAAGACCCTCACATGATTGATGCCTTCAATAACGAACAGGATATTCATGCTGCTACTGCTGCTAAGATATATAAGGTAAAATTAGAGGAAGTTACCCGCGAACAGCGAAGCAAGGCTAAAACAGCTAACTTCGGTATCATTTATGGAATCTCTGTATTCGGACTGGCAGAACGGTTGAATGTAGACCGGAAAGAAGCAAAAGAACTGATTGACGGCTATTTTGAAAACTATCCGCACGTAAAAGAGTATATGGACAAGAGCATTCAGGTGGCACGCGAAAAGGGATATATTGAAACCATCTTCAAACGTAAGCGCTATCTTCCGGACATCAACTCACGAAATGCCGTGGTGCGCGGCTATGCCGAAAGAAATGCAATCAACGCACCGATTCAGGGAAGTGCGGCTGATATTATAAAAGTTGCCATGATCCGAATCTACCAACGCTTCAAAAAAGAAGGGTTACAATCGAAGATGATTCTTCAGGTTCATGACGAATTAAACTTCAGCGTAGTGCCTTCAGAACGCGGAAAAGTAGAGCAAATCGTGCTTTCAGAGATGGAGGCTGCTTACAAAATGAAAGTACCTTTGCATGCAGACTGCGGTTGGGGTCAAAATTGGCTGGAAGCTCATTAAAGGGAATCAATTGTTAATAAGCGTTTAATTACTAACAAATTGCTAATTTTCATAATTTTTTTAGGCTTAACGCATACAACATATCAAGAGTTTTACTACTTTTGCAGTGTAAAGATAAACAAAAAGAAAGTAAAACCTTAAAACATAAAAAACATGAAAGCTCTCAATCTTATGAAAATCGTAATCGCAGTAGTAATCGCATTTATCGCTAATGTAACAATCTATGCTTCAACTCCGGACAATAATTTAATTTATAATGCGGAAGAAGTAAATGGCATGAAAGTAGCTGAAACCGTTTACAAAATGGACGGAAACATGCTTACTAACTATATGAAGTATAACTATAAGTATGACGAAAACAAGCAAATGACTGAAAATCTGTCTCAAAAATGGAACAGCACAAAAAATCGCTGGGACAATGATTTGTGCATCCGTTATACTTACGATAGCAAGAGCATTACAACTGAATACTACAAATGGAACGCTAAAAAGAAAACTTTCGTTTTGGTTCCGGAAATGACTGTTACAATGGATAAATAAACTCTCTACAAAAATAACATAAAACTCATAAACTCTCTTTTACAAGAGGCACCTCGCGAGAAGTGCCTCTTTTTTTGTACTCCGCTCTACAAACAAAAAGCAACACCCTACCTTCCAATCAAGTTAAAACAACCTATTTTCTGACTGTCTAAACAGCCGCTATGAAGCCCGCTTCTATCTATGTCTATTCATGAAACAAGTAACATAAGAAAAAAACATTGCACCTAGACAAACTTTCTTCTCGTTTCTATTTAAGTCCAAAAGTCTGCATTATAAACAACTGATATTCTGAGATATAAAAACACGAGACATTTTTACAAGCTTCAACCTTCCAGTTCATAAAGTCCATTTGTCCACCTTTATTTTCATTTTGTCCACCCCCTATTATTACAATATACGTACATTTGCGAAAAGTTCTAAAAAAATATATCAAATAACTAATATCGGAACTATTATGAAAAACAACCAACGAGCAACAAGCGTCTCTACTTACAAGCGCTTCAAGCCTCATCCACCTTTAATATAAAGTAAGCACGGAGCTTTCAGTTGATAAAATACCTCTGCTCTCCATCAAGCACAAAACAAAGGATGAATCAACAGAAGTTAAACTGAATTGAACGTCTAACTGAAACTATACAAAACATTTTTAATCTGCTTATTTAAATAATTTAAATTTAATACCACTAAAGATGAAAAAACAATTTATTTTCTCCGCAATGCTTGGTATGTGTATCCTTGGCGGTACAACGGTGCTTCCCACACCTGCCATGGCAGCCGTGGCACAATCACCGACTATAAAGGTCCGTGGTCAAGTTGTCGACGAAATGGGTGAACCTTTGTTAGGAGCAACAGTTCGAATCAAAAACGGACAAGGTGGAACAACCACCGATTTAGACGGAAACTTTCAGTTGGAAGTTGCCGGAAACGCTACGCTTATTATCAGTTATGTAGGTTACAAAGAACGTGAAATTGCAGTTCGCAATCGTGCTATTCTTGACCCCATCCAGTTACAAACCGATGACTTAATGTTGGAGCAAGTAGTCGTAGTAGGTTACGGTACACAGAAAAAGTCTGACTTGACCGGCTCAGTAGCTATCGTCGATGCAGAAGCCTTGAAACAAACATCCAACTCTAATATATCCACCATGCTTGAAGGTAAAGTTTCTGGTGTACAGATTACCTCAGACGGACAGCCGGGTGCAGACCCTACCGTACGTATCCGTGGTGTCGGTTCATTTGGTAGCACTGCTCCTCTTTATGTAATCGATGGTGTACCTATGGGAACTTCTATCCGCGACTTCTCTTCAAACGATATTGAAACCATTCAGGTATTGAAAGATGCTTCAGCTGCAGCTATCTATGGTTCACGTGCAGCTAATGGTGTAATCATCATCACTACCAAACGCGGACAGAAAGACCAGCCGCTGAAAGTAAATTATAACGGATATGTGGGTATGGATATTATCCCTGACAACGTATATGATGTAATGGATGCAAACCAATACAGCGAATATCTGGCTCAAGCTTGTGCCAACTCAAATACGCCGTTGCCATCAGGTTATAAACTCAATCCTGAAACCGGGAAATACCAGTTCCAGGATAACACCAACACCAACTGGTTTAAAGAAGTATTCAAAACAGGTATCCGCCAGAACCACAACGTAAACCTTTCAGGAGGTGGAGCCAACAATACCTATAATATCTCATTAGACTACTTTAACCAGAAAGGAACACTTGAAGGTGCAGGTCCGAACTACGAACGTTACACTGCCCGTGTAAACAACACGATGGATACCAAGTTCATCAAATTCCAGACCAGCGTGGTTTATTCACACTCTGACCAAGACAACATGGGTTTGTCAAACGCTTCTGAATATGTACAGGGATTATATGGCGACGTAACCAACGTATTGCGCGGAACCTTGCTGATGCAGCCTACCATCAAGGCTTACGACAACGAAACTTGGGTGCTTGACAACTTGGTAGGTATTGCCAACAACTTCAACTATGACGCATACGGATATGGTGTATATTATGACACTGTACACGGAGATATCTCTGCATCCAACCCCTTGCTGGTAAACAACCTGCTGAAACGTAACACACGTGTAGACCGCTTCGTAGGTACCGGCTCGGCTGACGTAGATTTATTCAAAATGTTTGGCTTCGAAAGCAAGAATCACAAACTCAATTATAAGATTAACCTTTCTTATAGCAAGACCTTCTGCAAGGACTTCACTTGGATTCCGGCATGGGTACAGAGTAACCGTGTATATCTAGCCAAGAGCAACGAACGTTTGACCAAAGGTTCACGTAACTACTCGGATGCCTTGATTGAAAACGTGCTTACTTACGACGGTACAATCGGCAAACATCACATCAACGTAATTGCCGGTCAGACTTATGAAGAAGAAAATACCGACCTGCTTACCGGATGGGGTATCAACTTCACTGAACCCTACTTCCTACAGCTTCAGAACGGTGCCGACACTTTCTCTGAAAGCTATGAATACAAACATGCTATCTTGTCATACATCGGCCGTATCAACTACAATTACGATGACCGCTATCTGTTCTCGGCTACGGTTCGTCGCGACGGAAGTTCTCGTCTGTCAAATAAAATCCGTTGGGGAACATTCCCTTCTGTTTCTTTGGGATGGCGCTTTGATAAGGAAAAATTCTTCCCGTTCAGCCATGACATCGTAAACATGTTCAAGGTTCGTGCCAGCTATGGTGAACTGGGTAACGAAAACATCGGTGAATACATGTATCAGGCAGTAATGAACCGCAACAACATGACGTACAACTTCAATGGTACCACAGTTACCGGTTCAGCTGTATCTACTTTTGTGGATAACAATCTGGCATGGGAAAAGAAGAAAACTTACAACGTAGGCGTGGACCTTGCATTCTTCAACAACCGCCTGGAATTTACTGCTGAATGGTATAAAAACACCAACGAAGACTTGCTTTATGCAGTTCCGGTACCTGAACAGGCTGGTGTATCAAACACTACTGTAACCATGAACGCAGCCTCTATGAACAACTCCGGTTTCGAGTTCTCAGCTACTTACCGCAACCGTGACCACGATTTCAAATATGAATTCTCGGGTAACCTGAGCACCGTGAAAAACAAAGTAACTTCCTTGGGATTCGGCACAGAATCATTTATCTCCGGAGCTTATATCACCAAGGTAGGCGAAGAAATCGGTCAGTTCTACGGATGGGAATACGAAGGTATTGCCCGTACACAAGCCGACCTCGACAACCATGCTACTCAAGAAGGCGCCAACGTGGGTGACTGTCTGTATAAAGACGTGAACAACGATGGTAAAGTTGATGCAAACGACCAAGTGGTATTGGGAAGCGGTATGGCAAAAGTTCATTTCGGTTTGAACGCACGCTTCGAATACAAACGCTTTGACTTAAGCATTGCTACTTTCGGTGCATTCAACTACCATGTAAGCGATGATATTTATAACTCACTGAGCTCTTGCTACGGATGGGGTAACAAAGATGTTGCCATGCTCGATGCCAACCGCTTCAGCGAAGACGGAACTTATATCTCAAATGTTCCGCGTACCTATGTAACCAACAGTGCAAGCTTAGGCTGGAACGACTTGTTCAGTTCACGAAAAATCCAGAATGCTGCTTACTGGAAGATTGCCAACATTGAATTAGGCTATAACTTCCCTAACAGCTGGTTCGGCAAATATGTATCCGATGTCCGTCTTTACGTGTCGGCACAAAACCTTCACACCTTCACCGGTTATCACGGATATAACGTAGACTTTGCAGGAGGAACTTTCACTCCGGGTTACAACTTCTGTTCGTATCCTACCGCACGCACCTTTATGTGTGGCGTTCACTTCACTTTCTAATCTAATTACTAAAAACATAAGTTATGAAACTATATAAATACTCACTCATTCTCTTATTGGGACTTGGCGCATCTTCCTGCGCAGACAAATTGGAGCTGCTGAATCCCAACCAACAGACCTCAAGCACTTTCGGATTCAATGCCGACGACTTAGAGGAAAGTGTGATTGCTGCCTATAACCACATCCGCATGGAGGGTTCATATGCCCGCGTAGGTTACACCATTGATGTATGCCGAGGCGATGAGGCATGGAATGCTTCTCAGGTATGGTATCTGCCCTTCGATGATATGAATGCAGAAGTAACTTCTGATATTACCTGGTGGCCGTGGCGTGAATGGTATTATACCATCAACGTTTGTAACTTTGCTCTCTCTCGCTGTGGAGAAGACAACAGCCAACTCACTGAAAAGATGAAGCATATCAAAGGACAGATGCTCTTCCTCCGTGGTCTGGCTTACTATAACTTGGCTGGATATTATCAGAATCCGCCACTTATTACCGACTATGAAACCTATTCTTCACTTGACGGTCTGTATGGAAAGAACAGCACCTACGATGAAGTGCTTGATCAAGTAGAAAAGGATTTCAGTGAAGCCAAAGACTTGCTGCCTTCACGTGATACAGGCTCTGAATGGGCAGGCGGACGCGCTACTTGTGGATCGGCAGCCGGTTATTATGCCCGTACACTCATGGTACGCCATAAATACAGCGAAGCACTCACCGTTTTGAAAGACATCATTGACAAGAAATATGGTACATACCGCCTGATGGACAATTACGGAGATAATTTCCGCGAAGGAACGGCTTACGAGAATAACGATGAAAGCTTGTTCGAAGTGCAATATTTGGACTACGGCAACCAAGGACCCGATGACGAATGGACTCCGGTAAACACCAGTCCGAATGCCAGCCAAGGTTCAGCTATCGAGAGTAACTTCGGTCCGGGTGAATATGGAGGTTGGGCAGATATTGCTGCTTCTCCCTGGCTGTATCAGCTCTTCAAACAAGAACGTACTACTGAAGGCAAGCTTGACCCACGTCTCTACTGGACTATCGGTACCTATGAAACTGACTGGGAAGGCTTTGAATACGGAAATGTGGCTTATACACACGAACTTAAAGCAGACAAAGACCTAATAACTAATAAAACCTTCGGTGGTCTGCCCATCGCCAAGTTTACCAACCTGCGTACCGGCTTATACAGCACCGTGATTACTGGTTTGAAAGACGGTATTAACCTGCGCATGATGCGTTACTCAGATGTATTGCTCCGCGCTGCCGAATGTGAAAACGAAGTAAACGGACCGACCCAGCAGGCTATCGACTGGATTAATGAAGTGCGTCGCCGTGCAAACTTGAAAGATTTGGAATTGGAAGACTTCGATACAGCCGACAAACTGTTTGAACAGATTGCCAACGTAGAACGCCCGAAAGAATTCGGATGCGAGTTCGGTAGAGGTTTCGACCTCATCCGTTGGGGATTCTTCTATGACCAGGGGCGCTTGCAGCAGTTGAAAGAACACGGAACCGTACGCCTTTCTACCCAAGACATCAAGGAACCGGTAAGCTACAGCGATATAGCTACCAACAAGGAACTGAAGAGTACCTATAACACCTTCCGCCCGGGTCATGAGTTCTTGCCTATCGTACAGTCACTGATGAACAAGAATCCGAACTTGGAAGGAAACTCAGCTAACAACAGTTCTGACAACACAGCTTATTTCAAGGAAAAAGGCTGGTCAGTACGTCCGGTTGTAGATTTAAACAATTAAAAACAGACCCAAAGAATAGTTTCTCCCCCGTCGGACCCCGATAGGGAGCTACCTCAAGGGGAGAAACCTTAATTCAATTACCTTTTTAAATTTAAGACAATGAGACAACTCAAGAAATTAGCATACGCAGCCTTTGGTTTACTCGCTTTGACAGGTTGCGAGGGCGGTGAACTTTATGATGTAAATGCGCCCGACTGGATTTCCGATAAAATACAGGAAATAGAAGATTCTAAAAACGACCCTCAAGAGGAAGAAGAACTGGAAGGAATGCTGGAAGATGTATATACCATTGGTAATACAGATTACACCAGTGGATTTTGGCAAGCATTCTCTAAATATTATGTAGTACCCGACGGACAAAAATGGAATGGTGTATTCAATCTGCACATCAATCCCGGTGACAATACATATTATAAGAACTTTGCCCTCATTTTGACAAACGATGTTGATCGTGGTGGAGATGGATATAAAGAATATGGTGCTATTCGCTTTGACTTAGCTGAAGGAAAAAACTCTCAGTGGGGCGATTACATTGATGCTCAGTATATGTCAAGTACAATGCCATTAAGCCCTGAAGGAGATAAGGAGGAAGACCCTAATGTACAGAAATTAGGTGGCAAAGTAACTCTTACCATTGACCGTACGAATGCGGAAGCTTTTACTGTAAAAATGACCAATGGGACTGTTACTAAAACCTATCAACAACCTTATCAATTAGAAAATCTAAACGCAGATGCAAGCAATACTCAAATCCGATGCTTCCTTGTACCTGAAGGCTCATATATCGAATTTCTTCAAACCAACATTGAGCCGATTGGCGGTTTAACTTCAGCTGCCGATAAGAATCCAGTATCAATGGTATTGGCAGGAGTTCCTAAAAATGTAACAACCGGAAGCAAACTGGAAGATGTGGTAAAAGACATTACAGCCGAAGTTACCTTTGAAGAAGGTGTGAAGAAAACCGTAAAAGCGGAAGAACTCCAGTTCTCTGCTATTCCTGATTTAATCATACCGGGTGAAAAAGCATTGGTTGCCGTTTATAACAAGACCTTCAAGGGTGAAAACTGCGATGCTCCGATTATGGCAAATGCGAAGTTTAACGTTGTTGAACAAATTGCTTCAATTAAAGTAACCACTAATCCGACAAGACAAAATTATACGTATTACACAGCAAAAGCTACTGAATCATTAACCGGTGCTACACTCGCTTTCGATCCAACCGGAATGGAAGTTGAAGCAACTCTAACAAGCGGAAACAAAAGAACTTTAACCGCAGAAGACAAGCTCACGTTCTCTCATATTCCTGCGATGAATGGTAAACAAACTGTTACAATTACAACCGAAAATGGGAAAAAGACAAATGTAGAAGTAAATGTTATTGTTAAAAAAGCAGATGAAGAAGTAACAAACAGCACCCCCACAGTCGGTGCTACAGATAATAGTACAGGATGGTGGGGCGCACACTCTGATGACTTCAAAGTAGAATCTGGTAAAACAAAAGCCATTTCATTTACTAACTATACATCTGGAGCCGGCGTATTTAATAACTTTGTAGTAATATTACGCAACGCAGCCAAGAATAAAGAATATTCAGTAGTTCGTGCAGACAACTATGGTTGGGATGCGAATACAGATAATAATCCTGATGGAAAAGGATATGAGGCTTGTATCCACAATAGCACACATGGTAACTCTGCATCTTGGCTTACAGATATGAATGGAGCAAAAGTTACGATCTTTGTTACAAACAACGGAAATGGAACAGCTGATGTTTTAGCTGTAATGAAAGGGAACAAAGCTGTTTACACTCAGTATTACTTGGGCATTAACGATGTAAATGCTAACGATTTATATTTTGCCTTGACTGTAGATAAATGTCACCTCGTATTTAATAAATAAACTTTATACTCATCCCCTACCGTCCATTCCACAAGGAAAGCGGCGGTAGGGAACTAAAAAAACAAATCCATGAACAAACCTATCATTATATTGACCTCCCTGTTCACCGCAATGGCATTCTTTGCCTGCACCGACGGTTTGGACAATATCGAATACAACAGTAAAGGCGATGTAGCCATTGCCTTACCTTCTGCCTCTGCCACCACAGGTACTTCACTTACCCTTACTGCTACCTTAGACGGCAATGTAGGGAACGTAGTAAAAAGAGGATTCTGCTACAGCCTCACCAATCAGACTCCTACTATTAAGGACAATATGGTGGAGGCTGACGAAAACTTTACAGCTACCATTACCGGATTGAAAGGAAATACCGAATACTTTGTACGCGCCTTCGTTTATGGAAACAGCCGCTACACCTATTCGGAAACCTTCACCGCAACTACTGGCGCACAGACTTTAGAAGAACAGCTCGCCGACTACGAAGCTCCCACCTACGATGACAACTATACCGCCATTGCCGGATGGGAAAACAACAGCAAATGGAACTTGGCTAACGTACACGACCCCTCGGTAATGCTGGCTGAAGACGGTTATTACTATATGTATCAAACCGATGCTTCGTATGGTAATGCACACGAAGGTCACGGACATTTCCATTGCCGCCGCTCAAAAGACCTTGTAAATTGGGAATACTTGGGAGCAACCATGGAAGAGGCTCCGGCTTGGGCTGTAGAAAAGCTAAACGAATATCGTAATGAAATGATTAATGCTGAAGGAAAAAAATTAGATCCCATCAAAGCAGAAGATATATCTTACGGTTACTGGGCTCCGGTAGTTCGTAAAGTAAATAACGGATTATACCGTATGTACTATAGTCTGGTTATCGACAACTACATCAAGACCGGTAAAAAGAATACAGCTGAAAACTTCGACAATTCATGGACCGAGCGTTCCTTCATCGGATTGATGGAAACTTCCAATCCAGCTTCGAATCAATGGGAAGATAAAGGTATGGTGGTTTGCTCTGCTTCCGACCAGCCCAATACGGAAGCAAACGGATGGGGACGCAGAGGAACAGGCGACTGGGATGCCTACTTCAAATTCAATGCCATCGACCCGACCTATACCATTACCCCGGAAGGCAAGCATTGGCTGATTTACGGCTCATGGCACAGTGGATTTGCCGCTCTGGAAGTCAATCCAAGCACCGGTATGCCGCTTACTCCGCTGGCTAAACCTTGGACTGTGGAAGGAAACAGCATTGACAGCTTCGGTAAACTGGTTGCCACTCGTGGAAATAGCACCAACCGCTGGCAAGCATCCGAAGGTCCGGATGTAATCTACAATCCGCAAACACAGAAATATTATATGTTCATGGCTTACGGACAGTTGGCTGTAGCTTATAATACTCGTGTGGTTCGTGCCGACCGTCCTGAAGGACCGTATGTAGATATGCAGGGCAATTCAGCTACAGCAGGCATAGAAATGCTTCCAGTAGTGACTGCTCCTTACAAATTCAGCAACAGCAACGGATGGGTAGGTATCTCACACTGTGGTATTTTTGACGACGGACAAGGTAACTGGTATTATACTTCACAGGGACGTTTCCCCGTTGACGTTCCGGGTATCAACGCTTCAAATGCCATCATGATGGGACATGTACGCAGCATTCTCTGGACAGAAGACGGATGGCCTATCGTAATGCCTGAACGTTACGGTGCTGTACCTAAGGTGGCTATTGCAAAAGAAGAGTTGGAAGGTAACTGGGAGTTGATTCAAATGAAACCGACTGCCAAAAACAGTACCAGCGATGGTAACGCTACCCAATACGAATCCAAAGTCATCACTTTGGGTGCCGACGGTAAAGTAACTTCGGAAGCTTGGGGCAACGACCAAACTTGGAGCTTCGATGCTGCAAAAAACATGATTACCATCGGTAACAACAAGATTTATATCCAGCGTGAAGTTGACTGGGAAGCAAGTCCCCGCGTAGCAACCATCGTAGGTGGCGGTTACCAAGACAATGGTGCTACAACCAACTGGATGAAGAAAATAAACAGATGACGAGTGAACAAGGTAACAAGTTGACAAGATCATAAAATGCTTGGCTACTGAAGCCTAAGCAATATGAAAACATCTAAGCAAGCGGATGTACTGTAAGTTATCAGTACATCCGCTTTTTCGTGAACGGGTGTTGGCGAATGTTGCTTAAATGCGTATCTTTGCACTCCGAAACTGAATAAGTTACAAGAACTTAAAAGTTTAAGGACCCAAAACTCATAAACTTAAAAACTAAAAAACTAAATACTTATGGCTCTACAATGCGGAATTGTCGGTCTGCCCAACGTAGGTAAATCGACTCTTTTTAACTGTTTATCGAATGCTAAGGCACAGGCTGCCAACTTCCCTTTCTGTACCATTGAACCCAATGTAGGAGTAATCACCGTTCCCGACGAACGCCTGAACAAACTCGCCGAACTGGTAAATCCTGACCGTATCGTTCCTACCACGGTGGAAATCGTAGATATTGCCGGACTGGTAAAAGGAGCAAGCAAAGGTGAAGGTCTGGGAAACAAGTTCCTTGCCAACATCCGCGAAACAGATGCCATCCTGCACGTGTTGCGCTGCTTTGACGATGAAAACGTAACCCATGTAGACGGAAGCGTTGACCCGGTACGCGACAAGGAAATCATTGATACCGAATTACAGCTCAAAGACCTTGAAACCATCGAAAGCCGCATCCAGAAAGTGCAGAAGCAAGCACAGACAGGCGGAGACAAGGTGGCTAAACAAACTTACGAGGTCTTGGTACGCTATCGTGATGCACTTCTGCAGGGAAAATCAGCACGTACCGTGCAGTTTGATACCAAAGACGAACAGAAAATTGCGCACGAACTCTTCCTGCTTACCTCTAAGCCGGTTATGTATGTCTGCAATGTAGACGAAGCCAGTGCTGTAAACGGAAACAAGTATGTAGAACAGGTACGCGAAGCCGTGAAAGAAGAAGGTGCCGAAATTCTGATTGTGGCTGCCAAAACCGAAGCCGACATTGCTGAACTGGAAACCTATGAAGACCGTCAGATGTTCTTGCAGGAAGCGGGACTGGAAGAATCGGGAGTAAGCCGTCTGATTCGTGCTGCCTACAAGCTGCTGAATCTGGAAACTTATTTCACTGCCGGAAAGATAGAAGTACGCGCATGGACATTCCATAACGGATGGAAAGCACCGCAATGTGCCGGAGTCATCCACACGGACTTTGAAAAAGGATTCATCCGCGCTGAAGTCATCAAATACGATGATTTCATTCAATACGGCTCAGAAGCTGCCGTACGTGAAGCCGGAAAACTGAATGTAGAAGGGAAGGAATATGTAGTGGAAGACGGAGACATCATGCACTTCCGTTTCAATGTATAAATCCGAAGTGACGAGGCTTCAGGTAACAAGTGGACGAGACTTCATATATCTTGACCGCATGATAACTATCAGCCGGACTTTTCAGAAGACCTACTTGTTGCCTTGTTGTCTCAGTACTTCAAGTAAAGTACTGCAGTACTCCCGCCGAAGTACTGGAGTACTTTAACCAGAGTACTGGAGTACTCCCACCGAAGTACTTAGCTGTTGCTTCCTCAATCAAGCGCAACCGATTCATGCGCTTCACCGAAGAGATACGCACAAAGTTGCTGAACCGCACGGGCACGATGGCTGATGCGGTTTTTTTCTTCATTGCCCATCTCGGCAAAAGTTTCTTCATAGCCTTCGGGAACGAATACCGGGTCATATCCAAACCCTGACAGACCGCGTTTTTCTTCGATTATAACTCCTTTTACAATGCCTTCGAACAGACGCTTCTCTCCTCCCTCTATCAGGCAGATAGCCGTACGGAATTGCGCCCTGCGGTTAACTTCCCCTTCCAGTTCAGCCAGCAACTTTTTCATGTTGGCTTCCGAATCGTGACCGTCACCCCCGGCATAACGGGCTGAATAAACTCCCGGAGCTCCCCCCAGAGCCTCAACCTCCAATCCTGTATCATCGGCAAAACAATCCATTCCGAAATGCTCATAAATATATTGTGCTTTCAAAGCAGCATTCCCTTCCAGCGTTTCTGCCGTTTCGGGAATATCGGCATGACAATCTATATCATTCAGACTTAACACCTCAATGGTATTGCCCAATATCGCCCGGACTTCCTCCAGCTTATGAGCATTGTTTGTTACAAAAACCAGTTTCTTTTTCATTTTACTTTCAGTTTATCAAAACCTTCACCATATACTCCCACCACATTACTCTGCGAGATAAATGCATTGGGGTCAATATCTTTCACCAGACGGAATATATCGAGCGACTCACGCTTCTTCGCCAGTACGACCACTACTTTGATTTCCTGTTTGCTGTACCACCCTTTTCCGTCGAGCAAGGTTACCCCGCGGTCCACCTGTGTAGCAATTCCCTCTGCAATCTCTTCGTATTTCCGCGAGAAGATAAGAAATTGCACCGACTGCCGCGTGCTGTTAATAACATAGTCAATCACGATGCTCATGATAAACAGCACCACAAAGCCGAACAAGACCCTCCGCCAGTCGTGGAAGATGAAATAGCAAGATGAAATAATGACGATGTCGCAATACATCATCATGCGCCCGAGCGTCACATCTTTATACTTGTTGATAATCCAGGCAATGATGTCGGTTCCACCTGTACTTCCGTTATGGCAGAACACCACACCGATACCAAATCCCAAGAGTCCTGCCCCGATAACACAAGCCATAAAATCTTGTCCGGAACCAAGCAACTGAGGAAGCTTTCCAGCCTCATCTTTCAGAAGCATCTGGAAAAACCAAAGCAGAAAAGTCAGCATGAAAATGGCATAGATGGTCTTCAAGCTGAACCTCGGTCCCAGTATTTTCAAGGCAAAAGCCATAAATACGGCATTGATAAAAAAGTAAGATACCTGTATTTCCACACCGGTGGCATAATAAATAATGGCTGCGATACCCGTCACTCCTCCGGTTGTAATCTGGTAAGGCAACAAAAACGCTGCCCACCCGACAGCATAACAAACCAATCCGAGCGTGATGGCAAGATAGTCTCGTATTTCACGCTCCACTTTTTTCTGTAGTAAAGATGCTTCCACTGTTTAATTCCTGTTAAAAGGGTTTTAAGTAAGGATTAAATAAAAGCCGTGCGGCGCAGAAAGGAGCAGTCTGCTCCTTCTGCGCCGGCAACGGGTTAAATTAAAGTACGATATTTACAATCTTTTTCGGTACGATGATGACTTTCTTCGGCGTCTTGCCTTCAATCCATTTCTGTGACTGCTCTTCACTCAATACGGCAGCCTGAATGGTGTCATTGTCGGCATCGGCAGGGAATTCCATCGTGAAACGCGCCTTCCCGTTGAACGAAATGGTATATTTCACGCTGTCTTCCTTTAAGAACTCTTCGTTAAAGGCAGGCCACTGGGCATCGCACACCGTAGTGGCATTGCCTAATGCTTCCCACAATTCTTCAGCCAAATGCGGAGCAAAAGGTGCAATCAAAACAACCAAGTCGCTCAGCACAGCTTTGTTATGACATTTCAACGACATCAGTTCGTTGACACAAATCATAAATGCACTGATAGACGTGTTGTAAGAGAAAGTTTCAATATCGCCTGTCACCTTCTTAATCAGCTTGTGGATAGCCTTCAGCTCTTCCTTGGTAGCCTCACCTTCTGCCGGGAGGAAGTTATCCTGACGGTCGTAGAACAAGGACCACAGTTTTTTCAGGAAGCGGTGTACACCGTCGATACCGTTCGTATCCCATGGTTTCGACTGCTCTACCGGACCGAGGAACATTTCATACATACGCAGCGTGTCGGCGCCGTACTTATCCACAATCATATCCGGATTAACCACGTTATACATCGATTTACTCATCTTTTCAACCGCCCATCCGCAGATATATTTGCCGTCTTCCAACACGAATTCGGCATTGTTATATTCCGGACGCCAGTTTTTGAATGCTTCCACATCGAGTACATCATTCGATACGATGTTCACATCCACATGAATCGGAGTCACATCGTACTGGTTTTTCAGTCCGAATGAAACGAAGGTATTGGTATCTTTAATACGATAAACGAAATTGCTTCGTCCCTGAATCATACCTTGATTCACCAGTTTCTGGAAAGGTTCTTCCTTCATGCTTACGCCAAGGTCGAACAGGAATTTATTCCAGAAACGCGAATAAATCAAGTGACCGGTAGCATGTTCAGTACCACCCACATAAAGGTCTACATTCTGCCAATAGTGATCTGCCTTTTCCGAAACCAACGCTTCGGTGTTATGCGGATCCATATAGCGCAGATAGTAAGCCGAAGAACCGGCAAATCCCGGCATGGTATTCAGCTCCAGCGGGAATACAGTTATATTATCAATTTTGGTATTTTCTACCACTTCGCCTTTTTCCACGTCCCAAGCCCACTTGGCAGCATGTCCCAACGGAGGCTCGCCTGTTTCTGTAGGCAGGAACTTAGCGACTTCGGGCAATTCAAGCGGAAGCTTGCTTTCATCAATCATGTAGGGCATTCCGTCTTTATAATACACCGGGAACGGTTCACCCCAGTAACGCTGGCGAGAGAAGATGGCATCACGCAGACGGAAGTTTACCTTCACCCGTCCCAAGTTATGCTCCTTCACATACTTCTTGGTAGCAGCAATTGCTTCTTTCACGGTCAGTCCGTTCAAGTTCAGGTCGCAATATGGAGTTACTCCTGCTTTCGGAGAGTTGCATACGATTCCTTCTTTCGCATCAAAACTTTCTTCAGAAACATCACATCCCTCTACCAAAGGAATGATGGGCAAATTAAAGTGTTTGGCAAAAGCATAATCACGACTATCGTGAGCCGGCACCGCCATAATAGCTCCAGTTCCGTAACCGGCAAGTACATAGTCGCTAATCCATACCGGAACCGCCTCGCCTGTAAACGGATTAACAGCATACGAACCGCTGAATACACCCGTAACACGACGGTCGGCAATACGCTCGCGCTCTGTACGTTTCTTCGTACGATCAAGATAAGCCTCTACTTCTGCTTTCTGTGCCTCGGTAGTCAGCTGAGCCACCAGTTCGCTTTCCGGAGCCAGTACCATAAAGGTTACACCGAACATGGTATCGGCACGAGTGGTAAAGATGGTAAATTCCACATCACTGTCTTTCACCTTGAAGCGCACTTCCGTACCTTCCGAACGTCCAATCCAGTTACGCTGGGTTTCCTTCAGCGAGTCGGTCCAGTCAACGGTTTCCAGCCCTTCCAGCAAGCGCTGTGCATAAGCCGATACACGCAAGCACCACTGACGCATCTTTTTCTGCACCACCGGATAGCCTCCACGTTCAGACACTCCGTCAACCACTTCATCGTTTGCCAACACCGTACCCAGTTCCGGACACCAGTTTACCATGGTTTCACCCAAATAGGCAATACGGTAGTTCATCAAGATTTCCTGCTGTTCTTTCTCGCTTTTTGCCTTCCACTCCTCTGCTGTAAAGTTCAGCTCTTCACTGCAAGCCACATCCAGCCCTTCTGTTCCTTTCTGCTCAAAGTGGTCAACCAGCTTGCTGATAGGCTGTGCCTTCTGACAAGAATTGCAGTAAAAGCTGTTAAACATTTGCATGAAAGCCCACTGCGTCCAGTGATAATATCCCGGTTCGCAAGTACGGACTTCACGGTTCCAGTCAAAACAGAACCCAATTTTATCCAGCTGCTCACGATAGCGGTTAATATTAGTCGCCGTCGTAATGGCAGGATGCTGTCCGGTCTGGATGGCATACTGTTCAGCCGGCAAGCCATAGGCATCGTATCCCATCGGATTTAACACGTTAAAGCCCTGCAAGCGTTTAAAGCGAGCATAAATATCGCTGGCAATATATCCAAGCGGATGACCCACGTGTAATCCGGCTCCCGACGGATAGGGGAACATATTCAACACATAGAACTTTTTCTTTGATTCGTCTTCAACAACTTTATAGGTTTGGTTATCCACCCACTTCTGTTGCCATTTCTTTTCAATTTCTCTGAAATTATATTCCATAGCAAAGCTATTATTTATTTGATTTTTACGTATTTCTATCACGAATGTGCAAAGATAGTAAGAGTTCGGGAATAATTATCGGTAAGTTGGTAAGTTTTTGAAAGTAAGTTTTTAAGTTTATAAGTTGTTGAGTTTTTGAGTTTTGGGTTATTGGGTTTTGGGCTGTGGGATTAACATGCCGATTCCATAACGGCTGCCATACTAAAGCGGATATTCTTGTATCAACAATGCATGATTTTGAGACCAACAACCATAATAGGAACAATCTTTTCAACCATATCAACTCTATTTACATAATGTAAATAACCTTCATTTTTCATTCATAAACAGATATATAGACTGTTTATATCATGTTTTGCATCGTATAATATAAACAGTATTTACATCATCTTTCAACAACCTGTTTATAACCCTATTCAAGCCCACAGATATGCAACTTGCAGATTGGCGATAAGAATCTGACTATCTTATCAATGACTACAAAAATCGTGTAAGGCGCGTGTAGGGTAATCCGGCGTCCTACACCGTCCTACACTGCGCCCTACACGCCATAACATTCTGTTTACAAACAGGTTAACCCAAAAAACGTGTAGGGTGCAGGCAAATTTCAAAAAAAACATTTTTTGGGAAGAAGAAAAGAGATAAATACACTCACAAAAAAAGACCTTGGCATTCTAATAAAACGCCAAGGTCTCTTCGTGAAACAATTCCTTTATCGCAATCAATTTCAATTACTTACTTCTGAAAATCAGCCCAATTAGTAAGACGCATATCTCCCTCGCGCATAAAAACCTGATGCATGCCCAAAGCCGCCGACAAGCTGTGGCTGGTTTGTCCCTTGGTAGTAATCTTCAGATAGTCCCACAGAAGCTGTTTATAGTCGGGATGTGCACAATTTTCAATGATGGCTTGTGCCCGCTCGGCAGGACTTTTTCCGCGCAAGTCAGCTATTCCCTGTTCGGTTATGATTACATTCACCGAATGTTCACTATGGTCTAAGTGAGAAACCATCGGCACGATCGAGCTGATACAGCCTCCCTTAGCCGTTGACGGACAAGAGAAGATAGAAATATAAGCACTGCGGGTGAAATCGCCTGAACCGCCGATACCATTCATCATCTTCGTTCCGCAAATATGAGTGGAGTTAACATTACCGTAGATATCCGCTTCAATGGCAGTATTCATCGAAATGACACCGATACGACGGACCACCTCCGGACAGTTGGATATTTCCGACGGGCGCAAAATCAGTTTATGACGGAAAAAGTCCATATTGTCATAAATATCCTGCAAACAGTCGTTGGTTACACTCAGCGAACAGGTACTTCCAAACTTGATGCGCCCTTCTTTTACCAGCTTAATCACCGAGTTCTGAATCACTTCTGTATACATTTCAAAAGGTGGGATACTGGGGTCTTTACCCAAAGCGCTCAGCACGGCATTCGCTATATTTCCCACTCCCGACTGCAAAGGCAGAAATGTAGAAGGAATAATGCCCTTGCGCAAATCTGCTGCCAAGAATTCGGCTACGTTCTGACCGATTTTATCGGTAATCGGATCGGGCTCATGAAAACCGCGTGCCTCATCAGGGGCATTGGTTTCAACCACTCCTACTATCTTTGAAGGATCAACTTGAATATAAGGCAACCCGATACGGTCACTGGGCTTTACAATCGGGATCGGACGGCGGAAAGGAGGACGTTCCATCTCATAGAGGTCATGCATGCCCATAATGGCTTTGCTATGAGCTGAGTTGAGTTCAACCACAACCTTATCTGCCAGACGAGCTACCGTGGGGGTAATACCCACACCGGCTGTCAAATAAATACGTCCGTCGGCAGTCAAGTCGCACGCTTCGATAATTGCCAGATTGACATGACCCAAGAAACCCGACCGCAAGCGCTGGGCTACTTGTGAAAGGTGAATATCTGTGTAATTAATTTCTCCATTGTTTACCGCCTTGCGGAAGTCTGCATTCGTGGTATAAGGTGCACGAAACTGAATGGCCTTGGCACGCGTCAATGCCCCGTCGCAAGAATCTCCGGTAGAGGCACCGGTTATTATCCCGATTTGGAAATGTTCACCGCGGGCATGTTTTTCTTCTGCTATCTTTGCCAGTTCAACTGTTACTGCCTTCGGACTTCCTGCCGGCGTGAAACCGCTCAGTCCGATAATATCTCCATCTTTGACAAGGCTTGCTGCTTCGGCTGCCGAAATAAAGTTGAAGCTCATGGTATCAAGTGTTTTTATGTTAGTATTAATTCGTCTTCCAAAAATAAAAAAAAATTCCGTCAATCATATTTTCTTTGAAATATTTCTGAATAGATAAATGCACGGCGCGCCTCGGAAGGATTACGAAGCGAAATATCCCGGTCAAGCTGCTTTTCTTTCCTCTTTTCAGTTTCCTGCCGGACATTTGTTTCAAAGTGACTCGGACTTTTCGACGGTCTCGCTTTCTCGCATTGCAATACAGACGAATCTGCAAACGACCGCATACGCAGCTTTGGACGCTTGGGGAACGGCATTTCATCTTCACATTCTTCCTCTTCGCCAACAGGTATCATGCTTTTCCGCTGCTTTTTCGGACGGTGACCCACTGTTTGACTTTCCTTTGAAGTTTGCTTGAAAACTGCAATGGCTATAATAGCTATAATTACCAGTACATTAAAAAAATCCATAAATAAACAAGTGTTAACGGTTTTCCCAAAGATACGAATAAATCTGATATATCCTACCGATTTCATGGAAGTTAACCAAGAAACCAATATCTTTGCATCTTCATTCATTAAAACTACAAAACGCTTATGACTAAAGAAACAGCAGGAGCAGACTTTAAATCTGCAACTGAACACGAAAACAAAAAACTGTTCATCGAAACCTATGGATGCCAGATGAACGTGGCCGACAGTGAAGTAATTGCTTCTATCATGCAAATGGCAGGATATTCACCTTGTGAATCATTAGACGAAGCAGATGCCGTGTTTATGAACACCTGTTCTATCCGCGACAATGCCGAACAGAAAATCCTGAACCGCCTTGAGTTCTTCCATTCACTGCGGAAAAAACGCAAACATCTCATTGTAGGTGTACTGGGATGTATGGCTGAACGGGTAAAAAACGACTTGATAGAAAACCATCATGTTGACCTGGTAGCAGGTCCGGATGCATATCTCACCTTACCCGAACTGATTGCGGCTGTAGAAGCTGGAGAAAAAGCCATCAATGTAGAACTGTCAACTACTGAAACGTATCGCGATGTAATTCCTTCACGCATCTGTGGAAACCACATTTCAGGTTTTGTATCTATTATGCGCGGATGCAACAACTTCTGTCACTACTGTATCGTTCCTTATACCCGCGGACGCGAACGAAGCCGTGATGTGGAAAGCATCTTGAATGAAGTACGCGACCTTCAGGCAAAAGGATATAAGGAAGTAACCCTCTTGGGACAGAACGTAAACTCTTACCGCTTTGAGAAAGATGGAAGTACGGTTACATTCCCTGAACTGTTGCGCACGGTAGCACAGGCGGTTCCCGATATGCGCGTACGCTTCACCACCTCGCATCCTAAGGACATGAGCGATGAAACCTTGCATGTCATCGCCGAGGTACCCAATGTATGCAAGCATATTCATTTACCTGTACAGAGTGGAAGCTCACGCATCTTGAAACTGATGAACCGAAAATATACGCGTGAATGGTACCTGGAACGTGTAGCGGCTATCCGCCGGATTATTCCTGACTGTGGACTGAGTACAGATATTTTCTCCGGATTCCATTCGGAAACCGAAGAAGACCATCAGATGTCGCTTTCACTTATGCGTGAATGTGCCTATGACTCCGCTTTCATGTTCAAATACTCTGAACGCCCGGGAACGTATGCATCCAAGCATCTGCCGGATGACATTTCTGAAGAGGTAAAAATACGCCGCCTGAACGAAATGATTGAATTGCAAAACCAACTTTCAGCCGAAAGCAATGCGAAGGATGTAGGAAAAACATTTGAGGTATTGGCTGAAGGGGTATCCAAACGTTCCAAAGAGCAGCTGTTCGGACGAACCGAACAAAATAAGGTGGTGGTATTCGACCGCGGCTCTCACCGCATCGGCGACATTGTAAAAGTCCGCATCACCGATTCAAGTTCTGCAACCTTAAAGGGCGAACTCCTTAACTAAATAAAACGAGCCCCGGCAACGAGGCTCTTACTGACAAATAAAAAGTCCCCTGCTGCAAATGCATCTATAAAAATGCTTGCAACAGGGGACTTCACATTAAGAGTTCTACTCTCTTTCTGTTTGTCAATTATTGTCGATACGTTTCGCCTCCGGCATGACCAGCCATAAAATCAGATAAACAATACCACCTGAAAATGCAGTGAAAAACGTTAACAACACGTAAATGATACGAACCAGCGTAATATCCCATCCGAAATAATCAGCAATGCCCGAACAGACTCCGGCAATCATCCGATTATTTGAACGCATTAATTTCCTTTTCTCCATAAACTTCTTTCTCAATTTTGCGTCTAAGTTACAAAAAACTCATCAATTAAGGTTTATACTCTTAAAAACTTTTAAAGAAATTCCCTCTATACCCATTTTATTTGTTATTTTGCATCAAATTAGGGAATAAAGTGAACGTACTCAACATAAATAAGTGTCCGCTCTGCGGAGGAAGCCAATTTGAACAAGAAATTACCTGTAAGGATTATTATGCTACAGGTGAATCGTTCAAGATATGCCGATGTAAGGCATGTGGCTTTCAGTTTACCCAGTCGGCTCCTGTGGAAAGCGAAATCGGACGGTATTATGAATCTCCAGATTATATTTCACACAGCAATACGCATAAAGGGCTGATGAACCGTGTATATCATTACGTACGTCGCTACATGCTGTCACGGAAAGCCCATCTTATTAAACGTACCAGCCGGATAAACAGCGGACGGCTGTTAGATATCGGAACCGGGACAGGGTATTTCTGCCATTTTATGCAGAAAAAAGGATGGAACGTATCGGCTGTAGAAAAAAGCGCGCAGGCACGCGAATTTGCATCGGCTCATTTCGGTTTAAGCATCGATCCCCCTGAGGCGCTTGAAAAATACAAGGAAAGTTCATTTGATGTCATCACCTTATGGCACGTCATGGAGCACTTGGAGCATCTGAATGAAACGTGGGATTTGCTTAACCGGCTCTTAAACGACCGGGGCGTACTGGTCATAGCTGTGCCTAACCCGAACTCTTTCGATGCAGCCAAATATAAAGAGATGTGGGCGGCTTATGATGTCCCTCGTCACTTATGGCATTTCACCCCATCCACCATACAGCAGTTTGGGGCGAAACATGGATTTATACTGACCGAACGGATTCCAATGCCTTTCGATGCCTTCTATGTATCCATGCTGAGCGAAAAATATCAGAAAAGCCGCTTCCCTTTTGCAAAGGGACTGATAACCGGAACCCGGGCAGGAGTAGCTTCGCTTATAAAAAAGGAACAAAGCAGTTCCATGATTTATGTTTTCAGAAAAAAGTAACTATATGAGTAAGCAATCAGGATCTTTTTTCGATATGCAATTTATTACCTCAAGTATCAGTACCATGCTGGTATTGCTGCTTCTGGGGTTAGTTGTCTTTTTTGTTCTGACAGCTAACAACCTCTCTGTATACGTACGTGAAAACATTGCGTTTTCCGTTATCGTAAGCGATGATATGAAGGAACCTGAAATCTTGAAATTCCAAAAAGCACTTAATGAAAAACCTTATGTAAAGCAAACCACTTATATCTCAAAGAAACAGGCGCTGGAAGAACAGACTCAGGCGATGGGAACTGACCCGACTGAATTTCTCGGATATAACCCGTTTACAGCATCCATTGATATTCGGCTCAATTCGGAATATGCCAATTCAGACAGCATTCAGTGGATCGAGAAAGAACTGCTTGCCAATAAAAAAGTGCTTGAAATCAATTATCCGCAAGATTTAATTGACTCAGTGAACCGGAACTTGAAAAAAATAAGTTTCTTCTTACTGGGACTTGCAGCACTGCTTACCTTTATATCGTTTGCACTGATAAACAACACCATCCGGCTGACCATTTATTCCAAACGCTTCCTTATCCATACCATGAAGCTGGTTGGAGCCAGTTGGTCGTTCATCCGACGACCGTTTCTGGTACGTAACGTTTGGGTAGGCATACTGGCAGCCTCCATGGCTAACGCCTTCCTGATTGGCATGGCTTATTTTCTTGTAAAATATGAACCTGAACTGCTGGCAGTAATTACCCCGTCTGTTATCGTCATTGTTATGGCAGCGGTATTCTTTTTTGGTATCACCATTACCAGTTTCTGCGCACTTATCTCTATCAATAAATATCTGCGCATGAAAATCAGCGAACTATATTGTCATTAAAACAACATATCTCTATAAATCAAATTTAAACATGGATAAAAAAAGCTTTGCTTTCGATAAAACAAATTTCCGGCTTTTAGGCATAGGAATGATTGTGATTATCATCGGATTCCTTTTGATGAGCGGTCCGGGGTCGACCGAAACTGCCTTTAATCCGGATATTTTCAGTGTACGGCGTATCAAAGTAGCACCTGCAGTCTGTTTCTTCGGATTTATTTTTATGATTTACGGTATCTTACGCAAACCTTCATCTCGCTCAAACGAATTATCTAACAACGAAAATAACTAATATGGGAGGAGACTTGAATTTATTTCAGACCATCATCATTGCAATCGTAGAAGGATTGACCGAATTTCTTCCGGTTTCTTCTACCGGACACATGATTATTGCCCAAAACATACTGGGTGTACAAAGTACCGAATTTGTCAAGGCTTTTACATTCATCATCCAATTTGGAGCCATTCTCTCGGTGGTCATCCTTTATTGGAAGCGTTTTTTTCAGCTAAACCATACACCGGCTCCAAGTGGGAGCAGTGCGCTGAAGTGTTTTCTCCACAAATTCGATTTCTACTGGAAATTACTTGTGGCATTTGTTCCGGCTGCAGTATTAGGATTGCTGTGCAGTGACTTTATCGATGAAATGCTTGAAAGTGTAACCGTTGTGGCTGTCATGCTCATTGTCGGTGGAATTTTCATGCTTTTCTGCGACAAGATATTCGGGAAAGGAAGCGAACAGACAGCACTGACCGAAAGACGCGCCTTCCTCATCGGGTTATTCCAATGTATCGCTATGATTCCCGGTGTATCACGCTCTATGGCAACCATCGTCGGGGGAATGTCACAAAAACTAACCCGAAAGGCAGCTGCCGAATTTTCATTCTTTCTGGCCGTACCCACCATGTTTGCCGCCACGGTTTATAAAATGGCTAAACTTTTCATGGACGGAGGTACAGCCATCATTTCTGAAAATATGACTGCACTGATTGTGGGAAATGGAGTGGCTTTTATCGTTGCCTTACTGGCTATCAAGTTTTTTATCAACTATGTAACCAAGTATGGTTTTGCAGCATTCGGCTGGTACCGGATTATCGTGGGAGGGGTTATATTAATCATGTCCTTTTTAGGATATAATTTAGAAATAGTTTAATGAATTTTAAAGAAGGAGAAGTTTTATATTTTGACAAGCCCTTACGATGGACATCGTTTGCGGTGGTCAACAAAATAAGATATCATATCAGCCGTAAGTTAGGGGTAAAGAAAATCAAAGTAGGACATGCCGGAACGCTTGATCCGCTCGCTACAGGAGTCATGATTATCTGTACCGGAAAAGCAACCAAGCGGATTGAAGAGTTTCAATATCATACGAAGGAATACATTGCGACCTTACAATTAGGGGCAACCACCCCTTCTTTTGATCTTGAAAAAGAAATTGATGCCACCTATCCCACCGAGCACATCACGCGTGAACTGGTGGAACGGGTATTACAGCGGTTCGTAGGAACTATCGAACAGATACCGCCGGCTTTTTCTGCCTGTAAAGTGGAAGGAAAACGCGCATACGACCTCGCACGTAAAGGAGATGAAGTAGAACTAAAGCCTAAAACACTGGTTATCGATGAAATTGAATTACTGGAATGCAACTTACCGGAAATAAAAATACGGGTGGTCTGCAGTAAAGGTACTTACATACGGGCGCTCGCCCGTGACATCGGAGAGGCTCTTCACAGTGGCGCTCATCTTACCGGACTGATTCGTACCCGAGTTGGAGAGGTGAGACTAAATGACTGCATGCAAGTAGAAGATTTCGAAGCATGGCTTGAAAAACAAGAAATTGAAGTTACAAACGATTAAGGAAAGAAAGGAAAAAGAATGAAACTGTCACAATTCAAATTCAAACTGCCGGAAGACAAAATTGCTCTCTATCCGGCTAAGTATAGAGACGAATCTCGACTGATGGTGGTACATAAATCCACCGGAGAAATAGAGCACATGGTGTTCAAAGACATTCTGAATTACTTTGACGACAAAGATGTGTTTATCTTTAACGATACAAAGGTCTTTCCTGCGCGTCTGTACGGAAACAAGGAAAAGACAGGAGCACGCATTGAGGTATTCTTATTGCGCGAGCTTAATGAAGAGCTTCGCCTATGGGATGTCTTGGTTGACCCGGCACGTAAAATCCGTATCGGAAACAAGCTTTACTTTGGAGAAGACGATTCGATGGTAGCGGAAGTCATTGATAACACCACATCACGTGGGCGTACCTTGCGTTTCCTCTATGACGGACCGCACGATGAGTTTAAAAAAGCACTCTATGCATTAGGAGAACCGCCATTGCCTCCATTTATCCATCGCCCTGCCGAACCGATTGATGAAGAAAGGTTCCAGAATATCTTTGCCAAAAACGAAGGAGCGGTTACAGTTCCGGCTGCCGGACTCCACTTTAGCCGCGAACTGATGAAGCGCATGGAAATCAAAGGTATCGATTTCGCTTATATTACCATGCACTCCGGACTGGGCAATTTCCGCGATATTGACGTGGAAGATTTAACCAAACATAAAATGGACTCTGAACAAATGTTTGTGGAAGAGGAGGCTTGCCGTATCGTAAATGAAGCTAAAGACCGGGGAAGCCGCGTATGTGCTGTGGGTACCAGTGTGATGCGTACCATTGAAACTGCTGTAGGTACAGATGGTCATCTGAAGGAGTTTGAGGGATGGACCAACAAGTTTATCTTCCCGCCTTACGATTTCTCTGTGGCCAATGCAATGGTAAGTAACTTCCATATGCCTTTATCAACCATGCTGATGCTGGTATGCTCATATGGAGGATATGACTTAATCATGGATGCCTACCAAATCGCCTTAAAAGAAGATTACCGATTTGGTACTTATGGAGATGCGATGCTTATACTGGATGATACTCCACAAAAGGTTTTCCTCAACGTAAATGTAGGTACAAGCACAAAAACACAGGTCATAGACAGCTTAAAGGAAAACTTCAAACAAGTAGAAGTCTTAATGGAGGCTACTGCAGATAAAGCAAAATCGGCAGATCTTCTGATAAGTATGGGAACAGCATTATCTCTGGATAAACTGAAAGATAAGATTGACAGTATATATGATGTATCGCGAGTAACAATTCTTTCAATAGGACATAATTTGTTTACCGATGCCGTTTCTGCTTTACTTGACAAAGAGATATATCCAATGAAAAGACTTGCCTCAGAAGCAAAAGATTTCTGGAACTTGATTAAAGTAAACCAATAAGACAGACATACCACCATGAAGGTATATTTAGGTCTAGGTACTAATCTAGGAGATAAGGCTGCCAATTTACAGGCTGCCGTCAAACTGATCAACGAGAAGATAGGGAAGGTTACTTCCCTGTCTTCTTTCTATGAAACAGAGCCTTGGGGATTTGACTCTAAACACAGTTTCCTCAATGCTGCCGCTGAGGTGGAGACTGTTTTATCGCCTGCTGAGGTTCTTCATCTCACTCAATATATTGAACGGGAACTGGGACGTACAAAGAAATCATCGGGGGGAGTTTATTCCGACCGGCTGATTGATATTGATATCTTGCTGTATGACCAGCTTATTATACATACTCCTGAACTGATTCTTCCCCATCCGCTCATGACAAAACGCGACTTTGTCATGATGCCTTTAATAGAGATTGCAGGAGAAGTGGTTCATCCTGTGTTTCAACAACCTCTCAAGGATCTTACCTCCCACTATCAATAACGAGAAGAGGGAAGCTTCTCCCTCTCTCATCTTATTTCCACTCAAATTCTCACACAAAAAAAACGCAGAACCCGCTTCGTTTCTCAAATAATACATTAAATTTGCGCTCAGATTGGTTCTGATTTATCTGTTCAGATAAACGGATTAAAAGGGAATCGGGTGAAAATCCCGAACAGTCCCGCTGCTGTGAAGCTCCATCCAACTTATTGAAAAGGCTCATACCACTGATATACAATGGCTATATTGGGAAGGTTCAATAAGGGAGTCAGTCAGAAGACCTGCCATCATTTATTTGCCGGTCACTCTCCGGGGTTAGAGAAGCCGCGCCTTTATTTTCTTTTTTTACAATAAATGATTATGCGCCAGCAAGTAAAACTTGTTGTTATGCTTATCTGTGTATATGTATGGGCATGGAGTATCCCTACCTATGCGCAAAGTAAGTTAGACAGCCTGCAGCAACTAGAAGAAGTGATAGTTACAGCCCGTAATTATCAGAAAGAGGTGATACCCGTACAGCAACTGTCGGGGAAGGAACTTCAACGTCTGAACTCACATAATATAGCCGATGCACTGCGGTATTTCTCCGGTATTCAGATAAAAGACTACGGAGGAGTAGGCGGACTGAAGACAGTGAATATCCGAAGCATGGGAACCAACCATGTGGGTGTCTTTTATGATGGCATTGAACTGGGAAATGCGCAGAACGGTACAGTCGACTTAGGTCGCTTTTCATTGGATAATATGGAGTCGGTCACCCTTTACAATGGTCAGAAAAGTGCAATTTTCCAACCAGCCAAAGATTTCGGGTCGGCAGGCTCTATCTATCTGCAATCACGTACCCCTCAATTTAAAGGGGAAAAGCGCCACAATGTGAAAGCGGCTTTCAAAACTGGTTCGTTTGGTCTGGTCAATCCGTCCTTCTTATGGGAGCACCGGTTAAGCCAGAACGTTTCGTCTTCACTTAGTGCGGAATACATGTACACCACTGGAAAATATAAATTTATTTAAGTTTCGCAAGTAGCTTTATTACGTTTTCTTCTCTGGACATAGCTTTT
>URDR01000008.1 GCA_900546645.1 uncultured Bacteroides sp. | reverse complement strand
CTTCTTTCACCAAACGGTTAAAAATCTTCTCCATGTCACTGCGCACATCAGGATCAGCATTTTCATTTATGCTCAGTGCACAACTGGTATGTTTCACAAAAACATTCAAAATGCCCTGCTGGGGCAATGGCTTAGGCAAATGCTGCATAATTTCAGCGGTCACCAAGTGAAAGCCGCGCCTTTTAGGCGTCAAGGTAAATTCTGTCTGTTGAATCATAAATCAGGTTGTATAAATTTGAATTAATAAAAGCATAAAATTACATAGTTTTATGATATAGCCCATCATTTTTATCCGAAAACCCTCATAGTTCAAAGTACAAATTGAAATAGTTCTCATTTTTTCATACTTTTGCACCCAAGAATCATTATACCTCATTAAAGAACATAGCCATGCTACATACCTTGTCTGTCTCTTCCGATAATCACACCCCTTTCAACCTCCCACAGTTTCTCAAGTATCTGGATGTTCCCATCACGCAAGAGTTTGAAGGAACAGAAGGAAACGCTACGTTTTATTATCTTCAACGACCCGATCACTCGACCACCTTCTTCCTGCTGGTTGACTGCGGAGAAGGGACTTATGAAATCGGGATGGATGGAATGGCTTCCTTTGCCGACTATAAATTCTTCCCCTACCTGGCCGACAGCCTGCACCGCTACTTAACGGATACTCCCCTACTGATAGACAACCAGTCGGTGTTCGAAAGATACAATGAAGAATGGATAGCGGAAGCCATCGGTGAAGAAATAGCGACCTTGAAGTCGGTGCTTTCCATCGCTCCACGCTATTACCTGACCCTCCCCTTTCAGCCGCTGAGCTATCTGTCGAAAGAAATGCTGGCTGAAGTGGCAACAGGATTACATTCATCTACCCCACGCATTTACGGATATTCCCAGTTTTTAATGCGCAACCATCGGCTCAAACAAGCTACAGACGAGGAATTTGCTGCCGACCAGAAACTCAGTGAACAAGAAATCATGGTAGATGTACCTCAACATACATCTATCGGAAAAGTCAAATCATGGCAGCTGGACGGTGCGGAGACTTGGGAAAGCTATGCGGAAGAAGACATCAAACGACTCCTTGCATTAGGTGAGCTGTATAAGCAAGGAAAGCCCGTAGACGGAGTGGTACTGAACGATTTGGGAACCATTTACCAAGAAGGTATCGGAGTGAAACAAGACGGGCATCTGGCAGAATATTGGTTCAGGCAAGCCATCGCACAAGGAGACCACCACTATGCACCTAGTAACTTAGGCGATCTTTACCGCAAAGGATGTGCCATGCTCCCCGCTTCACTGCCCCAAGCCCTGCAAGCTTACCTTCTTTCTGAAGATCCTTATGCGCACTACCGGATTGGTCAGGCATACGAAGAAGGATGGACGGGAACTAGCGATATAAAAAAAGCTATGAAATGGTATCGGATAGCTGAGAAAGAAGGGCATCATCTGGCTGTCAAGCGATTACAAAAAGATCTGTAAACAGATTCTTCCCTCTCAAAAACGCCTAAGAGTTTTACCGGATTCGCTTCCGCATTTATAGCAAAACGCCTAAGCGAATAGCCACAAACACTTTGGTGTCTGTAAATGATTTATCTGCTTTTCATCGACCAATTTCTAAACAAGACTGCCAATCTGACATTTTTTCATTATTTTTGCAGTAAATTCCGATTCAATTCGCCCTAGGCACACTATTTGCTGTGTCACGAAAAGACATACACGCATCGAAATAATAAAATAACTAACATATGAATACAAAAGAAAACAATACCCCACAGGAAGAAGAAGTAGTAAAAAATCCAGAAGCGGAAACTGCGCAAACCCAGACGGAAGATCAATCAAACGCACAAGAAGCTCAAGAGGAACTGACTCCAGAACAACAGTTGAGCAAAGACCTTGAAACTGCCCAAGCTATGATTGAAGAGCAAAAAGACAAATACCTCCGCCTGTCGGCTGAATTCGACAACTACCGTAAACGTACGATGAAGGAAAAAGCTGAGCTGATTAAAAACGGAGGAGAAAAAGCCATTGCTGCCGTCCTTCCTATTCTGGATGACCTGGAACGTGCCTTGGCTAATATGCAGCAAGCCGATGACGTTAAAGCAATGTATGAAGGTATTGACTTGATTTATCAGAAATTCCTTAAAAACTTGAATCAGGAAGGACTGGAAAAGATGAATCCGGTTGGTGAAGCTTTTGATACCGACTTCCACGAAGCCGTGGCACTGATTCCGGCTCAAGAAGAAGAACAAAAGGGCAAAGTTCTCGACTGTGTTCAAACTGGATACAAACTGAATGATAAGGTAATTCGCCATGCTAAAGTAGTTGTGGCACAATAAAATACGGAAACGAAAATGGCGAAGAGAGATTATTATGAAGTGCTGGGGGTTGACAAATCAGCCTCAGCCGATGCGATAAAGAAAGCATACCGAAAAAAAGCAATTCAATATCATCCCGACAAGAATCCGGGCGACAAAGAAGCTGAAGAAAAGTTTAAAGAAGCAGCCGAAGCCTATGAAGTGCTAAGCAACCCGGATAAACGAGCTCGCTACGACCAGTTCGGACATGCAGGGGTAGACGGAGCTGCCGGAGCCGGAGGTTTTGGTGGCTTTGGCGGACAAGGTATGTCTATGGATGATATCTTCTCTATGTTTGGAGATATTTTCGGTGGTCACGGAGGCGGATTTGGAGGTTTCGGTGGTGGAGGAGCTCAGCCTCGCCAACGCAAATTCAGAGGATCTGACTTGCGCGTAAAGGTTAGACTTTCACTGAAAGATATTTCTACCGGCGTTGAAAAGAAGTTCAAACTGAAAAAGTATGTTCCCTGCTCACACTGCCACGGAACCGGTGCGGAAGGAGATGGAGGTGTAGAAACTTGTCCTACTTGCCACGGAACCGGTAGCGTAACCCGCACCCAGCAAAGCATATTCGGCATGATGCAGACCCAAACCGTTTGTCCGCAGTGTAACGGAGAAGGCAAAATCATCAAAAACAAGTGTAAAGAGTGTGGAGGTGAAGGCATCGTTTATGGTGAAGAAGTTGTTACCGTAAAAATTCCAGCCGGTGTGGCTGAAGGTATGCAAGTAACCATGAACGGAAAAGGAAATGCCGGAAAGCATAATGGGGTACCAGGCGACTTGCTGGTTTTGATTGAAGAAGAGAAACATCCTGAATTGATACGCGACGAAAGCGACTTGATTTACAATCTATTGCTCAGTGTCCCAACTGCTGCATTAGGAGGTACGGTTGAAATTCCTACCATCGACGGAAAAGCAAAAATCAAGATTGAACCGGGAACACAGCCGGGCAAAGTACTTCGCCTGCGCGGTAAGGGATTACCTAATATCAACGGCTACGGATATAGTACCGGAACCGGCGATTTACTAGTCAACATCAGTGTCTATATTCCGGAGACATTGACTAAAGAAGAAAAACAACTATTGGAAAAATGGCAGGAGTCAGAAAGCTTCCAGCCTAATATGAGCTTAAAGGAAAAAATATTCAAGAAATTCAGAAGCTTATTTGATTAATTCAAAGGTATTAATAAGATTCACCTGTTTCTCCTCTTACAGTTTTTATTTCACTGAAGAAGAAAACAGGTGATTTTTTTATACCTCACACCTCAACCCAACGGAATCATCAAAAAAATACCACTCATACAAATCATACTGCATGAGTGGTATTTTATTACGAAAAAGCGAACTGTAAGGTTCAAATACCCAATGACTTTTTAACAGCTTCTACTTTTTCATTAGCATCAGCATCGGCTCCGGCATAGCACTTCGCACAATGCATTTCGCCTTTTATTTCCATATAGAATTTAATCTTAGGTTCAGTTCCTGACGGGCGCACTGATACTTTTGTTCCATCAGCTGTAAAGAATTGAAGAACATTTGAAGATTCCGGCATATTCAAATCGGTTACAGTACCCTTATTGTCTGTTGCCTTCAAAGTCTTATAGTCTTTTACCAGCACAACTTCCGAACCGCCCAGTTCCTTCGGCGGACAAGCACGGAAATTATCCATCATTGCCTTAATTTCGTCAGCTCCGCTCTTACCCGGCTTAACCACGTTAACCGTTACCTCTTTAGAGAAGCCGTATTCAACATAGATTTCCATCAATACATCATACAGCGTCTTGCCCTGATCTTTCGCCCAAGCACAAATTTCAGCAAGCAAAGAACAAGCCGAAACCGCATCTTTATCACGAACAAAATCTTCAGCCAAGAAACCATAACTTTCTTCACCACCGCCGATATATTGTTTCACACCTTCATTCAAACGGATTTCACGTGCAATCCATTTAAATCCAGTATAACAGTCGAACATTTCAATCTTATTCTTGTCGGCTACAGCCTTAATCAGTTCAGTAGTAACAATGGTTTTTACGACAAACTCGTTTCCTTTCATCTTACCCATTGCAATGCGGTTCTTGATGATGTAATACAAGAAAATCAAGCAAGTCTGGTTACCGTTAATCAAAACCCATTCACCCTTACTGTCTTTACAAGCCATACCTACACGGTCAGCATCAGGGTCGGAAGCCATCACGATATCTGCATCAATTTCTTTAGCCAGATTAATAGCCATAGAAAGAGCCTCAGCATTTTCCGGGTTCGGAGATATAACAGTAGGGAAGTCTCCGCTCTTTATCATCTGTTCGGGTACACAATGTATATTTTCGAATCCCCACAACTTCAATGACTGCGGAATAAGCATCATACCTGTACCATGAATAGGAGTATAAACAATCTTCAGGTCTTTCTGACGTTTAATTACTTCTGGATCAATAGAAATGGTATGAACCTGACGCAAATATTCATCGTCAATTTCCTTGCCTATAATCTGAATCAGTTCCTTGTTTCCTTCAAATTTAATATCGGCAGCCGAAGCAATCTTATTTACCTCGTCAATAATACCCTTATCATGCGGAGCCAGAACCTGAGCACCATCATCCCAATAAGCTTTATAACCGTTATATTCTTTCGGATTGTGAGATGCTGTCAGAATAATACCGCTCTGGCACCCCAGATGACGAATGGCAAACGACATTTCCGGAGTAGGACGCATATCATCAAACAGATAGACTTTAATACCGTTTGCTGAGAAAATATTGGCAGATATTTCAGCAAACAAGCGGCTGTTATTACGGCAGTCGTGACCTACTACCACTGAAATATCACTCTTTCCGGCAAAACACTTGTTCAAGTAATTCGACAAGCCCTGTGTAGCTGCCCCAACAGTATAGATATTCATACGGTTAGAACCAACACCCATAATACCACGCAAACCACCGGTACCAAACTCCAAGTCTTTATAGAAAGCTTCAATCAAGTCCGTTTTATCTGGATTGTCCAACAAGCGCTTTACTTCTGCTTGTGTTTCAGCATCGTAAGCCGGAGTCAGCCAATTTTGAGCCTTTTCAGTACAAAACTTTATTAATTCATTGTTTTCCATGTCGATATAAAATTAAATTAATACTATTTATTATCTACAAATTTAAGAGATTCATCCTAATATTCCTAACGAAGTGCAAAGAAAATCAGCATAAATCAGTCAAGAAACTTGCAGTTTAAAACGGAAGGTCATCCTTATCGTCAGACGCAGAAAAATCTGCAGGAGCAGCATTGACGGGCGGGAAAGGCATATCAGCCGGAGCTGCAGGAGCTCCCATCGGGGCTACCCGTTCTACTTTCCATGCGCGAATACTGTTAAACCAGCGTCCCTGCCATTCACGCGCATCAATATCGAATGAAACATTCAACTCTTCGCCCACTTGAATATTAAATTGCTGTATTTTATCTGCACCAAATACATCGAAGCACATGCGACGCGGATACTGGTCATGTGTTTCAATTACATATTCTTGTACTTTCCATTCATTTCCATTTTTTGAAACACCGCCTCTCGGCTCGAGAACGGCTATTACTTTTCCTGCTAATTCCATAATTATGTTTTATTTTTTCGGTTACGAATTTACAGCTTTCTAGATAAGTAAACTAATTTTTCAAGTTTTTTTTGCAGAGCTTCTATAATCTTTTCGTAACTTTGGCAGTTAAATAATATAAGCAGCTAGCACTCCAAGATTGATTGGATACACCGATTTAAACCAAAGAAAAAAAGATAATAGGTTCTTGGTTATTTATTACGAATCACAATAAATAAGTACCGGAAAAATAGGGTTGTATCCATCCTAGCCTAACAAAAAAAATAATATTAATCAATATAAAGACTATGAAGTTTATTGTTTCAAGTACTGCTTTATTCAGCCACTTACAGGCTATTAGCCGCGTAATCAACTCAAAGAACTCATTGCCGATTCTGGATTGCTTCTTAATGGAACTGACTGACGGAACTTTATCAATAACCGCATCAGACAGTGAAACCACTTTATGCACATCTATTGAAACCAATGAATACGATGGAGATTGCCGTTTTGCCGTTTCTTCAAAGACCCTGTTAGATGCCTTAAAAGAAATTCCCGAACAGCCGTTGAGTTTCGAAATCAATCTGACCAATCTGGAAATCACAGTGCAGTACCAAAACGGTAAATACAACCTCATGGGACAAAACGCAGATGAATATCCTACTCCACAGGAATTAGGAGCTAATGCTGTAGAAGTGACAATGGAAGCAAATATATTGATGAGCGGAATAAACCGCAGCATCTTTGCTACTGCCGATGACGAATTGCGTCCGGTTATGAATGGTATTTACTTTGATATTAGTGTTGACGACATTACGCTCGTTACTTCTGACGGACAGAAACTGGTACGATGCAAAAATTATGCAGCACATGGAAGCGAACGTGCAGCCTTTATCTTACCTAAGAAGCCGGCTAACTTGCTGAAGAACCTCTTGCCTAAAGAACAAGGCGATGTACAAATCGGATTCGACGAACGAAATGCCACATTTACATTAGAAAACTACCGCATGATATGCCGCCTGATTGAAGGCAGATACCCCAATTACAATTCGGTCATTCCGCAAAACAACCCCTACCGGGCTACCATTGACCGCATGACGTTTATCAGCGCCTTACGCCGTGTGTCTGTTTTTTCATCACAGGCCAGCAGTTTAATCAAGCTATGCCTTTCTACCAACTCGATGAAAATTTCAGCACAAGACTTTGATTTCTCAACCTCCGCTGAAGAAACAGTAACTTGCCAATACGACGGCAATGCGATGAGTATCGGATTTAACTCTTCATTCCTGATTGATATTCTAAATAACATCTCATCACAAAATGTCGTTATCGAGCTTGCAGATCCTTCACGTGCCGGAGTCATTGTTCCGGAAGAACAAGAAGAAAACGAAGATTTATTGATGCTGCTCATGCCTATGATGCTGAACGATTAATTACTTGATTTAACAGTAACATACCAATTACTTTAACAATGAAACTGAACCTCAAGAATCCGCTGATATTTTTCGACTTAGAAACAACGGGGACCAATATAAACACAGACCGGATAGTAGAAATATGCTATCTGAAAGTTCATCCAAACGGCAATGAAGAGGCCAAGACCATGCGCATTAACCCGGAAATGCATATTCCTGAAGCTTCATCAGAAATACATGGTATCTACGATGAAGATGTGGCAGACTGCCCTACCTTCAAAGACGTAGCCAAGGATATTGCAAAAGATATTGAAGGATGTGACATTGCCGGATTTAACTCCAACCGATTTGATGTTCCTGTTTTAGTGGAAGAATTTCTCCGAGTAGGAATTGACATTGACTTGGCCAAGCGTAAATTTATAGATGTACAAGTTATCTATCACAAGTTAGAACAGCGTACACTTTCGGCTGCTTATAAGTTCTACTGCGGAAAGAATCTGGAAGACGCCCACTCGGCAGAAGCAGATACACGAGCTACATATGAAGTACTGAAGGCTCAGCTCGACAAATATCCAGATGTTTTAACAAACGATATCAATTTCTTGTCTGAATATTCCAGCTACAGCAAAAACGTAGATTTTGCCGGACGGATTATTTACGACAACAACGGCGTAGAAATCTTTAACTTCGGTAAGTATAAAGGGTATCCGGTAAGTGAAGTATTACACCGTGACCCCGGTTACTTTGGCTGGATAATGAACGGTGATTTTACCTTAAACACCAAAAATGTACTGACCAAAATTCGCCTGCGCGAAAGTGGAATGATGAAATGAAACATTACATGAAAGGAAAAAAAATCGTATTAGGCATAACCGGAAGTATAGCAGCTTATAAAGCTGCTATACTGACCCGTGGACTTATAAAAAAAGGGGCTGAAGTGCAAATCGTGATTACTCCGGCAGGAAAAGAGTTTATAACGCCTATCACCCTGTCTGCACTAACCAGCAAGCCTGTCATCAGCGAATTCTTTTCTCAGAGAGACGGAACATGGCACAGTCATGTAGATTTAGGTTTATGGGCAGATGCGATGGTCATTGCCCCGGCAACCGCATCATCCATAGGGAAAATGGCTCATGGCATAGCCGACAATATGCTGATAACAACCTATCTTTCCATGAAAGCTCCGGTTTTCGTTGCTCCGGCGATGGATTTAGATATGTTTGCTCACCCTGCCACACAGCATAATCTGGACATTCTCCGCTCATATGGTAATCATATCATCGAACCGGCATCGGGAGAACTTGCCAGCCACCTTGTAGGCAAAGGGCGCATGGAAGAACCGGAAAAAATAATAGAAGTGCTGGAGGATTTTTTTGCCAAGCAACAAGACTTGACCGGAAAAGAAATTGTTATCACCGCAGGTCCTACTTATGAAAAAATAGATCCTGTACGCTTCATCGGAAATTATTCATCCGGGAAAATGGGATATGCACTTGCCGAAACCTGTGCGTCACGCGGAGCTCACGTAACTCTGGTAAGCGGTCCGGTCAACTTATCTGCAAACCATCCTAACATTCATTGCATCAAAGTGGAAAGTGCTGCACAAATGTATCAAGCTGCCACTCAAGCATTCAAGAATGCAAATGCCGGAATTTTATGTGCAGCCGTAGCCGACTTCACTCCGATATCACCCGCTGAAACAAAAATCAAACGGGAAAAAGACGACTTGCAGCTTTCCTTAAAGCCAACTCAAGATATTGCTGCAGCTTTAGGACAACAGAAGCGTGAAAACCAGGTATTAGTAGGCTTTGCTCTGGAAACCCATGATGAAATGACACATGCACAAGATAAACTGAAACGCAAGAACCTTGATTTTATCGTTTTAAATTCGCTCAATGACAAAGGAGCCGGATTCCAACACGACACGAATAAAATCACCATTCTTGACCGGCATGGAGTCACCCCTTATCCTCTTAAAACAAAAAAAGAAGTAGCAGAGGATATTGTCAACAAACTGGTCAGTTTACTTTAACCCGTATTTTATGCTGCAATCTATTTACATACAAAATTACGCACTGATTGACAAGTTGGATATTGATTTCACCTCCGGGTTTTCGGTCATTACAGGAGAAACCGGAGCGGGTAAATCAATCATTCTCGGAGCCATCGGATTATTATTAGGGCAGCGGGCAGATGTAAAGGCCATTAAAAACGCATCGTCAAAATGCATCGTTGAAGCCCGGTTCCGTATTGCCTCTTACAATATGGAAGATTTCTTTACTCAGAATGATATTGATTTTGACCCGGAAGAATGTATCCTGCGAAGAGAAGTTTCAATCAACGGAAAAAGCCGAGCTTTCATCAATGATACTCCTGCCTCACTTGCTCAAATGAAGCTTTTAGGAGAGAAGCTGATTGACATTCATAGTCAGCACCAAAACCTTCTATTAAATAAAGAAGGCTTCCAGCTCAATATTCTCGATATTCTGGCTCAAGACGACAAAGAGGTAAAAGTATACATAGATTTATATAACAAATACCGGAAAATTTGTCATGAATTAGAAGAGTTTATCTTGCAGGCTGATAAAAGCCGTCAAGATGAAGACTACATCCGATTCCAGTTAGAACAGCTTGAAGAAGCCCAACTGCAGGAAGGTGAACAAAGTGCATTGGAAAAAGAAGCTGAAACCCTCAGTCATTCCGAAGACATCAAGTCCGGACTCTATAAAGCCGAGCAACTCATCGACGGAGATGAAGGCGGGACACTTTCTTTAACCAAAGAATGTATTCAGACCTTGCAAAGTATAGACCGCGTATATACTCCGGCACAAGAATGGACCGAACGGCTCAATAGCTGTTATATCGAATTAAAAGACTTGAGCATGGAAATCAGGGGGGCACAAGAAGAAGTTGAATTTAACCCCAATCGTCTGGAATATGTCAATGAGCGGTTAAACCTGATTTATTCACTCCAGCAAAAACATCGCACTGATACCATAGAGGGACTGATTGAACTCACCGCCCGCTACCGCAAGCAGTTAGATGCCATCACTTCTTTCGATGACCGCATAGAAGAACTTAACCAACAAAAAGCTCAATTCTATATGCAGGTAATCAAGCAAGGCGAAGTGCTGACCCAACTGCGTACGCAAGCAGCCCGCTATATAGAAAGTCAAATGGAAGCATTGCTGATTCCCCTTGGAATGCCAAATGTCCGCTTTGCCGTAGAACTTACTCCCCGCAAAGAACCCGACTCCAAAGGGATGGATAGTGTAACCTTCCTTTTTTCAGCCAACAAGAACGGGACTTTGCAAAATGTTGCTTCTATTGCTTCAGGCGGTGAAATAGCCCGAGTCATGCTGTCACTGAAAGCCATGATAGCCGGAGCTGTAAAACTGCCCACTATCATCTTCGATGAGATAGATACCGGAGTATCTGGGTCAATCGCTGAAAAAATGGCTCTGATCATGCAAGATATGGGGCGGCAAAACCGGCAGGTAATCAGCATTACCCATCTTCCACAGATAGCAGCACGAGGCATTGCACATTATAAAGTGTATAAAGAAGATACTGAAACCGGAACAAACAGCCATATCCGCCGGCTGACTGATGAGGAGCGGGTAAAAGAAATAGCCAACATGCTAAGCGGAAGTACTTTAACCGAAGCCGCCATGAACAATGCACGTGCACTATTAGGATTTTCAAATTAATAAAAAAGTTATGATAGAAAAAAACGAAATGATATTTGGCGTAAGAGCCGTTATTGAAGCCATACAGGCGGGTAAAGAAATAGACAAGGTATTGGTAAAGAAAGACATCCAAAGCGATTTGTCTAAAGAGTTGTTCAGTGTTCTCAAAAATACATTTATTCCGGTACAGCGCGTTCCGGTAGAACGAATCAACCGCATCACCAAGAAAAACCATCAAGGAGTAGTGGCTTTCATCTCCCCCATTACGTATCAGCGTACTGAAGATATTGTTCCGTTCTTATTTGAACAGGGGAAAAACCCACTGGTCATTTTGTTAGACGGACTGACCGACGTGCGTAACTTCGGAGCTATTGCACGTACCTGCGAATGTGCGGGAGTAGATGCCATCATCATCCCTTCAAAAAACAGCGTAAGTGTCAATGCCGATGCCATCAAAACTTCGGCTGGAGCTTTACACACCATTCCGGTATGCCGTGAACAAAACCTGACCAACACCATCAAGTTCTTAAAAGACAGCGGGTTCAAGATTGTAGCTGCTACTGAAAAAGGCGATTATGACTATACGAAAGCCGATTACCAAAACCCTACATGCATCATCATGGGAGCAGAAGATACCGGCGTACCTTACGAACATCTCGCCCTTTGCGATGAATGGATTAAGATTCCACTCTTGGGGAAAATTGAATCTCTCAATGTTTCCGTTGCTGCCGGCATTTTAATCTATGAAGCCATCAAGCAAAGAGGTTTTTAAACAGACTAATAAATAGAAAAGAGATAGAACCATGAAAAAAACATTACTCCTGCTAACTTGTCTCCTCATAACTCAGGCAGGCTGGGCACAAGAGCTTCCCAAATGGGCAAACAAAGCACGAAAAGCCGTTTTTTCGGTTATTACCTATACCAAAGATAACAAGATTCTGAACACCGGCAACGGGTTCTATATCGATGAACAAGGAACTGCAGTTTCCGATTACAGCCTCTTTAAAGGAGCTGACCACGCGGTAATCGTAACTGCAGAAGGCAAAGAGCTTCCAATAACCTTTATCTTAGGTGCAAACGACATGTATGATGTTGTAAAATTCCGCACTGAGGTTAACAAGAAATCAGAAGCTTTACAGCCTGCTACACAGGCTTCTCCTGTAAGCTCAACGGTTTATCTGCTTCCCTACTCTACGCAGAAAGCTATGACTGGACAAAATGGTACGGTTACGAAAATTGACAGCATCAGCAATGATTCGTTCTACTATACTCTGAACATGAAAACAACCGACAAAACCATCAGTTGCCCTATCATGAATGCAGCTGGAGAGGTAATTGGTATGATTCAGAAAAATGCCGATAAAGAAAGTAAAGAAAGTTATGCCATCGGCATCGGCTATGCCACCTCACTTTCTATCTCCGCACTTTCCGGAAACGATTTGACCCTTAACTCTATCGGAATCAAAAAGGCATTGCCTGCCGATGAGTCGCAAGCTTTAGTTTACCTGTACATGCAGTCATCACAGCTGAATCGCGATGCCTATTTAGAACTGTTGAACGACTTTATTGCCCAGTATCCTAAAAACACCGAAGGGTATATCCGGCGCGCTACCTTCTACATGGGATTCGGAGATGACCAGCATAATGTGATGGCAGCGAAAGAACTGGAAACCATGATTGACATGGCGGAAAATAAAGCAGAAGCGCATTATAACAAAGCAAAACTGATTTATGACTATAATCTGTCTTTAGGTGACAAAAAACCATATGCCGACTGGACACTGGAACAGGCGTTAAATGAAATCAGAACTGCACTTGAAACTTCACAGGAAGGGCTATATTACCAAGTACAGGGAGACATTTATTTTGTTATGCAGAATTATAAAGACGCCTTAACTGCTTATGAAGCAGTTAACCAAAGTCCAATAGCCTCAGCCGCTTCTTTCTACTCGGCTGCCAAAGCAAAAGAACTGATAGAAGGTACGGATAAAAAAGAAGTAATCGCTTTGATGGACAGTGCAGTCGCCCGATTCAACAAGCCGTACAGCCAAGAAGCTGCTCCTTATCTGTACGAACGTGCCCGAATTAAAACCGAAGCTCAACTGTTCCGCGAAGCTGTCATGGACTACAACGACTTTCATACAGCTATGCTCGGACAAGTTACAGCTGAGTTTTATATGATTCGCGAACAGGCAGAAATGCAATGCCGTATGTTCAAACAGGCAATTGATGACATAAACAAGGCCATCGAACTGGAGCCGAAAAATGCAGAGTTTTGGGTAGAGAAAGGAGGAGTACACTTACGCATCAACCAACTTGATGAGGCTATAACAGCATTACAACAAGCCATTACGCTCGACCCGGAAAATGCAGCAGCTTACCGCATGCTGGGTTACAGCCAGATTCAAAAAAAGGACAAACAAGAAGGGCTGAAAAACCTGACCAAGGCGAAAGAACTGGGTGATACAGTAGCCGAAGGATTAATTAAACGCTACAGCAAATAAGCAAGCGCCTAAAGTTGGTAAACAAATACTGCAGAAGGCATGTGTCTGGAAAGAAGTATCTTCATCTGCACATGCCCTCTTTTTCTTCTATAATCTTCCGACCTCAACTTTCGGTAAAAAAGCTTCTTTCCGAGATACAAATCGACACGGAAAAGTAAAGAGATAATATGTCATGATGAACAGATTGATACTTTTAGGAATTCTGCTGACTGCTCTTGGACTACCGGGAAACGAGATGCAGGCACAGAAACCGGATTTTAGCAAGCTGACCCACCGAATGGAACTGGATGTCCGCCCCGGATTTATGGTGCAGGACAACCCTTTCTTCAAAGGACAGAATGAAGCCGGGGAACCGATTCGTCACGCTTTGTCCACCCATCTGAAATACAGCTTTCAGTTCAGCAAAGACTCGGAGATAGGCCGCCTGTATCCTCATACCTATCAAGGTATCGGCGTGGCTTATCATTACCAGGACAATCACCGCGAGTTAGGCTCTCCTGTATCGGTCTATGCTTTCCAAGGATCTCACATCGCCCGCTTTTCTCCAGCATTGACGCTGGACTATGAATGGAATTTCGGAGCTTCTTTCGGCTGGAAAAAACACGATGCCTTTACCAATGCCTACAACAGAGCAGTAGGCTCGAACATCAATGCCTACATCAACTTGGGCTTTCTGCTCAACTGGCAATTAAATCCCCGGTGGAACCTGACAGCCGGCATTGACCTGACGCATTTTTCCAACGGAAACACCCATTACCCCAACTCAGGGGTGAATCTCATCGGAGCGAGAATCGGTGTAGTACGTACCTTCGGTCCTACGGCAGAAGAAGTTTCCCCTCAAACTTCTGAACTGCCCGCCCGAAAACTTTTCAAACCGCACTTCAGCTATGACCTGATAATCTATGGTGCCACCCGTAAGCGAGCCATGCTAAACGAGAGCACTCCCTACATGATTCCGGGTTCCTTCGGACTCGTTGGCTTGAATTTCAATCCGATGTACAACTTCAGCCGCTATTTTCGAGCTGGTATGTCGCTTGATGCGCAGTATGACGAGAGTGCCAATGTGGAAAGCCATTATGCAGGTGGCGGTCCAGACGAACCGAAATTCTATAAGCCTCCATTCCGTGAGCAGTTTTCAGTGGGCTTCTCGGCACGCGGCGAACTGGTAATGCCTATCTTTTCCATCAACTTGGGAGTGGGCTATAACGTCTTCCAAAAAGGAAAAGACACCCAAGGATGGTATCAGATACTGGCTCTGAAAACCTCACTGACACACCACCTCTTTCTGCATGTAGGATATCAGCTGAGCAGATTCAAGGATCCAAACAACCTGATGCTGGGGCTGGGATGGCACTTCTGATGGTTGGAGCTATCCATATTCTTTCTAACCCAAGCTGTTTCTCTGTTTTCCTCCACATATAACCCTTTTACACGTTCCTCATCATATCCATACCAAATAGTTATTTGAGCCCGAAGTCAGTATATGGATGAATTACATAAGATAAATGAATCTTCAACTATTATCCTAATGAAGAACTGCTAACCTTAACGAGTCAGAAACAAATAGTCACTATAAGAATGCACAAGTTTTCATGAAAATACCTATATTTGAGTCTACGAACTCTAACAATCAAGACTTATGGGAACCTTAGGATGTATCAACGACATGTTACGACGTGATAAGGAAAACCGGGAGTTGCGCAAGCGAAACCGGGAACGGATGACCGAGACCCGTAACCGGCTGATGGATATGGGCAAAGAAACTGATTATTCTCAGATGACTCCGGAAAAATTGGAAGACATCCGGCGAAAGACGCAGGAAAAGGAAGAACTGGATAAAGCCTCATCTCATAAGCTCCTGCTCTATTTCGGAATCGGTGCAATTATCATCCTTTTCGTGATATGGTTACTTATGGAATGCCAACCTTCGTAATTTGTCCACCCTGAATAAATCGTGCGAGACCGCGGAGAAATGCAGCATTCAAGCTCGGTTAATCATCTGTTCATCATTGAAAAAGATAATCCGGTGACCAATCATGCCTTTTCTTGAAAGAAGAGAACAAGGCTGAGCTAAGCATCTGCTCACCGGATTACCTCAGGGCAAGTTGCGAATCTACTCCTCATCGGGAATCTCATTAAATCCTCTGCGAACCAATTCTTCATGCATTTTCTGACAAATCACTCTTATACGTTTCACACATGTTGATTTTTTCAGTCCATACATATCAGCAATTTCTTGAAAGCTCTTATGTTCCTTGAATTTTAACTCCATCAAACGCTTCTTCTCCAAAGGCAATTCCCCTATTAGCTCATCAATATTCTGACTCACCTGTTCGAACATTATCTCTTTCAGCTCTGCTTGAACATCATTGCCGTATGCTTGCAGTGACTCAATATCGCAATCCGTAACAAAAAGCATCCGCTTGTTTTTACGGAGGTAATCAATCATATAATTATTGACTACCCTGAAAAGCCATGAACGAAAATGCCCCTGCTCCAAGTAATGATTTTCGATTTTCAAACTCAACGACAGGAAGATATTCTGCGTCAGATCTTTGCTGTCCTCAGGTGTAACATAGTATTTCCATTCAATAAAATGGTTTACTTCATTCCAATAACGCTGACATAACAAGTTTATAGCTTGTTTGGAACCATCCTTGCGATAGTGTTCTATCAGAACTTCATCGGTTAACTCTGCCATTGTGTAATAAGGTTTTTTCCTTATTAAAGCGGTCAATTGGTTTATTGAAAGAACTGAAACATGATCTTGCAGACACAATAAATGTCTGACAAAACCTATTTCAATAGAATCAAGGAACGTTAATCTCTTATTTTAGGGTTAATACTTTTTTTAACTATCTCTATTCTTTTAAAATTATATTTTTCTTGAAATCATAATCTCAAGCACGACTCTTTTATTATCATGATGCTCTTGTTTTTAACAGCATAAATAAAAGAATTCCAGATATGCCCTATAAGATTATTCAGTCCAAAAGAATACCAACAATTTAAAAGAATCTTACCGTTTTAAATATCGTTTCGTCTTATTCAAAAGAAATAATCATTCAATATAAAACCTAGCGATATTAAACATGGGTCGAAATTACACTTCTTTTGTCGAAAAAACAAATTTTTCAACTTTTTTATTTTAATATTCTAACAAAAGACCATTGATTATTAAAAATCGTCTAATCGGAAGTGAGTTCAAACCTTTTTAATGAGCTTTTAAACAGATTTATCCGATTTTCCCAAAAAACTTTTTCAAAGGATTGAAACCAAACACACATGGCTCTTTCATTTAACCATGAGAGCTGCTTTCAGTACTTCCTAAGAAGTACTCCAGTACTTTCGCAGCAGTACTCCAGTACTTCCTAAGGAGTACTCAAGTACTTCCATGAAAGTACCGGCTTTAAATGAAGGAGCTGTGCCAAACACATGAATTTTCTTCATCGATTGAAAATTTTTCATTTTTAAATTACTACCTTTGAGCTATGTTAGTTTAAGTTCTTTCATTAAAAGAAGTAAGCAGATAAAACAATTCATTCAATTCAAACCGTATTCTACTATGAAACCATTAGCTTACCTATGCACAGGAATTAGTGCACTGCTCAGTATGATGTGTCTCACACAATGTTCGCAACCGACTCCCGAAAAGGTCATTATCCGTCCACAAATCATGGCTGTCAATAACAATACGCTGGAGATTGACAGCATTGAACGAACTGATTCATCCACCGTTTTTCACATTCAAGCGTTCTACCGACCCAAGTATTGGATAAAAGTGGCTCCGGAATCCTTCCTGACTGATAATTTGGGAAATACGTACCCCATTCAAAAAGGAATAGGTATTGACCTGGGTAAAGAATTCTGGATGCCTGAATCTGGACAGGCTACCTTCAAGCTTATTTTCCCTCCTGTGCAAGCAAAAGCCACTTCAGTAGATTTCTCTGAAGGCGATTTCGACGGAGCTTACAAGTTATGGGGCATTCAGCTGACCAACCAGAAAAATCTGAAGATAAAGCTTCCTAAAGGAATGCAAGAAGCAAGCATCGATTCCAAAGAGTCCTTGCCGAAACCTCCTTATAAATATGGTACAGCCATTCTAAAAGGGCAAGTTTTGAACTATCTTCCCGGTATGCCAAACGAAGGTAATGCTTATCTCACGGGAATACTCCAAGGAGACAGAGAAGATAAAAACATTCAAATTGCAAATGACGGAACTTTTGAACTACAAATTCCGGCTGTGACTACGTTTAGTTGTATTTTATATCTACCTTACGGACAATTTGAATGTTTGCTTGCCCCAGATGAAACCACTTCCATCTACATCAATCCTGCTGAATGCACGCGCAAGGAATCAAAGCTTCGCCAAGAAGAACCAGCTATCGGCAAACGAATCTACTATACAGGATACTTGGCCGGACTTCAACAGGAAATAGCAGATAACGAGCCTCTGAACGTTACATTTGCCAATAGTTATGAAGAATTTCTGAAAAGAATGCAGGAGATAGCCGACTTAAGCCCTGAAGATTTCAAAGCCTACCTGTTCCGATTTAAAGCTGAAAGCGAGAAACAGATTGATGCCAGTTCATTCAGCAAAGCCTACAAAGAGTTAGCACATATCAAGTTAAGCCAAACCGTATCGAGTACGCTGGCCAGAACAGAGTCACTGCTCAAAGAAGCGCACATCATAAAGCATCAGTTAAACCCTGATGAAAGTCGGAAATATTACCAAAATACCCACTTCAATATCCCTCAGTCTTTTTATGATTGCTGGAAAGAACTCCCTCTGATATTCGCTTCCCGTGCCTGCTACAGCAACGTAATGGGTGAATGGATCAGTGCCATCGCTTACCTGCCCCAACTGCCTCAAGTGGTAGCAGAAAACGCCGATATGGTAAAGTTGTTCCAAGCCAACAAGCTACTTACCAGCATTCAGAGTTTCAATGCTCTTTCTGAAAAGCAGTTGACAGAAGTCAAAACACTGCCCGCACCCTATCGCCTGTTTTTGGAAGCAGCCAATGAAGCATTGATTCAAAAGATAGAGGCCAACAAGCGAAAAGTGGGCGCAAATATCCATGAGATAGAAAAAATAAAAAATGAGGATTTGTTCCCTGCCATCCTGTCGAAATTCCGTGGCCATACTTTACTTGTGGATTTTTGGGCTACCTGGTGTGGTCCTTGTAAAATGGGACACAAAGCAATGGAGCCAGTCAAAGAGGAATGGAAAGATAAAGACATTGTGTATATTTATATCGCAGGTGAAAATTCTCCTGAAGGCACCTGGAAAAACATGATTCCCGACATTAAAGGCGAACACTTCCGGGTAAATCAAGCACAATGGGATTATCTCTCTCAGCACTTAGGCGTGAATGGCGTTCCTACCTATATTTTTGTGGACAAGAAAGGAAACATCACCCACAAAACTGTTGGTTTTCCGGGAGCAGAGACCATGAAAGAACAACTGCAAAAAACAATGGATATAGAATAACACTCTCTACGTTAACTTCACACAGGAAATAAAGCAGGCTGACCTTTTCTCTTTCAGGTCAGCCTGTTTAAATTACTGTTATATTTCAATCTTTGTGACAACGGACATCAGTCTATAGTACAAAATCCCCCATCCAATTACTATAGATGCGACATTTCATTGTCTATGTTATCTGGTCTTTCTGTTATTCCAAGCGCTTTTTGAAATAAATCATATCCTTCAACAACTTACCTTCTTCAAAAATCGGATGGTCATAGTTATCCGTAAAGAAATTATGCATACTTGTACTATGGGAGATCAACGTTCAAGAGTAAGAGGCCGAAACGATTTGTATTCGTACCGCTATACGTCATTATCTGTTCGTGTTACAATTAATGGTGTTACCGGCAGAATGATAGCAGACAAAAGTGGTGTAAATGTGGACCACATTTACCTGCCTATGCAAAAAAGCGATATCTCTTTCTATCCTGGCAAGGATGGGATAGCAACGCAGGCCAAACTATATAGTGCGGACAAGAAGAAGCAGCTTGATTTTGATTGGAATCAAACTCATAAGAACAAAGACCGCAACGGAAACGTCACTGAGACATTTCAAGAGGGAGTCATTCATGTTCAAGAGTATGTATCTACCAGATACAAAGATCCCAAGGATAAGAAATGGAAAGACCACTTTAAGCGTAAGTCAAATAATGCGAGACTCATGACTGAGGCCGAGATTGCAAAGTATGGTCCGATTATTTTGAAGTTCAATCCGAACGTTAAGTTCAGACCTTAACATAAGAGGTGAGAGTGAATCCAATAAAGGATGCGCCCTCACCTTTTTATCACCTTTAAAAACCGTAAGTAAAAAGAGATACGTATCAAGTAGTTCAACCTTATGACCGTTTTTGTTCTGGTACAAATAAGCTTTGAATAGCCTTATTATGCGATAAAAATTGTCACATAGAAATCTATAAACAAAAATAGGAATAGCGAGAAAACTATTGGTTTTCAAGCTATTCCTGTTTTTTTGATTGCTATATTAAGTTATCGTTATTTATGGTAACTTATTTAACTTCCTCAAAATCTGCATCCTGAACATTATCACCATGCTTATCATTCTGACCTGCATTAGCCTGACCTGCATTAGGACCAGCCTGAGCACCGCCTTGTGCACCTGTCTGTGCATACATTTCAGCACTTGCAGCCTGGAATGCAGTCTGCAATTCAGCACTTGCAGCATCGATACCTGCCAAATCCTGAGCCTTGTGCGCATCTTTCAATTTCTGAAGAGCTGCTTCAATAGGCGCTTTCTTGTCAGCCGGCAACTTGTCACCCAAATCTTTCAACTGATTTTCAGTAGAGAAAATCAAGCTATCTGCTTGGTTCAACTTGTCAATACGTTCTTTTTCTTTCTTATCTGCTTCAGCATTAGCTTCAGCTTCAGCTTTCATTCTTTCAATTTCATCTTTGCTCAAGCCAGATGAAGCCTCGATACGGATAGCCTGTTCCTTACCTGTTGCTTTATCTTTTGCTGAAACTTTCAAAATACCGTTAGCATCGATATCGAAAGTTACTTCAATCTGAGGTACACCACGACGAGCTGGAGCAATACCTGTCAGGTTAAACTGACCGATTGACTTGTTCTGTGCTGCCATCGGACGTTCACCTTGCAATACGTGAATAGTAACTTCTGTCTGATTGTCAGCAGCTGTAGAGAATGTTTCGCTCTTCTTGCAAGGAATAGTGGTATTTGCATCAATCAACTTAGTCATGACACCACCCATGGTTTCAATACCCATAGACAACGGAGTTACGTCCAACAGAACGACACCTTTAATTTCGTCTGTCAAAACGGCACCCTGAACAGCAGCACCTACAGCTACTACCTCATCCGGATTCACTCCTTTTGAAGGAACTTTACCGAAGAAATCTTCTACCAATTTTTGAACGGCCGGTATACGTGAAGAACCACCTACCAAGATTACTTCATCAATATCTGCATTGTTCAAGCCTGCATCGCTCATTGCTTTCTTACAAGGTTCCAAACAAGCCTGAATCAAACCGTGAGCCAAAGCTTCAAATTTAGCACGAGTCAAGGTTTTAACCAAGTGTTTAGGCACACCACCTACCGGCATGATGTACGGCAAGTTGATTTCGGTTGAAGTAGAAGATGACAATTCAATCTTAGCCTTTTCAGCAGCTTCTTTCAAACGCTGCATAGCCATCGGATCCTGAGTCAAATCAGCACCTTCATCGTTCTTGAATTCCTGTACCAGCCAATCAATAATTACCTGGTCGAAGTCGTCACCACCCAGGTGGGTATCTCCATTTGTTGACAACACTTCAAATACGCCGCCACCAAATTCCAAGATAGAAATATCGAAGGTACCACCACCAAGGTCGAATACAGCCACCTTCATATCCTTATTTGACTTATCCACTCCGTAAGCCAAAGCTGCAGCTGTCGGTTCGTTTACGATACGTTTTACTTCCAAACCAGCAATCTGACCAGCTTCTTTAGTAGCCTGACGCTGTGAGTCTGAGAAGTATGCCGGAACGGTAATAACAGCTTCTGTCACTTCTTGTCCCAGATAATCTTCAGCTGTTTTTTTCATTTTCTGAAGAATCATTGCAGAAATTTCCTGCGGAGTATATAAACGACCGTCAATGTCAACACGCGGAGTGTTATTATCACCTTTTACCACTTTATAAGGAACACGACCTACTTCTTTTGCTACCTGATCATAAGTTTCACCCATAAAACGTTTGATTGAATAAACGGTACGGGTAGGGTTTGTAATAGCCTGACGTTTTGCCGGATCACCAATCTTACGTTCGCCACCGTCAACAAAACCTACTACAGAAGGAGTGGTACGTTTACCTTCACTATTAGCAATTACCACCGGTTCATTTCCTTCAAATACAGAAACACAAGAGTTTGTTGTTCCTAAGTCAATTCCAATAATCTTTCCCATAATTGTATCTTTTTTATTTATTATTTTCTTATTATTATTTTCGCCGAAGCGTTACGACTATCTTTTAGCAAACGGTGTGCCAAAATGTTTTTTGCTTTTTCCCGACGATAAAAAATTCAGTTTAACTGACAAAATAACAACATGACTGACATTTTATCATAAAGCAAAAGAAGGAATCTGTCAAAAGAAAGCAAATGGTCCGCCACTGATAAATCAATAACGAACCATTCAGTCTACTGCTTTATTCTGATTGAGAAGTATCATGATCCTCTTTCTCGTCCTCCTCTATATTAACCCCCTTAAGCTGCTTCATATAGTCTGTTGGAGATATACCAAACTCATCCCTGAAGCATTGGCGGAAATAAACCCGACTATTCATACCTACCATAAAGGCTATTTGCTTGACCGTATATTCTCCTTTTAAAAGAAGTTCTTCTGCACAACGCATTTTCACCTTGCGCACATATTCACTGGTAGAATATCCAGTCAAGGCTTTTACCTTGCGATAAAGAGTAGAGCTGCTCATACATAGTTTTTCTGACAAGAACAGCACATCTACCTTCTCCAAAGAAAGATTCTCTTCTATAATTTGTGTCAGTTTCTGCAAAAATTCATCATCTAACTTATTCGTATTAGCAGCCACTTCTGTTTTTTTGACATCCATGGTAGATTTTCCGGCTAAATGCTCAGCCAACCGACGCCGGGTTTCCAACAGATTCTGAATACGAGTACGGAGCAATGAAGCACTAAACGGCTTCGTCATATAAGAATCAGCACCAGTCTGATAGCCTTCTTCTTTAGCAGTCAAGGAGTCTTTAGCAGTAAGAAGAATTACCGGAATATGGCTGGTACATATATTTTCCTTTACTTTACGGCACATTTCTACTCCATCCATTTCAGGCATCATGACATCACTCACTATAATATCTGGAACTAATTTAATGGCAAGCTGCAAACCTACCTTTCCATTTTCTGCTTTCTGCACTTCAAACTCGTCGGATAAAGATTCGGCTATATAGTCACAAATATCAGGATTATCCTCAACAACCAAAGCTATACGACGGTTGTTTTCTGAATCTGGCTCTTCAGAAGCAGTCTCTGTTCCTGCTTTTTCCTGCACTTTAACAGGCTCGGCAGCATCTTCATGAAGAGCTGACGGATATACGTAATCGGCCTGCAAGCGTACAATAAATGTACTTCCTTCATTCAATGTACTCTCCACTGATATTTGTGCTTCATGCAAGTCTATCAAATTTTTCACCAGTGCCAAGCCAATACCTGTTCCAGAAGCCTGATGTTCACTGCCTTCCTGATAGAAACGCTCAAATATATACGGTAAAGCTTCAGGAGAAATACCATAGCCTGTATCTTTCACCCGTATCTCAGCATATTTACGTTCTCCAACGGTAATCCATTTCAAAGAAAGTAAAACCTCTCCTCTTTCAGTATATTTCAAGGCATTTGAAATCAAGTTATCAAGAATAATCGTAATTATTTCCTTATCGAAAAACAACTGCATATCATCCGACTTGGTTGCTACTGATATACGTACTTCTTCTTTACGGTTTAACTCCTTGTACTTTAATCCTATTTCATGAACAAGGGCCGCCAAGTTTCCATGCATTACACATAGCTTTTTATTCTGAGTTTCCGTCTTTCTGAATTCCAGCAGCTGGTTAATCAAGTTTAATAAGCGTATGGCACTCTGATGAATCACTGTAACCTTCTGACGATGTCTGGGAGGAAGCCCGCGACTCGCCATCAAATCTTCCAGTGGTCCTAAGATTAAAGTCAGCGGAGTACGAAGTTCATGTGTAATGTTTGTATAGAAACGTAAACGCTCTTGGTTCAACACCTGTTCATGTTCATGATTTCGTTTTTCAGCCTCGTACAGATAATAAAAGTTCAACCGGCGACGGTAGAGCCATAAAGCTACACCAAACAACAGGACTGCCAATGTTATGTATATCAGCTTAGCCCACCATGAGAGCCAAAATGGAGGCTCTATCACTACAGAAAGAGAAGCCTGCACATCCGACCACTCCTGATTACGGATACGGGTCTTTACGAAAAGTGTATACTTTCCGGGAGGCAAACTACGATAAACCACATTATTAGGGTCATCAACCGTATACCAAGATGACTCAAACCCATCAAGCATACAAGCATACTCCACCTGACCGGCAAGTGCATAATTTAAGACATTAAATGAAAGGATTAAATTATTCTGTGTATACTTCAACCTTATTTTCTCACCCTCTTTGGGGAATAGTTCAAGTTCTGTTGCATTCTGACGCTCTAAAGGCTCTGAGATTTTTACCCTCGAAACAATAGGTTTGGGAGCATCACGATGACTCAAAACATATTCCGGACTGAATGAGCAAAGTCCATCTGTAGAACCAAAATAGATAAGCCCATTATGATCTGTTGAAACACTTTTATTGTTAAAGCTTCCCAATGGAACCTGATCAATCTCATTATAATTCTGAAAATGACCTTTATTTTCAAGCAAACAACTTATCCCATGGTTGGTACTCACCCAGATATTTCCTGAGAAATCTTCAGCAATAGCTCTTATATGGATATTACTCAACCCTTTTTCACGATGATACACATGATAGTCATTCCAATTTCCTGAAGGAAAGCAAACCAATCCTTCTCCGGTAGCCACCCACACACGCTTTTTCCGATCGGCATATATCTGATTAATGGTGTTCGAAGGAAAACCTCCAAATACATCAAAATGCTTGATTTCCTTCATGGAAGCATCACAAATATACAGCCCTCCTCCAAAAGTTCCAATCCACAAATTATCTTTTTCGTCTTTCCACACATCACGAACCAACGAATACCCCATATCATAATGTGCTAAAATCGTCTGTTTTTCTCCATCCACCTTATAAATACCTTCACTCGTGGAAAGCCATATCACCCGGTCATCGTCTTCATAAATGGAACGGACATCTACATTTTGCTTATCTTTCGGAAATAATTGCCGAAAACGATTCGTACGCTCATCATAAATATTAACTCCACCTCCAAATAGTCCGAACCACAGATTTCCTTCTGAGTCACATAAGGATGTTTGCACTATATTAGTCCGATAATCACCGGTGGTATTCTTTAAAACGGCCATTCGCTTCCCGTCTTTGAACACATTTAATCCACCACCATTGGTTCCAACCCACATCTGCCCTTTTCTATCATGGCAAACAGAGATGGCAATCGGGTTACTCAATGCTTTTTCTGAATCTTGCAAGGTAGAATAAGAGTAAATATTGAAAAGAGATTTTTCATTACTCACAAAATTTATATTTCCTCCCCATACACCAGCCCAGACATTTCCAAATGAGTCTTGATGCAAGCACCGCACACTTGAATTCGACAAGCTATATAAATCATCACCGGCTTCTAATATCTGAATACTGAAATTCTCTGGTGACACAAACATTTGTTGCGACAAATCAAGAATAGCTATTCCACCAAATTCCATAGCTATCCATAATCGATTGTCATCAAACTGACAAATATCAGAAATATTATGCCGCATTTTAGCCTCTTTATCCCCGAAACGAATAAAAGCTTCCGTCTGCGGATTAAAAAGAGCCAACCCTTTATCTGTTCCCAACCATATATTTCCACTCCGGTCTTTATACACACAATTCACCCCATTGCCTGGAAGACTATTGGAGTTTAACGGATTATTCTTAAAATTCTTAGCTGTAAGTTCTTTTAATGACAAAATGGTGAATCCATCGTGCACATGACCTATATATAAAGTACCATTGCCATCGTCAAGAACCGACCACACTTTATTACTGACCAGTTCAGGTACTGTTGATGTATTATAATGAACAAATTTTCCTGTTTTTTTATCCAGAAGATCCACACCATTCCAATAAGTAGATACCCAAATATTCCCGTTCTGAGCGACAGCAATATCTGTTATATCATCAGTAACCAGGCTATGTGGATCACTGGAATCATGCCTGTAATGATAAAAGCAGTCATGAGCATAATCATAGACATTCAATCCAGCTCGCTGTGTACCAATCCAGAGTAAAGAATCTACCGGATCATCCAACAGACAATTTAATTCATTTCCGGTCAATCCTCCATTGCTCTTTTTATAATAAGATATGAAGCGAGTACCATCAAACCGGTTTAACCCTTCTTCAGTGGCAAACCACAAAAAGCCTCGCTTGTCTTGCGTAATATCAACTACATCATTATTCGACAATCCTTGCCTCATTCCAAGATGACGAATCATATAAGAAGTGCCCGAACAAACATCAAATACCGTTAACCAAGTGAGTATAAAAAAAAGAAGAGAGTATTTCATACGTATATCATTATTTCAAAAGCAAAAATAAGAATAAAGTTTATATAAAGCGTACAAAAGTATCAAAAACACTTATCCTGCAAGATTTACTATCCATCTTTGCAAGATTTTCCTTCCCTAATTTAAAGTTTTATATCATAAATTTGCACTCATATTAATTAACTTTTAATAAAACACTATGAGGAATTGTAAATTCTTACTTGTTTGCATCATGCTATTTTGCTCAGCAATAGCATTTGCACAGAATCAGATTACAGGCCATGTAGTTGATACTACTGGAGAGCCTGTTATTGGAGCGAATGTCACCGTAAAAGGTACTGCAACTGGTACCATTACGGATATTGATGGAAATTTCACATTGCCAGTTGAATCGAATGATGGTATTTTAATTGTTTCTTTTATCGGTTATAAATCAGCTGAAGTTTCTATTAATGGAAAAACACAAATTAATGTTGTCTTAAAAGAAGACACTGAAACTTTAGACGAAGTTGTTGTTGTCGGTTATGGTACTCAAACCAAAAAAAGCTTAACCGGAGCCATTAGTGATGTAAAATCCGAATCACTTACACGCTCTGTTTCTACAACAACAGCCGGTGCACTTGCCGGTAAAATGGCAGGGATTTCTACCCGCGCCAAGGATGCGCGTCCTGGTAAAGGAATCAGTCTGGAAATTCGTAACATGGGAGCACCTTTATACGTCATTGACGGTATCCCTTATGGAGGAAATACAGGTTCAGACTGGTTACAGGCATCTGAAGTTTCAGGCAATGACGTTTTCAATGCATTAAATATAGAAGATATTGAAAGTATTACAATCTTGAAAGATGCCTCTGCAGCCATTTACGGACTGCGTGCTTCGAATGGGGTAGTATTGGTAACGACCAAAAAAGGACGGAAAAACGAAAAAGTAAGCATCAATGTAAATGGTTACTATGGGTGGCAAAACTTAACCCGTTTCCCAGAGCTGGCTAATGCAGCACAATATACAAGAGGATTGGCTGAAGCTGCCCAAAACCGCGGAGAAGATCCTAACTCTGTCTATACTAAAGAAGAATTGGAAAAATGGGCTGTCGGAACTGAAAAAGGTTACAAAAGTTATGACTATTATGACATGATTATGCGCAAAAACGTACCACAGTACCACATCAACGCCAGCGTAACCGGAGGTTCTGAAAAAACAAATTATTATTTATCATTAGCCCATACCAAACAAGAAGCAATGATGCCTGATTTTGACTATCAGCGTACAAACTTCCAGTTAAACATTGATAGTAAAATCACTAAACGCTTTACCATCGGAGCACAAGTGAGCGGCAGATATGAAAAGACTGAAGATGTAGGTCTTCCTGGAGGTGATGCCTACTATTCTTCTATTTTAGCGATGCTCAAGATGCGTCCTATCGATAGTCCGTATGCTAACGACAATCCAGACTATATCCGCAACATTGACCCGACTCGTAACGGATATAATCCAGCTGCATTCAGCCGTGACATTGCCGGATACAAAGATAACTTAACCCGTAATGCCAATATCAATGCCTATGCACAATATGACTTTGGATTTGGTTTAACTGCTAAAGCAACATTCTCTTATGGATATACCAACAGCCGCTTTGACGGACGACAGTATAGTTACCAAATTTATACCTACGATGAAGCAACTGACACATACAACGGAACCGATGCTGTAGGCCCTTGGAGATTACAGATTGACCGTAGCGTACCTACCCGCTATATGCAATTGCAATTAAACTACAACAAGCAATTTGGAAAACATAATGTTTCTGCCGTATTAGGTTATGAAGCTTCAGATTATGATTGGAGCAAAAAAACTTATGGAACAGAACCGTCAAATGATTATCTCCCTTTATTGCAAAAAGATGAAATCAACAGCTTTGGAGATGAATGGAGTTATGAAGCACGTGCAGGTTGGTTGGCTCGTATAAATTACAACTATGCTCATAAATATTTAATTGAATTATTAGGCCGTTACGATGGCTCTTACTTATATGCTCCAAGCCAACGTTGGGGCTTCTTCCCTGGGGTATCTTTAGGTTGGAGAATCTCTGAAGAGAAGTTCTTCGAACCCTTAAAAACGGTTGTAGATGACTTCAAAATCCGTGCCTCTATCGGTCAGACGGGTACTGAAAAAGACGTTTCAATGTTCGGATACTTACCAGGATATAACTGGGCACAAGGAAATGCCGTATTAGACGGAGAATTTGTTACCGGACTAAACCAAAGAGGACTACCCGTAACGAATCTTTCATGGACTAAAAATACATCAAAGAATATAGGTATTGACTTAACCATGTTTGGCAATCGCCTGACTGTTACAGCCGATGCATTCCGTAAAGATATCACAGGAGTACCCGCCGCACGTTATGACGTGCTGCTTCCAAGCGAAGTAGGCTACTCACTTCCTAACGAAAACTTGAACAAACAGGCCTATATAGGAACAGAAGCAATGGTTACTTGGACTGACCATATCGGTGAACTGAACTATCGCGTAAGTGGTAACATCACGTTCTCACGCTACAGAAGTATTGAAACTTACAAACCACGCTTCGGAAACTCATGGGACGAATATCGTAATTCAGCAGAAGATCGCTGGGGAGGTATCTATTGGGGATATCAAGTTATCGGTCAGTTCCAGTCAGAAGAACAGATTAAAAACTATCCTGTTGACTTAGATGGACAAGGAAATACTTCACTGCTTCCAGGAGACTTTATTTATAAAGATGTGAATGGAGATGGTGTCATCAACGGAATGGACGAACGCCCCATCGGTTTCCCAGAGAACTGGGCTCCTATCCTTTCATTTGGAGGTAATATCGGCTTGGAATGGAAAGGTATTGATTTAAACATTGACTTCTCAGGTGGTGCCATGCAAGGATGGAGACAAAACTATGAATTGGCAAACGCTTTCCACGGAGATGGAAACTCACCTGTTTACTTGTTAGAAGACCGTTGGCACAGAGCTGATCTTTATGATCCGGAAAGTGAATGGATTCCAGGACGCTATCCAGCTATCCGCAAGGGAGAATTTGGTTACAATAATAAAAACAGTGACTTCTGGCTGCATAACGTACGCTATCTGCGTATCTCCAACTTAGAAGTTGGTTATAGTCTTCCGATATGGATGTTAAAGCCTATTCATGCACAGAAAGTACGTATTTATGCCAACATATCTAATCTGTGTTCATTTGATAATGTACACCAATACGGAATTGACCCTGAAATTACAGCAGCTGCAGCAGTTGTCTATCCACAGCAGCGTACATTCTTACTCGGATTTAATGTAACCTTCTAAAAATTATAAATATGAGAAATAAAACAATAAAAATTATGATATTGGGAACGGCATTCGCATCATTACTATCCAGCTGTGGTGACGACTGGTTTGAAGAGGATCCCAAAAATATTCTTACCAATGAACAGGTATGGAACGATCCTGCCATGGTAAAATCACAATTAGCAAACCTTTACGACCGTATAACTCATTTGCATGGCGTTTTTAACACTGGAGGTATGTGTGAATCAGACGAAGCCATGTGGTGCGGCACATTGGACCAGAATTGGAGAAATACTCTTCAATACGGAAATGACTACGGAAGATTATGGGATTATGGACTAATGCGTGACATAAACATGTCTATCGAAAATTTAGAAAGATATGGAGTCAATCTGACTGAAGAGGATAAAAATCTTTTCAACGCAGAATTCCGTTTTATACGTGCCTACATCTACTTTGATATGGTACGCCGCATGGGAGGAGTTCCTTTGATTACCAAAACATTGGAATATGACTTCAGCGGAGATCCAAGCTATTTGCAAAATCCACGTGCAAAGGAACACGAAATCTATGATTTTGTATATAATGAATGTGAAGATATCAAAGAAGCACTGAAAAAGAATGGAAAGAGCCAGACTCGTGCCAACTATTATACAGCCTTGGCTTTAGAGAGCCGTGCCATGCTTTACGCCGGTTCTATCGCCAAATATAACGCACTGAAAACTCCCAACATTGTTACAGATGGAGGCGAAGTTGGTATTCCGGCAGACAAGGCAAGCGATTATTACGAAAAGTCACTGGCCGCATCAAAAGAAATCCTCAAAGGTGGATACGACTTATACAATGAAGATAATGACAAAGGGGTGAATTTCTATAAACTGTTTATGGATAAGGACAATAATCCTGAAATCATTTGGGCTAAAGACTTTAAATATTCTGACAAGGTACACAGTTTCAGCTATGACAATGTGATACAGCATCTGAAAGAAGACAATGACAACTCTTCTTGTGTTGGTCCGTCACTCGGATTGGTAGAAGCATTCGACTACCTGGACGGAACATCCGGAAAGCTTAATTACATGAATGGAAATGACTATAAGGTATTCGACAATCCCGAAGACTTGTTTGCCAACAAGGATGCACGTCTCTACGGAACAGTCATCTATCCGGGAACACAGTTCAGAAACAGTGATGTGGATATTCAGGCAGGTGTTGCTGTCTGGAATGCTCCAAAAGGAGAATACGACTTGCTTACAGACCCCGTCTTGGGAAGCAAGTATACAGACGGAGGAACATTTGTAGGTCAAGATGGACCGACCGATCGTACTCCAAACGTAAGTAATACCGGATTCTACATCCGTAAATACATCACTGAAGAATCAAGCTATTCACTACGTAACCACAGTGACAACTGGTGGCCCTGGTTTCGCCTCGGAGAAATTTATCTGAATGCAGCAGAAGCTTCATTCGAGCTGAATGACAATACCCCTGGAGCACTATACTATATCAATAAGTTACGTGAACGCGCAGGATTCCCGGCAAACAGCCTCAACACACTAACATTAGAGAAAATACAAAACGAACGCCGTGTAGAAATGGCTTTCGAAGACCAACGCTACTTCGACTTGAAACGTTGGCGTATTGCTGATAAAATTTGGAACGGAGATGAAGACAGAATAACAAATAACAGTACAGCAGTAGTTTATGGTCTCTTCCCTTACCGAATTGCAGAACCGAAACCGGGACACGAAGCTGATAAAAACAAGTATATTTTCGTTAAACAACGTTCTAGTCGCTTTGAAAAGGCTCGTTTGTTCAACCTGTCAAACTATTATTCATCAATAGCTGATGATGTGTTAAACAACAACCCGAAATTAGTTAAGAATCCACTTCAATAACAAGAACCATGAAAAAAAATATATTATCCATATTCACACTGTTTTGTTGTCTTTTGGCAACGAGCAGTTGCAACTATGACAATTTTGACGAACCCAAGTCTATGTTTACCGGACGTGCCACTTACGATGGTGAATCCGTAAATATAAGTAGCAACGGACGTGTACAGTTTAACATCTTCCAAGATGGATTCGGAAAGTATGACCCTATTCCTGTTTATCTAAATCAAGACGGGGAGTTCTCTGCCACACTTTTCGACGGTAATTATAAATTAGTTCGCATGGGTAATGCCCCTTGGGAACGTCCGTCCAATGATACTATCCGCTTTTCCGTACATGGGAATACTGCTTTAGATATTCCTGTAATCCCATATTTCATTATCAAAGACGCTACATTCAGTAAGGAAGGTTCGAAGGTTAAAGCAACCTTCAAAATCAAGAAAGTATCAGAAAGTGCTACCCTGAAAGATGTATGTCTCTATATCGGAAAAACGCTTATAACCAGCAGTTATACTAATATCGGAATAACAAGCTTAGGCAATAGCGTTGCAATGGATACCGAATTGAAAGCTGAAATCGATATTCCTTCCAATATGGAAAATGAGGGCTTCATTTATGCCCGCATTGGAGTACATTCTAACCAAGCATCAGAAGCATGTTATACTAAATCCACAAAAATAGAATTAAAATAAAAGATTCTATACTTTTTTCAACTACCTCTTCTTTACTGCAAAGAAGAGGTAGTTTTTTGTTCCAGCATCAACTAAACACAATCAGTCATCATTGACCATTATTCAACAAAAACACTTATCCTGCAAGATTTGCTATCCATCTTTGCAAGATTTTCCTCCCCTAATCATTTGTGCTTCATATTAACTTTGTCACGAATAAAACATTAAAATTATTAAGATAGAATGACAAACAAACTTCTTATCGCATTATTTTCCGGCATCACTTTACTTAATCAGCCTGTTCATGGACAAGATGCCGTGAAATTTATAATCCAATCAGACCATCCCCAGCAAACCATGGAATACTTCAGTGCCTCGGATGCATGGAGCATGAACCGCATTGGCTTATGGTCGGAAAATGTACAAACTCAAGTTGCTGACTGGCTTTTCAGTACTGAAAATGATGAAAAAGGATATCCTAAAGGAATTGGACTCAGCCTTTGGCGATTCAATATCGGAGCTGGAAGTTCTGAACAGGGTGAAGCCAGCCAAATAAATCCTCAAACACGTACGGAATGCTTCCTGACTGCCAACGGAACCTATAACTGGGAAAAACAAGCCGGACAGCGCCGGTTTCTGCATTTAGCTAAAGAACGGGGCGTAAATCACTTTTTAGGTTTTCTTAATTCACCTCCGGTATATTATACGGAAAATGGTCTTGCTACAAATACAGGAAGAGGTGGTACATTCAATCTCAAGAAAGAACATTATCTTGATTTTGCACGCTTTCTTGCCGATGTGGTAGAGGGAGTTGAAAAACATGATGGCATTAAATTCAATTATATCTGTCCGGTCAACGAACCCGATGGACACTGGAACTGGACTGGGCCTAAACAAGAAGGCACTCCGGCTACAAACCGTGAAATAGCCCAAGCTGTCCGACTCATCAGTAAGGAATTTAGCAACAGAGGTATTGATTCGAAGATTCTCATCAATGAGTCATCTGATTACCGGTGTATGTACAGCACACACATGACGGACTGGCAGCGAGGTTTCCATATCCAGTCATTTTTTAATCCGGACAGTACAGCTACTTATGTAGGCAACCTGCCCAATGTGCCCCGACTGATTGTTGGTCACAGTTATTGGACCAATACGCCTCTTGACAACCTTCGCAACATCCGATGTGCGCTTCGCGACACGCTCGACAAATACGATGTTGATTTTTGGCAAACCGAAGTCTGTATCATGGGAAATGATGAAGAAATAGGTGGAGGTGGAGGGTATGACTTCACCATGAAAACCGCCCTTTATGTTGCCCGCGTTATCCATCATGATTTGGTTTATGCGAAAGCCAAAAGCTGGCAGTGGTGGCGCTCTATCGGTGGAGATTATAAAGACGGACTTTTACGTGAATATCCTGACGAAAACGGGAAAGATGGAAAAGTGGTTGACTCTAAATTAATGTGGGCACTTGGAAATTACAGCCGTTTTATCCGGCCGGGAGCCGTACGGCTTGCTGTCTCTGCAGCCGATGCCACAGGTAAAATGATTGCAGAAGGAGATACTGACCCTCATGGAATCATGTGCAGTGCCTACCGCAATACCGACGGACGTTTGGTTACTGTAGTAATCAATTATGCTACGACAGACAAAGACTTCACGCTTCATGCTGAAAAGAAAAACTGGAGTATGTATCGCACCTCTGACATAGCGGGCGAAAATCTTGCTCCGGTAGGCAAAGCCCAAAGCGGAAGAAAACTGCAGATACCTGCACGTTCTATCGTTACATTCGTAAGCCTCTGACAGATAAAGCCTTAAGTTGCTTCACCATAAAGACTCCAGTTTTCCTTGAAGAAACTCTGGTTTTTCCTTGAAGAAACTGGAGTTTCCTCTCGAAGAAACTGGAGTTTTCTCTTGGAAAAACTCTGGCTTTCCCCCGATAAACGAAAAAGACTTTGTATACCGTCTTTCCTCCATCCCTATATCTGCCATATAAAATTCTACCGTCACCCCCAAATACCGAGCACTTATTTTTCGTACCTTTGCCGCAAACAACGATTAAAAGAGGTATGGCAAAAGAAAAGACTGTATATGTATGTACGAACTGTGGACAAGAATCTCCCAAGTGGGCAGGGAAATGCCCGTCTTGCGGTCAATGGAATACCTTTGTTGAAGAAGTGGTTCGCAAAGAAGCCGTTATAGCCAAACATGCTGCCCATGGCATAGAATCTGTACGTTCAAAGCCTCAACAATTAAAAGAAATTATCTCCAATGACGAACAGCGCATCAACATGAAAGATGAAGAACTGAACCGTGTCTTGGGAGGAGGACTCGTACAAGGTTCACTTACCTTAATCGGCGGCGAACCCGGCATTGGAAAATCAACTCTCATCCTGCAAACCGTACTTCACCTTCCTGAGCATAAAATTCTCTACGTATCTGGTGAAGAAAGTGCACGCCAGCTCAAACTTCGGGCCGACCGTATTCCACATCCGGAAACAGAAAACTTACTCATCGCATGCGAAACCTCATTAGAGCAAATTTTCACGCACATAAAAAATACAGCACCCGATTTGGTTATCATCGATTCTATCCAAACCATATCTACAGAAAACATCGACTCATCACCCGGAAGCCTTGTACAAGTCCGGGAATGCTCTGCAGCCATTCTTAAATTTGCCAAAGAAACCGGTACTCCCGTCATTCTTATCGGACACATAAATAAAGAAGGGAGCATAGCTGGACCTAAAGTCTTAGAGCACATTGTTGATACGGTTCTGCAATTCGAAGGCGACCAACACTACATGTATCGTATATTGCGCAGCATAAAAAACCGATTCGGAAGCACTGCAGAATTAGGCATTTACGAAATGAGACAAGATGGATTGCGACAGGTAAGCAATCCGTCTGAATTACTGCTTACCCAAGACCATGAAGGTATGAGCGGAGTAGCCATTGCCTGTGCAGTAGAAGGTATTCGCCCTTTCCTTATTGAAGTGCAGGCACTTGTCAGCACAGCTGCCTATGGTATGCCCCAACGCTCGGCTACAGGATTCGACTTGCGCCGCATGAATATGCTTCTGGCTGTACTCGAAAAGCGTGTCGGATTTAAATTAGCTCAAAAAGATGTGTTTCTGAATATCGCCGGAGGATTAAAAGTGAATGACCCAGCCATCGACCTCGCCGTTATCAGTGCTATACTTTCAAGCAATATGGATACAGAAATAGAACCAGACATATGCATGGCAGGCGAGGTAGGATTAAGCGGAGAAATCCGTCCGGTAAACCGAGTTGAACAACGCATCAGCGAGGCTGAAAAATTAGGATTCAAGCGTATGTTAGTGCCTAAACATAATTTGCAGGGGCTGGATAAGAAAAAAATCAAAATCCAACTCATACCTGTACGAAAAGTGGAAGAGGCTTTCCGGGAACTGTTCGGATGACACCGGCTCTCCACTGCAACAAAGACATTCAAGATTCATTCTTCTTTAAGACCTCAGATCTTTTAAAAGACCACAAAAAGGCTTACATTACGGATGAATGTCATATGCAGATAGACAGCAGAACGTCAGAAACTTCTTTCTGTCACTCATAATGAAGAAAAACTTAAAAGATAGATTTCATGAAAGCCTTCAGTAGAACTCTGCTTCCTCTGAAGTAAACAATAACCTCAAAAATATGATTCACGAATACCAATTACGCGTTCTGCCCGAACAGGCAGCTAATGAACAATCACTCAAACAGTATATCGGCCGGGAAAAGGGGCTTGATATCCGCACCATCAATGCCATACGCATTCTGAAACGGAGCATTGATGCACGGCAACGCACCATTTACATCAACATAAAAGCTCAGGTCTTTGTCAACGAACAACCTCAGGAAGAAGAATATATCCATACGGTTTATCACAACGTAGAAGGCAAACAGCCGGTAATTGTTGTAGGAGCCGGACCTGGAGGTCTCTTTGCTGCTCTTCGGCTTATTGAACTCGGCTTTCGTCCCATCGTCGTGGAACGTGGAAAGAATGTACGCGAACGCAAAGAAGACTTGGCCCGAATCAGCCGGGAACATAAAGTCAATGCTGAATCCAACTATAGTTTCGGAGAAGGTGGAGCCGGCGCTTACTCTGACGGTAAGCTCTACACTCGAAGTAAAAAACGAGGAAATGTAGATAAAATATTAAATGTATTCTGCCAACATGGAGCAAGTACCTCCATTCTCATTGACGCACATCCACACATCGGGACGGATAAATTGCCACGTGTCATAGAAAACATGCGTAATACCATTCTGTCTTGTGGCGGAGAAGTGCATTTCCAAACCCGTATGGATGCACTGATTATCAAGAATAATCAAGTTATCGGCATTGAAACAAATACAGGAAAAACCTTCCATGGTCCGGTAATCCTTGCCACGGGACACTCTGCCCGCGATGTATATCGCTGGCTCTATTCCAATAACATTCCTTTGGAAAGTAAAGGGATAGCCGTGGGGGTTCGTCTGGAACACCCGTCAATGCTGATCGATCAAATACAGTATCACAATAAAAACGGAAGGGGAAAATATCTGCCCGCAGCCGAATATAGCTTTGTGCAGCAGGTTGACGGACGAGGAGTTTACAGTTTCTGTATGTGCCCGGGAGGATTTGTTGTTCCGGCGGCCAGCGGTCCTCACCAATTAGTAGTCAATGGTATGAGTCCCAGCAACCGGGGAACGCAATGGAGCAACTCCGGAATGGTGGTGGAAATCCGTCCGGAAGATTTAAACGACCCCACATTGCAACTACAAACCTGCGACTTGATTCCCGGCTCTGCCGAAGAACAGACTGAAATTTTAATGCATCACAGCCAACTGCAGTCTGCCAGTCAAGGGCACATTCTTGCCATGATGCGTTTTCAGGAAAAACTGGAGCAAATTTGCTGGTTACAAGGCAACATGCGACAAACCGCTCCGGCACAGCGTATGGTTGACTTTACACGCAAAAAATTAAGCTATGATTTGCCTAAAAGCTCTTACAGCCCCGGTCTGGTATCCTCTCCCCTTCATTTTTGGCTGCCTCCATTTATTGGTGAACGCCTGAGCAAAGGCTTCCAGGCATTCGGAAAAAGTTCACGAGGATTCTTAACCAATGAAGCGGTAATGATTGCCATTGAAACACGTACCTCTGCGCCCGTTCGAATCGTTCGTAATAATGAAACTTTACAGCATATCACAATCGAAGGTTTATTTCCCTGCGGAGAAGGTGCCGGATATGCGGGAGGTATCGTTTCGGCAGGTATCGATGGAGAACGGTGCGCCGAAGCTGCCGCTGCCTATATGAATGTGTAGGGCGCAAGCCATTTTCATGAAAACTTTTTTTTGAGAAAGAAAGAATGATTATCCTGACTATAGTTCACGAACAAACAACTATATAGACAAAAAGAATCGCCAAGGCACTTTAAACACAAAGCCTCGGCGATTCTAAGTTCTGCAATCAACGAGCAGAAATAGGAGTATAATCTACCTCTTCCAACACGTTTTTATAAGCCGGACGGATAATGCGCCGTCCCTCAAAATTCAGTTCCTCAATACGGTGAGCGGTCCATCCCACAATACGAGCCATAGCAAAAAGAGGTGTATAAATTTCAACCGGAAGTCCCATCATTTCGTAAATAAATCCCGAATACAAATCTACATTGGCACAAACCTGCTTTTTCACTCCTTTCACTTTCTTAAAGCATTCTATTGCCCGCTGCTCTATCAATTCAAGGAATGCAAACTCTTCTTCACACCCCTTTTCAGCTACCAGCTCACCAGCTAACTCTTTCAGCAACATGGCACGTGGGTCTGAAATTGTATAAACTGCATGACCAATACCGTATATTAATCCACTGCCATCATATGCTTCCTTATTTAACATACGTATCAGATAAGTATCTATTTCGTCCACATTCTTCCAGTCTGAAATAACTTCTTTCAAATGATGAAACATCTTTACTACCTGAATATTGGCACCGCCATGCAGAGGTCCTTTCAGCGAACCGATACCAGCTGCGATACTTGAATAGGTATCTGTGCGGGTAGAACTTGTTACACGAACGGTAAACGTTGAGTTATTACCTCCGCCATGTTCTGCCTGCAAAACCAACAATAAATCAAGCATACGGGCTTCAAGAGGAGTGTAATCTTTTTTCATCATATAGAGAAAATTCTCAGCCAAAGAAAGATTCTCATGCGGATGACGGATATGCAAGGAACGCCCATGCATACTATGCCGATAAATATTATAGGCATACGCTATAATAGTAGGGAACTTTGAAATCAGCTCAATAGACTGCCGCATTAAGTTATCACGCGAAATATCATCCGGATTGGGGTCGAAAGTGTACATTTCAAGTACGCTACGGGCCAGAATATTCATAATGTTCTGCCCTTCCAAATCAATGATATTCATTGTTGTTTTCTTATCCAGCGGCATATTATCATTGATAAGTTCCTTAAAGGAATTTAGCTGTTCAGCATCAGGCAACTCCCCGGAAAGCAGCAAATAAGCCACTTCTTCAAAGCCGAAACGTTTTTCCTTCAACAGTGCATGAGCAATATCATCTAAGTCATAACCCCGGTAAAACAGTTTTCCGGGAATAGGCTTCAGTCCTGTTTCCGTCCGCTCATAACCTACCACATTTCCTATTTTTGTCAGCCCCACCAATACACCAGTTCCGTCTTCATTACGCAAACCTCGTTTTACGTTATATTTGGCAAACAGTTCGTTATCAATCTTACAAGCATGCTTCGCGCATTCCGAAAGCTTATATACGATGTATTCTTTCTTCATAACTCTATCTCATTACAATAATTCCACAATACGTTTGCCAAAGTCATCCGTGGCAAGAGTTTTGCCATTCGGCATAAAACGAGCCAAATCGGCTGTTGCTTCACCTAAAGAAAAGGCTTTTTCAAGAGCCGCCGTAACAAGTTCGGCTGCTTCTTTCCATCCTAAGTACTCTAACATCATCACTGATGATAATAACAAAGAACAAGGATTTACTACATTCTTTCCTGCAATATTGGGAGCCGTTCCGTGAGTTGCTTCAAATATAGCATGTCCACTCAAATAGTTAATATTAGCTCCCGGTGCAATGCCGATACCTCCCACCATAGCAGCTAATTGATCGGAAACATAGTCTCCATTCAAATTCAAAGTTGCAATAACCGAATATTCTTCAGGTATCAGCAATGTGTTTTGCAAAAATGCGTCGGCAATACAATCCTTAACAATGATTTTTCCCTCATTGATGGCTTTAGCTACAGCAGCCTTTGCCGACTCCTCACCCAATTCTTTTTTCAAAGTTTCATAGCGGTTCATCGTAAATGTCTGTTCAGCAAATTCAGTCTCTGCCACCTCATATCCCCAGCGTTTAAAACCTCCTTCGGTAAATTTCATGATATTTCCCTTATGCACTAAGGTTACAGAAGGTAATTTGTGCTGAATGGCATAACAGATGGCTGCACGAACCAAACGTTGTGTTCCTTCCTTTGAAACCGGTTTCACACCAAATGAAGATGATTCAGGGAAACGCACCTTTCTTACCCCCATCTCGTTATATAAGAAGTCATAAAACTTTTTTGCTTCGGGGGTTCCCTGCTCCCATTCTATTCCGGCATAAATATCTTCCGTATTTTCCCGGAAAATATGCATATTTACCTTCTGAGGTTCCTTAACCGGAGAGACGACTCCTTTAAACCAACGCACAGGACGCAGGCAGACATACAAATCGAGGGTTTGACGCAATGCCACATTCAATGAACGGATTCCTCCACCAACCGGAGTTGTCAGCGGACCTTTGATACCTACCAGATACTTACGGAAAGCCTCCATGGTGGCCTCTGGAAGCCACTCTCCGGTTTGTTCAAAGGCTTTTCCTCCAGCCAATACTTCTTTCCACTCAATAGAGCGCTTGCCTAAATAAGCCAGTTCTACAGCTGCATTGATTATCTTTTGACAAACAGGAGTTATCTCGGCTCCTACTCCATCGCCTTCTATAAAAGGTATAGTTACATGATCGGGAACTACCAGTTTCCCGTCTTTCATTATTATTTCGCTCATTTCTTAGTTTCTATTTAGTTTATTCAGACTTTATATTGCTTTGCCTGTCGGCTTTCCTCTCACGTTTCTTTCCTGCTTTTTTTCCTAAAATACAGTTCACCCTCTATAGGAAAGAAAAGACAAAACGATTATAAACTCATATTTAAAGCCGCTCCAGCCTTAAACCAGTTTATCTGCAGTTCGTTATACGTATGTGCCACCTCGAATGACTCTTTTTCGCCATTTTCATGAGTTACTATTACTTGAAGCGGACGTCCCGGAGCAAAATCCTTCAAACCAAGCAGAGAAATCCGGTCGTGTTCCTGTATCTTGTCATAATCCTCTTTGTTTATAAAAGTCAAAGCCAGCATACCCTGTTTCTTCAAGTTTGTTTCATGGATTCGTGCAAAGCTTTTAGCCAAAATAGCCCGTACATTCAAGAAGCGAGGCTCCATTGCAGCATGTTCACGGCTTGAACCTTCACCATAATTTTCTTCTGCCACCACTATAGAAGCTATTCCGTTCGCCTTATATTGCTTAGCAACTGCCGACACAGCTTCATACTTTCCAGTCAAACGGTTCCAAACACTATTTGTCTGTCCATTAAAAGCATTCACAGCTCCCATCAACATATTATCAGAAATATTTTCCAAATGTCCACGGAAACGAAGCCATGGTCCTGCCATTGATATATGGTCTGTAGTACATTTTCCCTGAGTTTTAATCAACAGAGGCATTTCTATCAAGTCTTCTCCATCCCAAGGAGCAAACCGAGCCAATTTCTGCAAACGTTTTGAATCTGGAGAAATGACCACCTCTACTTCTTTCCCATCTGCAGACGGAGCTACATATCCATTATCATCTACAGTAAATCCGTTAACAGGAAGTGTATCACCTACCGGCGGATCAAGTTTAACTGATTCACCCTTCACATTGATTAATGTATCAGTCAGCGGATTAAAACATAAATCACCCGCAATGGTCAACGCCATAGCCAGTTCCGGCGAAGCGACAAAAGCATGGGTATTCGGATTACCGTCAGCACGCTTAGCAAAATTTCGGTTAAATGAAGTCACGATTGAATTCGGACGGGTATTATCCTCTGTTTCTCGCTTCCATTGTCCAATACAAGGTCCACAAGCATTCGTCATAATTACTCCCCCCACCGACTTGAAATTATGAATCATTCCGTCACGTTGAGCTGTATAATACACCTGCTCCGAACCCGGATTAATAATCAAGGATGCAGCTATGGCAAGGTTCTTTTCTTTTACCTGACGGGCCAGTGAAGCAGCTCGGCTCAAATCCTGATACGAAGAGTTAGTGCACGACCCAATCAATCCCACTTCCATCTGCTGCGGATAACCATTTGCTTTTACCTTTGCTGCAAACTCTGAAATAGGACATGCTGCATCGGGAGTAAACGGTCCATTAATATAAGGTTCCAATTCTGAAAGATTAATTTCAATTACACGGTCGTAATACAATTCAGGAGAAGCCTCCACCTCTGCATCTGCTTTTAAATAAGCACTCGAAGCTGAAGCAAGAGAAGCAATCTCATCACGCCCCGTTACACAGAGATAATGTGCCATTTCCTCATCATAGGGAAACACCGAAGTAGTCGCTCCCACTTCTGCTCCCATATTACAGATTGTTGCTTTACCGGTAGCTGATAAAGAAGCTGTTCCTTCACCGAAATATTCAATAATCGCATTCGTTGCTCCTTTCACCGTCAATATCCCCGCCAGCTTCAAAATAACATCTTTTGGAGAAGCCCATCCAGATAATTTTCCTGAAAGTTTCACACCTATCAGTTTAGGCATTTTCAATTCCCACTCCATGCCGGTCATGACATCTACCGCATCAGCTCCTCCTACTCCGATGGCAATCATACCTAATCCTCCGGCATTAGGAGTATGTGAATCTGTCCCTACCATCATACCACCCGGGAATGCATAATTTTCAAGTACTACCTGATGAATAATTCCTGCTCCCGGTTTCCAAAAGCCAATACCATATTTAGCGGCTACACTCTTTAGAAATTCATATACCTCCTTATTTGCAGTACAAGCTACCGGCAAATCTGTTTCCACTCCTTTATATGCCTGAATCAAATGATCGCAATGAACAGTAGCAGGAACAGCTGATACCGATTTACCGGCATTCATAAACTGCAGCAAAGCCATTTGAGCAGTAGCATCCTGCATAGCCACACGGTTCGGGCGAAAATTCACATAATCTTCCCCTCGGCGATAATTTCTTAATACTGTTTCATCATACACATGTGCATACAAAATTTTCTCGGCAAGCGTCATCGCTCTACCCAGTTTATTCTTTGCTTCATCTACTTTCGTCGCATACAACGCGTAGAATTCTCTTAGCATCTCAATGTCGTAAACCATACGATTCTTTTTTCTTATTAACAATATCCGCAAATATAAAGATTTCAATCGCAATATTCAACAGAAAAAGATAAAATAATAGCACTTTGATATAAAATACCAACCTCTTGTATAAATATAACAAAATAATAACAATAATTGTTTATTTTCTATCAGCACCTCCTCATATCTCATTACATAAGGTTTCCGTCTTGATCCAGCAAGATAAAAAGAAATAAGTAACTCTTCCGCTTTAAGTAAAAAGCGAAGCATATAAACAACCCCGAAAGCAAGAATAAAACAAAGCTCAAGGCAATACGGCAAGCAGTTCTTCGAATGAGTGCAAAACAAGCTGCTGTCCGTTCATCTTCAATATCAATTCACGAGGAGATACCACTTCAAGTATGACTGAAACATCCGACAAGGTCTCTGCCGTTAGACAAAAATAATTAATACGATTTAAGGCATTCTGGGTCCAATGACGTAATACGTCATCTTCTGTTTGGAGAACGATTGATTTTTTCCCTTCCACCATCGGTGAAAATACCCCATGCATCAAATCGAACCGAATGTGGCCAGAGGTCTGATTAAACAAAGTATCCATCCGATGTGACAGAATCAAATCTTCTGTTACACCGCATTCCAACCCATTTTCAGGGGTAATCAGCCAAAGACGGTCTGACAAAACCAGTGCCTGCTCTACATCATGCGTAGACAATAAAATAGCCCTTTTCTCTTCAACAGCTAATCGGTGCAGCAAGTTCATAATCTCAATCCGGCTCACCACATCAAGAAAAGCAGTAGGTTCATCCAACAAAATCAGCGGGCATTCTTGTACTAAGGCTTTTGCTATCATTACCTTTTGCCGTTCACCATCCGAAAGTTCAGCCACATAACATTGCTTTTTCCCTTCCATTCCCACAGCTTGAAGCGCATGCTCTATTTTTTCTTTATCCGAACGATGTAACCGACCGAAAAAGCCGGTATGCGGTTGGCGTCCCAAAGCCACCAGTTCATAAACAGCAAGCCCTCCAGCTTGCGTTTTATCAGTCAAAACAATCCCGATTAAGCGCGAACGCTCACGCTCCGTATAAGCAGAAATTGGTTTCCCAAGAAATTCTAATGTTCCCTCAAGCGCAGGCTGAGCTGCAGCCAACGTACGGAGCAAAGTGGATTTTCCTGCTCCATTGGCACCAAGCAAACAAGTCAATTCACCTTGACGCAGTTCAAAATTCAAATTACGATGAACATATTTAATCTGTTTCCCGTTCTGATAACCTATACTTAATTGCTTCCCGTGAATCATAGCTCCCGATAATTTCATTAATTAAAATACTGAATCTTACGCTGATTAATAATTACATATATAATTACCGGAGCACCCAAAACCGGAGTAACTGCATTTAAGGGAATCACCCCCACCTCACCCGGAAGGATACATATTAAGTTACAAAGCAATGCTACAGCCGAACCGGTAAGCAAGGTGACAGGCATCAATGAATTATGATTTGAGGTTCCAAGCATAAGTCGCGCAACATGAGGAACAGCCAAGCCGATAAATGCCACCGGACCACAAAAAGCGGTTGTTACGGCAGTCAGCAAACCTGTAGCAGCAAGCAAAATATTACGCACACGCCGGATATTTATTCCTAAATTTTCAGCATAACGTACACCCAGAAGCAACGCATTTAATGGTTTTATCAATAATACAGAACCAATGAGCCCCGATAATGTCACCACACTGAAAACCGGAAGCTGCTTCAATGATACCCCTCCGAAATTACCAAGCCCCCAAATCATAAATGACTGAACACCTTCTGCTGTTGCAAAAAAGTTAAGCAAAGATATCAAAGAAGAAGTTACGTAACCTATCATGATACCGGCAATGAGAAGCATAATTGTATTTTTAATCAAAGTGGACAGAAAAAGGATTAGCCCCAAGACCAAGGCTGCCCCCAAAAACGCTCCGAATATAACAGACAGAAAGCCCGACAATGTAAAAGCACCCGCCACAATGCTTCCACCTCCCATCAACAAGACCAATGCCACCCCCAAACTTGCTCCCGAACTAATGCCCAATATTGAAGTATCGGCCAATGGATTATTAAAGACAGTCTGCAACATCAGCCCAGAAGCCGAAAGGGAAGCCCCACACAGCAAAGCCGTTATGCATTGCGGAAGGCGTGATTCCCAAATAATAAAAATCCACGTTTCCCGTTCAACCTCCCGTCCAAGCAGGATATCAATCACAGCCTGCACCGGAATATCAACCGAGCCGAGGAACAGATTAGCTGCCATCAAGACAACAATCAGCCCCACCAGTATGCCTCCATATAAAAAACCTTTATACCTCACATTGCTTCTTTTTACGTTTATCATTCTTGTTTTTCACTTCATTTTTCCTTCATCTGTAAAACACCGGTTTAATCAAGGGCCAGTTTACTGAAATACCGGGGAGTATATCCCTCTAGTAAATCAGGATGCAATATTTTCACGACATCTTTCAGCAGCAGTTCGGGATGAAAAGGTGACTCTTCATAAAAAGGAATATAATTGGAATTGCATCCATAAATGCGATGATTCTTAAACGCATGGAAACGAGCATAAGGAGCAAATTCCCTTTCCAATTCCTGATAAGTTTTTTCTGTCTTTTGGTTATATTTAATAAACCAATAGTCGGCATGTTGTCCTTTATCGAATACCGTTTCAAAAGGCAAGGGAACAGAACCGCTATTTTTTAAATCAGCAAAAACATATGCAGCGCCCGCATCCTTAAACAACCGGCCCGTAGTACTGTTTCCGCCTGAAATATACCAAGTAGAACCATACTTCAAGTCACTGATTACCGTAGGTCTTACAGATGATTTCTGCGCCTGGCGAGTCACATTGCGATACTCTTTTTCTACTGCTGAAAAAAGAGAATCAGCCAAAGCCTTCTTCCCGATCAGAATCCCATAAAACTTCATCCACTCCGCTCTGCCTAAAGGCGATGTTTCCATGTAATCGGCACACTCTATCAGCGGGATTCCCAACTTTCCTAATTGCCCATAGCCTCCACTGCTTTCATAGGGAGAAAGCATGATACCGTCCGGCTGTAATTCGATTATGCGCTCAATATCCGGACTCATACTGTTTCCACAATCTGTTATTACTCCTTTCTTACAAAGTTCCTGCACCTCAGTTTGCTTAAAATACTCACGGCTACATATCCCCCGAATCCGGCCGACAGCTCCCAATTCGCTTAATAAGCTGCCATGAACAGCCGAATAAACCAACAGTTTTTCAAGAGGAACACCAATCACTGTACCTTCAGGCAAATGATCGGGCAAAGGCTTTCTTTTATCGGTCAAGATATAAGTATGTAATACGCTTAATGTATCCCAAGGGTTACGCAACTTTGCCACAGTATACTCAGGATACTCCACGATTGACAAGTTAATAGCGTGGCGAAATACCAAAGTATCTCCGTTCGACAAAGCAGAAGAGGTCTTGCCTCCTCTGACACATGCAGAAAGAAGCAAGACCATAATTACTATATAGGCAGATAGTAAAATTTGTTTCATTCGTTTTTAAGTTTGTGAATTTTTAAGTTTGTGAGTTGATTCCTGCCTCATTTTATAGCCAAAATGGTTGATGTCACCTTATTTGGCAACTGACGCGCATTGACCATAACATTCGGAATATCGTGTACACGCCCTGTTATGCTATCGGTATCAAGATGCTGAGCACGCATACCCTCAACCGAAAGCATCGTAATGGCTATCATAAAGCACATGCCTGTATGACGGACAGAATGCTTTTTACTCATAATCAGTGTTATAAAAAAGAAAAAAAATTGCATGATCTTGCTCTTCTTTCCTCGAGAATACAAGCACGACTTCTGTTTTGCAGGTCTTCTGACTTACTCTGTCTGCTTTGCCTTCCCACCCTCTAAAAATACATTAGGGCAGTGGCAGGGAGAATGATAAGCAAACTTTTACATAGAGCTTACAGCAGCGGGACTGTCCGGGATTTTCACCCGATTCCCTTTTCATCCACAGCCTCGTTTTCAGCAAAGACTGGCGGAACAAAACATCGCAAAGATAGGAGTTTATTTTAAAATGCACTTATCTTTAACTGGAAATTTGTATCTTTGAGCCGTCCAAATTATAATATAAACATGAAAAAACTATTTTTTTTAGCTGCATTAGCCGGATGTCTGTTTTCTTTTCACCCGTCGTACGCACAGCAAGTTACACCCGATGCGGTGGGATATATAGTAAAAGTGGGAGATGAAGCTCCCGATTTCGAAATGACACTTACCGATGGAGAGAAGATCAAACTCTCCGACCTCAGGGGAAAAGTTGTCATGCTGCAATTCACAGCAAGCTGGTGTGGAGTCTGCCGGAAAGAAATGCCTTTTATCGAACGCGATATATGGCAAAAACATAAAGACAATTCATCATTTGCGCTGTATGGCATTGACCGTGATGAACCGTTAAAGCGGGTACAGGCATTTGCCAAGCAAACCGGAGTAACCTATCCGTTAGGACTTGACCCGGGAGCGAATATATTTGCACTTTATGCGGAACGCAATGCCGGAATCACGCGTAATGTACTCATCGGGAAAGACGGTAAAATTGTCATGATGACTCGTTTATATAATGAAGAAGAATTCTCCTCTCTATGTAAAAAGATTGATGAATTACTGAAATGATGAGAATTAGATTTTTACTTTTATTGATTTGTTGTCTGATTTCACTTCCTGCTCTGCCACGAAAGAAAAAGGGAGCGAATTATGAACCTCTATTCGGTAAATCACTCGCTTCGTATGCTGTTACTTCCAGTTCACTGAAAGGAGCAACTTTTTATCTGGTGAGCGGACATGGTGGTCCTGACCCCGGCTGTATCGGAAAATATCAAGGAAAGCACCTGCATGAAGATGAATATGCATATGATATTATTTTAAGATTGGGAAGAGAACTCTTGAAACGGGGGGCCAAAGTACATTTCATTATACAGGATTCGAAAGACGGAATACGGAATCAGGCTATTCTGAATAACAGTAAGCGGGAAACATGTATGGGAAAAACTATTCCGCTCAACCAGGTTGCCCGACTTCAGCAGCGATGTGACGCTATCAACCGACTTCACCGCAAAGAAAAAAGCAGCTATAAACGAGCTGTTTTCATCCACGTGGACAGCCGGAACCGAGGAAAGCAAACAGATACTTATTTTTATCATGCACCGGGAAGCAAGTACGGGAAACGCTTGGCGCAAGAAATACAGCGCACGTTTAAATCGAAATATAACCGGTATCAGCCTAACCGGGGATTTGAAGGTACAGTAAGCGACCGGAATCTTTTTGTACTCCGAAACACCACTCCGGTAGCCGTATTCCTTGAAGTGGGAAATATTCAGAACGCACAAGACCAGAAACGTCTGGTTATTGCCGATAACCGTCAGGCACTGGCCAACTGGATTACTGCTGCCATTGAAAAAGATTACAGGAAATCAAAATAAGCTCACTTGAGCGAAATAATCAAAAGGCTTGTGCCTTATATAAAAAAAAATTCCAACCGCCTCTAAACACCAAGGCGATTGGAATAAAATGACTAAGTATTTTTTTAAAACGTCAAGATATTTAAGTTCAAATGCCTTGGCGTTTTTTTGTCATCTGCTTCCGATAAAACAAGCATATACCTGAGTTCGGGATAAGTTTAGAATAAGGCCAGTTGTTTTGAGTCCTCAATAT
>URDR01000007.1 GCA_900546645.1 uncultured Bacteroides sp. | reverse complement strand
CTACACGAGCCTTATCGTCGGCAGCGTCAGATGTGTATAAGAGACAGCATAGTATATGGATTAAATTAATATTTATAAAATTAAACATACCTAACCTTCTGCTCTCTCATTCAGGAACTCTGACAGACACTTCTTACCAAAGGTCTGCAGATTAAAATTTCACCTGCTTAAAAGCATCTTTACATTGAGGTAAAACACGGAAATAGTTCTGTCAAAACGCCACGCTTTATCAGAACAAGAAGCAAAGATAGTGAAGGGCAAGCTCAACACCAAGCCCGACGCCCACTTTTAAACAAGATACTCCCAAACTTAAATTCATCATCAGACATAAATCCGTGTCAATAACTTATTCAGCCATTTCCACCCTACCCGGAACCACCGGCGGCTGCTCATCTGCTTTCCTCCGAAACGGAGAATGAAATCACGATAACCGTATTTCTTAAACGGCAAACCGGCATTTATAAATTCAAAATGACAATAATTATGGTCACGAGCATAATTCATTGCATTCCATACAGCTAAAACTCCCGGATATTGCAACGGATAACTTTTTCGCATACCGCCAGAAAACAGCAAATAAACATCTTCGCCAGAAAACAGACAAACCGATCCTCCTATAATGCGGTTCTTATAGCGTACTAAGAAAATCTTACCCAATTCACGTTTGGTTTTCTGCTGAAGCAATGACAAGAAAAACTCTATTTCCGGCAAATAATGGTAAATCCGAGCTGAATAATATTTCTTCAGCATAGAGAAGAAAGCGTATACATCATCTGCATTCCTGGCCACATCCAGCTCAGCTCCATTTCTTAGAGCCCGCTGTATCTGACGACGGCGTGAGGAGCTCATCCACTTATCCAATGCATCATGATGAATAGAATTACGTACCCGCAACCAGCGAACCGGGAAGTAACCATTTTCCCTAAAATAACGGTAAGCAAACAAGGGTTCTTCCAAATTACGGAATTCAAGCATAAATGAACGGTCTTTATAAGTAGAGGTCAGATACGAGAGCATTTCACTGAATATAATTTCCTTGCGCAAAGACGTATTAAAATACTCTCCTGCACCGAAAACAAATGTCTTCTCTACAAAACGGACCAGACAGAAATGCCTGCGCGTCAGGCAAAGCAACTTGCCTATCGGAGTTTCACCGTCAAAAGCCACCAGAAGCATGGCACGGTATCCCGGTGTCTGTTCCCAAAGGCGAAACAGCTCTGTGGAATAAAAGACATTCTTTCCTGGCAGAGGAGGAACGTCTCCGGCATGATAATATGTTGCCAAACGAATTGCCATATAGCGCAAATTTATATTTTTTTATTGAGCATTTGAAAGAGAACCGCTATATTTGTCAAGATAAAACGTTTTTTTATGAAAAATTTCAATGACTTGATACACAAAAGACGGAGTACACGCAAGTTTACTTCAGAAGAATTAACCCAAGAAGAAGTGGTTACACTGCTGAAAGCCGGCTTAATGGCACCATCATCAAAACGAACCAACTGCTGGCAATTTATAGCAATCGACGATAAAAAAATACTGGAGCAGCTTTCTCACTGTAAAGCGTCTGGTTCTGACTTTGTAAAAGACGCCGCACTTGCCCTCGTTGTGGTGGCCGACCCACTGACTAGCGATGTATGGATTGAAGATGCCTCAGTGGCTTCTATCATGATTCAGCTTCAGGCAGAAGATTTAGGCTTGGGAAGCTGCTGGGTTCAATTGCGCGAACGCAGTACAGCCGAGGGAGTTCCATCGAATGAGTATGTACACGAGTTGCTTGGCTTACCTCTTCAGCTTCAGGCACTTTCCATTATCGCTATAGGCCATAAAGCGATGGAAAGAAAGCCTTTCGACGAATCTCACCTGCAATGGGAAAAAGTTCATATCAATAAATACGGAGGTAAATAAGCATGACGGTAAAAGCATCAAACCATAGAGATACATATCAAGCTACCGCTGTCTTCTTGGTGCTCATGGGAATTTTGTATCTTATCGACAAATGGATAAGTTTTTCCTCTGTCGGTCTGCCGTGGATTATGCAAAAAGATACGATGCTGCTTTATGCTGCCGTTATTTTCCTTTGGTTTAAGACCGACAAGTCTGTGGGAATTGTACTTGCCGGCATTTGGCTGATTCAGAACATTGCACTGGTTACTGCACTGCTCGGACAAATGTCTGCTTACCTTCTTCCAGCCACATTGTTAGTAATCGGAGTCATTCTTTATCTTATATCTACAAAGTAAATGCTTATGAACCAACCCTACTTATCTATTGCCTTTATCGGGGCCGGCAATGTAGCAACTCACCTGTCGGCAGCCTTGTCCGAGAAGGGTCATACCATCTGCCAGGTCTTCAGCCGTACAGAAGTCTCAGCCCGCGAGCTGGCAGAAAAACGGTCTTGCCCCTTTACCACAAGCCTAAGCGAAGTGACACCCAATGCCGACTTGTATATTGTATCGGTGAAAGATGCCGTTTTAGAGCAAGTGCTTCCACTACTGGTAAAATGTAACCCGAACGCATTGTTTGTACACACTGCCGGAAGTGTATCCATATCCGTATGGAACGGACTGGCTCAACGATATGGGGTAATTTACCCAATGCAGACTTTCAGCAAACAGAAACCTGTAGATTTTACCAACCTGCCTGTTTTCATCGAAGCCAATACACCAACCGACTGCCAGCTGCTCAAAGACTTGATGGAAGGAATCAGCCGAAAGGTATATCAAGCAAGTTCGGAACAACGGCGCTATCTGCATATAGCAGCCGTTTTTGCCTGCAACTTCAGCAATCATATGTATGCCATCTGCCATCATCTGCTGGAAAAGCATCAGCTTCCTTTTGAAACCATGCTCCCCCTCATCGATGAGACAGCCCGTAAGGTGCATACATTATCTCCTGCAGAAGCTCAGACTGGTCCTGCACGGAGAAACGATGAAAATGTGATGAAGCAGCATTTGCAAATGCTTGAAAATGAATCCGATTTGGCAGAAATATATCAATTAATCAGTAAACATATAAACCAATCTGAATATGATAAACTATGATTTGACCCAGATAAAGGCCTTGTTCTTCGATGTAGACGGCGTATTGAGTGCAGAAACCGTTTTCCTTCACCCTGACGGCGACCCCATGCGCACGGTAAATATCAAAGACGGATATGCCCTGCAGCTGGCTGTGAAATGTGGACTCCATGTGGCTATCATCACCGGAGGACGTACAGAAGCGGTACGTAAACGATACGAAGGGTTAGGCATTAAAGATGTTTATCTCGGTGCAGCCATAAAGACCAAAGAATACCATGAACTGCTGGAAAAATATCAACTGAAGCCCGAACAGGTACTTTATATGGGCGACGATATTCCCGACTATGAAGTTCTCTGTGAAGTAGGGTTACCTTGCTGCCCTGCCGATGCTGCCCCCGAAATAAAAGAAGTATGTAAATATATTTCACACCGGAATGGAGGATACGGATGCGGACGTGACGTCATCGAACAGGTGCTCCGCGCACAAGGTAAATGGATGACACACGAAAAGGCATTCGGATGGTAAACTTATAAAAATGAATCAATCATGATACTCGAAAATTTAAAGAAATACCAAATAACATTAGCATCCAACTCGCCTCGCCGGAAAGAACTTCTTTCGGGATTGAACTTGGATTACAAAGTAAAGATTCTTCCGGATATTGACGAAACATATCCGGATACACTGAAGGGAGAAGATATTCCGTTATATATAGCCCGCAAAAAAGCAGAGGCTTATAAGTCGATTATGAGCAAGAATGAACTGATTATCACTGCTGACACCATTGTTTATACCGACGGAGAAGTTTTGGGAAAGCCTAAAGATGAAGCCGACGCACGCCGCATGCTGCATGCGCTTTCCGGACGTTCACATCAAGTCATCACGGGAGTATGCATTACTACCAGCGGATTTCAGCGCAGCTTTGCCTCGGTTACAGAAGTGACTTTCGATACCCTAACCGATGAAGAAGTCGACTTTTATATATCCACGTATAGCCCGATGGATAAAGCCGGTGCGTATGGCATTCAGGAATGGATTGGCTTTATCGGAGTTTCCAAGCTAAACGGCTCCTATTTCAATGTCATGGGACTTCCTGTGCAACGCTTATATCGCGAATTGAAGAATATAGACTAATCCGCAAAAACCTCAAGGCTTTCCAGTCAAAATGTCTAAGCGGAAAGAGTTGAACGCCTAAACATTCTCACTAAAACGCCTTGATGTTTTTTATAGACACGTAACATCCTTGCTATCAGCCCACTTTGTGAACTTCAAAAAGCCGGGACAAATCGTCTTTCTCGCCCACTACCCAAAGTATATCTCCTTCACATAAAGGAACATTTACATCGGGGGTACGCAAAGAAGTATCGTCAGCCGATTCCACACCCACCACCAGACAATGAAAGTCTTTACGTATTCCGCTCTCTTTAATGGTGCGGCCACAGAAAGGAGAACCACTTTCTATCACAAACTGCTTCAGACACATTTCCTGCCGTATAAAATCATCCTCCGTTACATCTGTACATACCTTTTCTGCCTGCTCGGAAAAGACTGCCAGTTGCCCGTCGGTTCCTATCACCTGCAAAGTATCGTTTGGATAAATGCGGTTCTCACCTCCCGGTATATTAATGCGCCGCGTTCCCCGGATAATGGAAGCAACATGCACATCGTACTTATGCCCCAGGTCAAGTTCCTGCAACGTACGTCCCGCCCACAAAGATTCTGCAGGGATCACAAAATCACTTAAATGAAGATCCCTGTCGAGCAAACGCCCTACATATTCCGGCTGTTTCTTACCCAAGTATTCCTTTCGGATATCTTTTGAACGAAGATTTTGCACAAAGACCCGCTCCAGATAAATAGACTGTTTCTTTAAAAAACGAGAGAAAACCATCAGCAAAACCGCGATAATAGCTACTCCTACAATCAGAGCAACCGATGCCTGAAAGAAATATTCGATGATATAGACCACAAAACCTACCGCTATCACTACACGTAACAGAACAAGCGAAAGTAGCGGAGCATGGTTAAAGCGGTTGTCAATCCATAAGGCACGGAACTCTATCGACCGGTTTTTCTTCATAATCAATGCACGCAAGAACGGGGCAACCAGTAAAATGGTCAACACGGCACCCAGCAGGCGTCCCCAAAAATCGCCCACTGCAGCTATCAGTAATGGAGCAAAGAAATGCAATGACAGTCCGGTAACCGCTACCGACAAAACAGAATAAATCACCACAATGCGCACAATGGCTATCATCAGGCTGCGCCAGTTGTTCTGATGGTTTACCGTCTGCACTCCTGTTGAATAACGGTCCAGCAAACGCTTCCAGCGAAGAGGCATATAACGGTCCACCAAATGATAAGCCGGAACCGACAGACGAATCATATAAGGAGTAAGGAAAGTGGTAATGACTGACACAGCCACTACAATGGGATATAAGAAATGACTGGTAACCCCCAGGCTTACCCCAAGCGAAGCTATAATAAAGGCAAACTCACCAATCTGTGTCAAACTAAACCCACACTGCATTGCCGTTTTCAGAGGCTGCCCGGATAACAGTACGCCCCCGGTACCAAACACCGTCTGTCCTATCAGTATGGCTGCCACAATGGCCATAATCGGACCGATGTATTCTACTATCATGTGAGGCTCAACCATCATGCCCACCGACACGAAGAAAATGGCTCCAAACAAATCCTTCACCGGAGCTACTAACTTATCAATATGTTCCGACTCTATGGTTTCTGCTAAAATGGAACCCATGATAAAAGCACCGAATGCCGGTGAAAATCCTACTTTCGCTGCCAGCACAACCATACCGAAACAAAAAGCCAATGAAACGATAAGGAGGGTTTCGTCGCTCATCAGCCGGCGTGCCCGCTTTAAGAACAGCGGAATAAGGTAGATACCAACTACAAACCACAATATCAAGAAAAAAAGCAGTTTTAAAATGCTGTAAACCATTTCGCCTCCTTCAAAATTCTGACTGACTGCCATGGTAGAAAGCATTACCATCAGCACGATGGCCAGAATATCTTCCAGAATCAAAATACTCAACACCAGTCCGGCAAAACGCTGCTGCCGCAAACCGAGGTCGTCGAAGGCTTTATAAATAATGGTGGTAGACGACATGGCAAGCATACCTCCCAGGTAAATACAGTCCATCCGTTTCCAGCCAAACGACCAGCCCACAAATGCACCTACCATAATCATACATAAAATAATGGTACAGGCGGATATGACAGCCGGACCGCCCACTTTCATCAACTTTTTAAAGCTAAACTCCAGTCCTAAAGCAAACAGCAGGAATATTACTCCTATCTCTGACCAGGTCTGTATATTCGCAGAGTCAACCACGGAAGGAGTAAAAGTAATATGAGGACTTGAAATAAAACCTGCCACGATATAACCTAACACCAGCGGCTGTTTGAGTTTCTTAAAAATAAGAGTCATGACTCCGGCACAAATCAATATGAGTGCAAGGTCATTAATAAGAGGAGCTAATTCAGACATGGTTTCTGTTCTTTATAACAACATGCAAAGGTACACAAAATTCTTTTCTCTTTCTTACACCGATATACAAAAGAAAGTTACTAATTTAGTGCCGTAAAAATAATTAGTAAAACATCAATAAACTTAGCGTATGAAGTATCTTATTGTTTCTGATATTCATGGCTCCTTGCCTGCTCTTAAGCAAGTCCTGGCATTTTATGAAAAACAACAGTGTGACCAACTTTGCATTTTGGGAGATATATTAAACTATGGTCCCCGTAACGGATTACCCGAAGGACTTGACCCTAAAGGAATAGCTGAAATGCTAAATAAAATGGCAGACCAAATTATTGCCATTAGAGGAAACTGCGACTCTGAGGTTGACCAGATGCTGCTTGACTTCCCCATTTTAGCCGACTATGCCCTGATTGCAGATAACGGGAAACGCCTCTTTCTTACCCACGGACATGTTTATAATGAGGAAAAAATGCCTAAGGGTAAGCATGACTGCTTCTTCTATGGACATACGCATCTATGGAAACTGGAACACACTGGAAGTACACTCATTTGCAATACGGGCTCGGTTACTTTTCCCAAAGGAGGAAACACCGCCACATTCGCCACATACGAAGAGGGTACGGTGCGTATGTGGTCGCTGGAAGGCGAACTGCTGAAAGAGTACACACTCGGTGCATGACAAAAAGAAGGCTGCCCTGCCGTATAGGTTTCGATGCTACCCTGTGCAGAAACAGCCTTCTTTATAAAATTATTCGATTATCGAAAATCCAGTCAACGATGGAACTCGATAAAGTCGGCATCCTCACTAAGAGGTTCAAGATACAGCACTTTCCCGGTCAGTTTCGTTATCACATACTCATCATTCGGTTCTCCGTCTCCCCATATAATGGTGAAGTGATGATTAGCCGGATTATAAGAATAATCTACCACAGCCGATTCTCCACCTTCCACCATTTCAATTTTATTGGAACCTTTCCGGATAGTCCAAGTCATCTCTGCAGCATCTGAATCAAAAGTTTTCCATTCTTTATCATATAAAAGCATTTCATCGCCCACGACAAGTTCATTAGGCTCCGGAATACGGAATCCGCCCACAAATTCACCATCCTCGTCTATCATTTTCAGATAATCATTTGTACACTCTAGCACTTTCCAGTACATATAGTATTCCCCCCATTTTTCATCTTCAAACTCCGAAAGATAAATCTGGCCGTTTTGACTATCGTACTTATATTTCAAAGTATAAGTACCCTCACCATCATGTATAGTCAGAAAATCGCCTTCATCCGTAGACTTGAACTCAAATAACGGTTTTCCGCAAACTCCCCACTGACCAGTCAAATAATATAATACATCTCCTCCTGGGTGCGAACCTCCGCCTCCTTCTACAGCCTCCAATACAAGTATTTGTTCATTCCCGTCTTTTACCATCAGCGTATCGTCGGTGAGCGAAATGATACTCCAGCTGAACTTCTTTCCGTCTGTACGGATAGTGAGTTTGCGCAACTCTTCAGCGTACTCGTAAGTCAGTGGCATTCCCTCCTCATCATTCTTTCCCTTATAGCTACCTTCACCGTTTTCTGTAAAGATGTAGAGAGCTTTCTCTTCCGTCAACCATTTCTTATGATACAGCAACTCAATGTCTACCTCCGCTTCCAGATCATTCACCAACGAAAACACATTGTCGTCTTCGTTCTTCACTATCAGTTTGTCGTCTGTCAGCGTTACGATAAAGAGCTGAAGCGTTTCGTTCTCCGTATGGATAAAAATGGAATTGTCTTCCTCCTCGTAGCTATAAGTGAAAGGAAGCGTATAGGCACCGCGCGTTGCACTGCGGCGCATCAACTTACCCCCGGTACTTTCTTCATTCGGGTCGGTATAGATACCCGTACCGTCGGCATGGAAAGTAACGGAACTGCCGTCGTCCATATACCAAGTCTTCAGCAATTGAGACGGAACGTTTCCTGCCGATTCTTCGTTGTCTTCACTGCACGAAGAGAAACATCCCAGCATCACAAGGAATACCATGAATATTCCTGTCAGTCTAAGCATTTTCATAATTTTTTGAGTTTATTGTTCAACAATGAATTACCGAAATCAGATAGCCTGCGGCTTTTTCTTGTTCATCGGGAAAGACAGTCCCAAGAATGCATTTACACTCTTTGAATTGCTTCCAAAGAACATATAATCGGTACCGACAAAAAGCGGACCCAATTTCAGTGCCAAACCGATGGACTTACCTGCTGCCTGAATAGGAGAATAGCTTACTGCAGCATTCAACCAGTTTTTCGGACGGAAAGTTGCCGATAGAGTCAACTCACTTACATTTTTCGGCTGGATAAAGCGAGTGGTATATAAAGCACCTACACTTACTTTATTATTCAAGAGACCATATTCACCGGCCAGCAAAATGGTTGACGACAAACTTTTCTTTCTTCCAAAGGCTTCACCCTCTTCCATATTATACATTTCCATATCCATAAAATCACCACCAAGATATGGTTCAAAGTTAGAAGAATTGATTTCAACATCTTCTTCAGATAAAGCTACTGTAGTTGAGCCTTTATCCCATGACATGAATCCCAAATCAAGCACAGCTGCCGATACGGTCAAGTTCTTCCATACTCTATAACTTGCTCCCAAATCAATGCCAAATCCTTTTCCTGCTACTCCAAAGTTTTCTCCGTCAAAATCAAAACCGTCAACGATGGTATTTCCTTCCGAATTTTGAGAAAAACTCAATCCTCCACCCTTCACCGTGGTAGCAAGTGAAGCACGGGTTACGGCTCTTCCTCCATGATTCACGTCATTCCATGCATCGGTATCATATGGATTTTCAGGGAAGTTGGTTTTCACATCAAACTGGTCAATCTTCATTTCCGCATTCGCAATACCCAGTAACACTTTAATGCGTCCGCCTACCGTCAGCCGTTCATTAATCTTACGTGAATAGCCCAACCCTACTTCCGCATAAGAGTTGATATATAAAGACTGGTTACGGATTTCATAATCCATGTTTCCTATATAAAAGCCACTGCTGTTAACGTCTCGCAAATATTCAAACATGGATTTCGGAATAGACGCACCTACATCGGCACGAAGTCCGACATTAAAGCTCCAGAAACCTTTTCCTCTATACCAGCCGAAAGAAAGAATATCCGTATTCAGATTTACATTCAAACGGTTATCGGCTTTCAGTCTATTGTACAATTTATCATTGGTATATAAATCTTCTCCTGAATCAAGAACATCAATAATATCACCTGTTCCCAATACATTAGAAGAGGCTCCCACATTTAACGAGCCTATAACCGGGAAATTAAAATAGCCGCGTGTGGGCTGCAACCCCGGATTCATTTGCAAACGTGAACTTGTACCCTCCATAAAGTAAGAAGTACGTAAATACTGCGCTTGTGCTTCAGTTCCTGCCCATAAAATTCCAGCTGCAAGAAACAGATGTTTAAATTTTACAATTTTCATAACGTTTTATATTGATTAACGACCGCACAAAGGTAATTTTTAGAATGCGAACATCAAAGATGCTCTGTTCCTCCTTGTTTACTAAAGCCGCCTAATGGCAAACTAAGCGTTCATAAATCAATACTATAAGGTCAAAAAAAACAAAGCGTACGATTACAAATGATAGAACCGATCCATCATCTCTTTCTTATACTTCTTGGAAACCGTCAATTCTCCAATATTGTTAAAAGGAGGGTACATAATGCAACGGTTATCTTGCACCATCAACAAGTAGTTCATGTTAATAATAAAAGATTGATGAACTTGTACAAAGGCATCATTATACGCACAAAGCTGCTCAGCCGAAGTATTGCGCTTTAAAGGAAGAAACGTACCGTTTGAAAGAGCCACTTCCCATATTTTACGCGATGACTGATATCGGAAATACCCTATATCCGAAGCACGTACTATACGCAAGTCTCCCGTAGGAGTAATCAGCATAAACGGACATTCACTTTCCATACACAACGAGGAAAGAAGCGGCTTGTCTTCTCTCCCGTTATTACTTACTTCCAAACGGGAAAGAATAATTTCCAGTTCTTTCCGGTCAACTGGCTTCAGCAAAAAGTCGAATGCATAATTACGCAAAGCTTCAATCATATATTTATTATATGCCGTATAAAAGACTGTCCGCATATCCCATAATATCCGCTCACGCATCCGCGAAATCAAATCCAATCCTAACATATCCGGAAGTTCGATATCCAAGAAAAGCACATCCGGACGAATCTTTTCAATCAATTTCATAGCTGACAACCCGTTACGCGCAATCCCTTCGACTACCATCTGGGGATACGACTTTAAAAGAAAACACAAGTTATCAATGGCACTTTCGTCATCGTCTATGATAACTACTCTCATCTTTTCCATAAACATTTTTCTTTAATTGGTACTGATAATGAAGAGGCAGAATAAATCGGACTTCACATCCGGTTTCTCCATCTCCTACCGAAACATTATTCATATTCATAATAATCGGTGTACGGTTATATGAGTTTAGCAACTGAATCGTTTGAGTTATTACTTTCATCCCGGTACCTGTTCCCTTATTTGCGCTTTGCCTATGATAGCCTCCCCCATTATCACAAATTACAATTTCCACCGACTCGCCTTTCAAGAAAATACGGATGCCAAGCAATCGTTTTCCTTCCTTCATGCGCAGTCCGTGCTTAATGGCATTTTCTACAGGAATTTGCAGCAACATGGAAGGAACAAAAACTTCATTAAGCGACAATTTTTCATCTATCACCAGCTGATATGAAAATAAACTGCCCAATGTGCCTTTTTCCAAATGAATATATGTTTCAACAAAATCAAGTTCGTCGGCCAATGTTACGGCAAGACTATCGGTCATCTCCAAGTTTCTACGAAACAGTTTAATCAGTCCCATCAGATTGGTACTTTTTGAATCGTCTTTTTGAAGATTCACCTCACGGCTCAACACGTTAAAAATGAAATGAGGAGAAATCCGGTTACGTATATTTTCAAGACGAAGCGAGGTAATAGCCCGCTGCAATCCCCACTGCTCCCGATCACGGCGACGCTTAAAATACAAAACCAGCACTGTAGCCACAGCCACCAGTAAAAGTCCGCCTAACACAACAGCATAAAACCATTGATGAAGCCGTAACAGCTGGTTTTCTTTTTCACGGATTGATATTTCCTTTTTCATCAGCGTACTGTCTTGACGATACTTTAAAGCAATCTCTTCAGCCCGCATCTTTACACGTTCATTGCGAATAGAGTCATCTATCCGCTGATTTTCCTGCTGGAAATAATACGCCCGCTTAAAATCACCGGCCTTTTCGTAATAATGCTGCAAATTACGGTTCCGGCTGTGCACCATTCCAGGTTCAATATATGATGGTTTTACTGCTTCACGGATTCTGCGAGTGGCTGTTTTCACATCTCCTTGCTCAAGAGCCAGTTCTATCAACTGAGAATCAATATAATAAAGTGCACTGTTATTTTTTATTGAATGAAAGAAATCATAACAACGCTCTAAATAATAAGAAGCAGAATCGGTTTGATGCATCATCAGAAAATCCTCTCCCAGATTAATCATAGTCAGGTTACGCTCAAATTCCATCCACGGATTCTGATTACAATGCGACAATGACCGACGAAAATAAAGCAAAGCCGTTTGATAGTCTTTCCGGATGTAATAAGAGTTTCCCCGATTGTTCAAATAAACATACTTTTCGTATGGCTTCATGAAAGCATACGAGTGTTCTGCCAGATTATAATAATAATCACACATCTGAAAATCGCGCAGCTCCATGCTCACTTGTCCTAATCCGTAATAAGCCGGGAAACGCTCCTGCTCGGGAACTTCTTTCGCATCGAAAGCATATAAAGTCTGACGATACCAATAAGCCCCCAAGTCATAACGCCCATGGCGCACATTGGCATCGGCTAAATTCAGGCAAATATCGGGCAATTTGCTCATATCCGCTTCCTTGGCATATTCATAAGCCTTCTCAAAGAAAATGCAAGCAGAATCCATCAAGGCTTTACGGGCATAGACATTCCCTTTCATATTGTAAACATACGCATAAAGCTCTTTGCCATGCAGACTTTCTTCATGCCGTTTGCAGTAAGATTCAACCCGATGAAACAGTTGGGATAACGAATCTATTTCCGAAACAACAAACTTAATTCGCATCTTCAGAAGAATCAAACGAAAATAAAAGGCACTGTCTTTTTCTTTTACAAGCATGCTGTCAATCATTGAATTTACGGCATATGGGGCTTGAGTAAGCGAATCTCCCAAGCTCTGAAGCAATGCTTCATGCTCCTGAGAGATAAGAGAATCTGCTTTTTTATTCTGCTGCAGACATCCAGTCATACATACAGAAAGCATCAGGCTTATCAGTACTGTAATATATAATAACTTCTGTGTCATAGCATTTATATAGGAGTTGGACAAAATTAAATAAAATGAATCAAGCAGCAAAGCTCAATAATTGATTTTATACAATATTTTTTAATCTTTTTTACGAATTGACAATAAGCATTTATTTCCTTTACAGAAAAATTACAATCATGCATCAAATTACCGAAGTTTCTCCGTATCTTTATCAAAAATAAAATAAAATGGCTGGTATTTATCTTCATATTCCTTTTTGCAAGCAACGATGCATTTATTGTGATTTCTTTTCTACCCTCAAACACGAACGCATACCGGAGTATGTCCACGCTTTATGCCAAGAAATTGAGCGGAGGAAAGACTACCTCTCAAATGAACCCGTTGAAACGGTTTACCTGGGCGGAGGAACTCCGTCGCTACTTAAAGAGGACGATTTTCAAAAATTATTTGATACCATTTTCCGAACCTTTTCTCTTGCCGGATGCCCGGAAATAACGATGGAAGCTAATCCGGATGACCTGACTCCGGAGTACATAGCACTACTCCGCAGGCTCCCTTTCAATCGTATCAGCATGGGTATCCAAACGTTCAACGATGCTATCTTAAAACGGCTCAACCGGCGTCATACCGCCCAGCAGGCTACAGAAGCTTTTGCGAACTGCCGGGAAGCAGGATTCAATAATATCAGCATTGATTTGATGTACGGACTGCCGGGAGAAACAGCTGAAACATGGAGTCTGGACTTGCAGAAAGCCATCGACATGAAACCGGAACATCTGTCTGCTTATCATTTAATTTATGAAGAAGGCACTCCGCTGTGGAAGATGCGCGAACAACATCGTGTAGAAGAAGCTGATGAGGATACGAGTCTCACGTTTTTCCAAATGCTGATTCATCGTTTAAAAGAACAAGGATACCAACATTATGAAATCTCTAATTTTTGCCTGCCGGGGTTTCACTCACGACATAATTCCAGCTACTGGACTGGCAAAAAGTATTTGGGATGCGGAGCTGCTGCACATTCGTATAACGGAACTTCACGACAGTGGAATCTGGCTTCGCTAAATGGATATATAAAAGGGATAACAGAAGGAAAAGAAGTGGCCGAGACTGAAGAACTCGACTTATATACCCGATATAATGATTTTGTAATCACTACGCTACGCACCTGTTGGGGAATGCCTCTTTCACGCTTAAAGCAAGATTTCGGAAACAGGCTTTATGATTATTGCTTACGTATGGCAACCCCATACCTGAAACAAAACAAACTGACCTGCAAAGATGAGGTCTTAAAACTGAGTGATGAAGGTATCTTCGTTTCAGATGGAATTATGAGTGACCTGCTTTGGGTAGAATAAAACGTGCGGATTATCACGGTGAATCTCATTCATTATCCGGATAATCCGCACGCTGTTTTATCAGAATTTACGCTTGCCTTGCTCTAATTATTTAGCCAAGCTATACACGATATCCATAATCTGCTTACCCAGCTCGTCGGCTGCTTCCATTGTAGAAGCTTCTGAGTAAACTCGGATAATGGGTTCAGTATTACTCTTGCGCAAGTGTACCCATTTATCGGGGAAGTCAATCTTCACTCCGTCAATATCATTGATTTCTTCCTTCTTGTACAGCTCTTTCACTTTTGCAAGAATGGCATCTACATCCGTTTCGGGAGTCAGGTCGATACGGTTCTTGGCTATAAAATAAGCCGGATAAGTGGCACGAAGTTCACTCACTTTCTTTCCTTCATGTGCCAGATGACTCAAGAAAAGAGCAATACCTACCAGAGCATCACGTCCGTAATGCGATTCCGGATAAATCACTCCACCATTACCTTCACCGCCAATTACAGCATGCGTATCTTTCATCTTTGTCACGACATTCACTTCGCCTACTGCAGACGCATTATATTCCATGCCATACTTGCGAGTTACATCACGCAATGCACGAGTAGAGCTCAGATTTGAAACGGTATTACCCGGAGTATGCTTCAATACATAATCGGCTACCGTTACCAAGGTATATTCTTCGCCATACATCGTACCGTCTTCACAAATCATCGCCAGGCGGTCAACATCGGGGTCAACTACAAATGCCACATCCGCTTTACCGTCTTTCATCAAATTCATGATGTCTCCTAAATTCTTTTCAAGCGGTTCCGGATTATGCTGGAAGTTTCCGGTAGGTTCACAATACAGCTTTTCTACATGCTTCACGCCCAACTGTTCCAAAAGCTGAGGTAAAACGATTCCACCTACAGAGTTCACACAGTCGATGGCTACACGGAAATCGGCTTTACGGATCGCTTCCACATCCACCAGTTTCAGTGCCAGCACACTGTCAATATGCTTTTGATTATAGGTATGGTCTTCTGTATATTTCCCGATATGGTCAACATCTGCAAATTCAAAAGCCTCAGCCTCTGCAATGCGAAGTACTTCATTTCCTTCGGCAGCATTCAAGAACTCACCGTGTTCATTCAGCAGTTTCAAGGCATTCCACTGCTTGGGGTTATGGCTGGCAGTCAATATAATACCACCGCAAGCTCCTTCCATGGTAACCGCAAGTTCGGTAGTAGGCGTAGAAGCCAGTCCGATGTTTACCACATCAAAGCCCATTCCCATCAAGGTACCGCAAACCACGTTTTTCACCATTTCACCGGAAATACGCGCATCGCGTCCCACAACTATCTTATTACTCTTCACCGTTGCTGTACGGCGAATCAGTGTGGCATAAGCCGAAGTAAACTTTACAATGTCTAAAGGGTTTAATCCCTCACCGGCATGTCCGCCTATCGTACCGCGAATACCGGAAATTGATTTAATAAGTGTCATTTGTTATCTCCTTTTTAAGATAGATAGTGTTTATTTAGCTAAACTATAGGTTATTTCATAATAACATGGATATACATACTGCATAGCCAATGAAGAGCCTTCGCTGTGAGGAACAATCAGACGTACACGGGCAATCTTTTTTGAATCGGTGGTACGTCCTACCTTCAAGAAGCGCAAAGGCAACAGCCAGCCCGAAGGAACAGCGGTACTGCTATAGGTTTGATACATAATTGAATTTCTTTCCTGAAAAGAACCGGAATAAGAATTACCGCTAATGGTCACCTTAAAATTTTCAGACGAAGGATAGCTGTTCATACGCAAGTTCCCGGCTAATGTATCTCCAGCAGAGAACATATTATCACGACTCTGGATAGCAATTTCCATGAAACGGGTCAGCATATCATGATCACCGTCTTCCAGTACTTTATCTCCATCTCCTTTATACGAAATGTTCATATAAACCCCACTTTCATCGAATAAGACAAATTCATTGGCTTTTGTCATCGAATCCTGAGCAATAAACTGGCTCTCACTGATAAAGGTAGCCCCAATCGAATCGGTAAGCTTACTTTTAAAGCGTTCGATGGCATCGGCCTCTTCTTCCTTCATTTCAGCATAAGTTTTGCCATTATTACAACTTTGTAAACCTAAAGCAACCGTACAAACGACGAACAACAGAGATAATTGTATCTTTTTCATTCTTTCTTGTTTCTTTTATTACGAAGGGCAAAAGTAATAAATTGCCCGACATATCTGCCCCTAAGCAGAAAATAAATAACTAATTTTATAGGATAATTTACTTAACTTTTCAATAATTGATTTTCGAACTTAACCAAAGCTTGCTTGAAAAGATTTACTGCCTCATCCATGCTTCCATAAAACTCACCTCCCGATGCATTCAGATGTCCTCCGCCATTAAAGAATTCCGAAGCCACCTGATTACAAGGGAATGTCCCGACTGAACGCAAGGATACTTTAATCATTTTCTTTTCGGCATCCTCACGTAAAAAGGCCGAAAAGCAAACGTCTTTTATCTGCAAAGGCATATTAACAAAGCCTTCCGTATCACCTTTTACACTGCAAAAGCGCTCCTGTTCTGCCTGTGAGAGACAAATCAGTGCTGCACGGAAGGGGGGAAATACTTGCATTTTTTCATAAAGCACATACCCCATCAGACGCAGGCGGTTTTCTGAATAGGTATGAAATACCTTCCGATAGATTTCATCCTTATCAATTCCTTTCGACAGCAATTCGCTGATGATGAAATAAATTTCCCGATCGTTTGAGTTATAGGTAAATCCACCCGTATCGGTCATCATACCGGTATAAATACATTCGGCTCCTTCCAAAGTGATATCATCAAAACAGCCCATGCGGCATATCAGACGGAATACCAGTTCGGAGGTCGAAGAGATGCCGGGGTGTGAAATCGTCACACGGCAGAAAGGCTCCGGATTTAAATGATGGTCAATCATTACCTTACGGGCTTTTGATTCAGCCACCGGTTTAGCCACCGCATCAATGCGCGACAACGCATTGAAATCAAGACAGCAAATTACATCGGCTTCAAGAATCAACTTGTCGGCAAACTCTGCATATTTATCGTAACGGATTATATCTTTGGCTCCGGGCATCCAGCGCAAAAAATCGGGAAAAGCATTGGGTACAATAACATGTACGTCCTTGTCCTGACTTACAAGATAATGATACAGCCCCAACGAAGAGCCCAGCGCATCACCATCTGGCGAGACATGTGTCACAATAACTATTTTTTCTGCCCGGTCAAAATAGGTTTCTACTTTATCAATATTGGCTTGAAGAATTACTTTTGATAACATATATGTTTTTTAAATCTAATACTTTAGCTTATTAGAAGACAAAAGTACAAATTTATTTCCATTCATCCCCGCATTAAACGGATATTTTATTCTGCCGCTACAGCCCTTTCAGTGAAAGTTGCAGACAAGGGTTCAGTACTTCCAAGGAAGTACTGAAGTACTCTCACGGAAATACTCGAGTACTTTCAGGGAAGTACTGCGGTATGCTCGGGGAAGTACTGAACCAATGTCTTATATCAAAAAAACAAAGAGAGAATAAAGATATCGGCCAATAGCAGCATACCGATTAAACAATACCGCTTATGATATAATCCATAGGCATAAACCATCAACAATTCCACACACAGCAACAATGCCTGAAAGCCTGACACATGCAAGGAGGTAAGCTGAGAGCCTGAAAGCCCTTTCACCCACGCCATCGATGTATTTAACGCTTCTGCTGAAAATTGCAATACACACACAGCCCATTTGCCAACTAAAGGGACAGGTGCCAGCAGAAAGGAAGCAAGGGCACTTCCCAGTATACAGACAGCCAGCGGGGAAACAAATAAGTTTGCAAGCAGAAAATAAGAAGGAAAAGTTCCAAAATAACACAACACAAACGGCAAGGTACCCAGTTGTGCCACAAAAGAAAGTGCAAGTATATTCCACACGTATCTCAAGCCTGAATGCTGGAACGGACAATATGCCGAGATCAGCGGATAAAAACAAAGGATAGAAGCTACTGCCACAAACGACAGCTGAAAGCTGACATCAAAAAGATAAAAAGGCTGGTAAAGCAACATCAGAAATGCAGCAAATACCAATGAAGGCATTCCGGAAAAGCGTACTTCGGTCAGCAAAGAGGCTAATACATATAGCGAAAACATGGTTACAGCACGCACCACAGAGGGGCTCAATCCTGCAATAAAAGCAAAAGCCCACAGCAGGGCAACCACCGCAAAGGAAACAATCTGCCTTCCTGAGCGAAAACGCGTAAACGGATAAAACAGCCCCATCAACATCCCGGCAAGAATGCCCACATGTAATCCGGACAAGGCAAGTACATGGCTAGCTCCGGCCGCATTATATGTTGCTCTCAGACCGGGAGTCAGTTCCCTCTTATCGCCTACCGTCAAGGCGGAAACTACAGCAAGCTCTTCTCCCCGCAACCCCCATGAGCGATAAACTTCACTGATTTTTCGTTGCATAACGGCTGCATGCTGGCGCAATGTCAATCTACGGCTGCCAGGTAAACGCTTCCAATGGCCAGAAAAAGCCACAGCTGTACCACTTATTCCTTTCCGCTCCAAATAAACCGCATAATCAAAACCTGCCTCTTTAAGAGACGGACGGGAGACCTGACCATAAAAACAAACACTATCTCCACAGCACAAAGGAGCAGCAAGCGAATCGGACACCCAGTAAAGCAAAATGGAATGATGCAGCATCCGTGGGGGTAACGTATCTTCTACAGACCGGACCGACGACAAACGAACTTCTGCCTGCAAAGTCTTACCCCGTACCTCAGGCACCGTTTCTATCACGCCACAATAAAGCTGCTTCTTCCCATCCCATGTGAAATATACTCGCTCATGTTCCATCAGCACCCGCGTACCTCCTAACAGCGCAAAGGCCACTCCTCCAACCACTCCAAAAAGAAAACGCCGATTATATCCCGACCCTCGGTAAAGACAGAAAAGAATTAAAACAGTTGCACCAAAAGTCAAAGCTACCGGTTCCCATGTCAACCAATCAACCGTCAGCGTATTAAATAAAAAAATTCCGGTCGCCATCCAAAGCGTCAACCGGAATAAAGGATAGGCTGTAAAGTGCGGAGCGTTTTCCACCTCATTCTCCTCCAAACTTCAGCAGGCGTACGGCTTCTGCCTTATCTGGCGCACCAAACACGGCACTTCCTGCTACCAGCACATCTGCCCCTGCCTCTATCAAAGCTGGAGCTGTGTCAGCATTCACTCCCCCGTCTACTTCAATCAGCGCATGTGAGCCCGTACGGGTTATCAACTCACGCAGTTCACGCACCTTACATAAGGTATGAGGAATAAACTTCTGACCACCGAAACCCGGATTCACACTCATCAGCAATACCATATCTACTTCTTCTATTATATCGCTAAGCAATGACACCGGAGTTGCCGGATTTAAAGTAACACCCGCTTTCATTCCTGCTTCTTTTATCTGCTGAATAACCCGGTGAAGATGAGGACAAGCTTCATAATGCACATTCATCATCATTGCCCCCAGCGCCTTCACTTCGCTGATAAACTTCTCCGGCTGTACAATCATCAAATGCACATCAAGGGGTTTCTCTGACAGCTTCGCGACATGCTTCAACACCGGGAAACCAAAGGATATATTCGGCACGAATACTCCGTCCATTACATCTAAATGCAGCCAGTCGGCTTCACTCTGATTAATCTGTTCCAAGTCGCTCCTTAAGTCTGAGAAATTTGCGGAAAGCAAAGATGGAGCTATTTTTACCGTATTTGCCATAATCTGTTTAATCATTATTACACAAAGGTAAGGATATTTTTCAGGAACAGAAACGCATAATGAAAAGATTTTATTTCCCGAAACTGAAACGCAAGCCAAGCTGGAGATTAAAACTCAAAGGATGGTCTTTACGGAAGGTTTCCACATCGCTTCCATCATCAAAATAATAAGCAACTCCCGGCTCTACATAAAGTCCGAAGGAAGGAGTAAAGTTAACCTGTGCTCCGGCTGCAGCCGAAACAGACCATTGCAGTTCACTGACGTGCAAGGACGAACTTTCACTTTCGCGCTCTGTACCCGTTACATAAACCGTCTCCAGATTTCCAGAAACACTTTTCTCAACCGCTCCTCCGGCAGAAGCATAAATATGGAAATGCTTGCTTTCCCAAATCGAACGATGCACTTTCAATGGAATACCGATATAATGCAACTTCCATTCCTCTTCCATATAAGAAGCCTGTGAACCAGCGTGCGACTCAGACGAAAGTATTGTATAGGTCAAGCCTGTTTCCAAAGCCCATCCTTTCTTTAAATTCCACTTAACAGAAGCACCTGCTGTTACCGGCATACGATGATGAATATCAGTAACAGGAGTCTGCTCCCGATTATTAAACAACACTTGACTATATGCCGTTGACTTGTCGCTCACTGCATTCATCAGCAAATCACCTGAAGCGTGAAATGTACGTGAAGCCATACGTCCAAAGCCTCCAAATGAGCTCGATGAACTATAAGGGATATTTCCGGCTGCCACCCCAAACTGAACCGACCGGCTCCCTGCCGAATGAGTTTCCTCAACGTGCTGCGCATTCTTTTTCATCCGTTCACGATCGGCTCGCAACATAGCCCTTCTTGTTTTCACCTCTTTTTTCCCATCTGAGTCAAGTTGTTTTTCATCCTCCTGATGAAGGGATTTGGAGTCTGCAACAACCGACTCTTCTTCTCTCTGTACAACTGGCTGAACTGCACACATAAGCCCGTCTGAAACCGTCTTATTACTTAAAGACTTTCCATCCTGACGCATCACAACGGCAACCATTTCTGTTTCAGATTCAACTACCGGCATCGGTTCTGCCACAGATAAAGACATACGTTCTTCCCGCAGTACAGCCGGCATTTCCTGTTGTGCCAGTTGCCGTCCCTGATGCTCCAGCAAATCAGCCGCAGGCGAAAACCAAAACCAGCAAGTCAGCGAAGAAACCACAGCTATCAACCCCACGGCAGCAACAGCTTGCCAGCGCCTCCACATCGGAATCACTTTAGGGGTATCCAAGCTCTTTTCCACCCGTTTCCACATATCTGAAGGAAGAGGTTCAGAGTAGTCATCCATCCTGTTACGGATATTTTGCATCCATTTTTGTTCGTCCTTCATCATTTATAAGTTCTTTCTATATTCATTAATTTTTTTAGCCAATAACGTTTTTGCACGGTAAAACTGCGAAGAAGAGGTATGTTCAGTTATTCCCAATAAGGCAGCTATCTCCTTATGACTTTTTTCTTCGAATACATACAGATTAAAAACGGTACGATAGCCGTCCGGCAGTTCGCTTATCAAGCGCATGAGTTCGGTCTGCGGAATATCATTCATTTCACTTTCATCCTCTTCTTGCATATCGGGGACTTCATCCATGAGAACTTCCTGCTTGATCTGCGCATTCTTTTTACGCAAATAACCCAAAGCCTCATTAACCATCACCCGTGAAAGCCATGCTTTCAGGGAACCTTCGCCCTGATAAGTAAACTGAGAACCTATCGACTGGAAGATTCGTATAATTCCATCATGAAAAACATCCTCAGCCGCCTCTCGTTCACTGATATAACGAAGACAGATAGCAAACAACCGGCCACCATGCTGCTCATAGAGCTCTTTTTGCGCCTTCCTGTCTGCCTGTTTACATAGTAACGCTAATTCTTCTTCCGTCATATCAACTGTTTCCGTGCTTTTTGTTAGTAAAATGAGATAGATGCAAAAATACTGCATCTGACGCAGTATTTCTTCTTGTTAAAGTGATTTAACATAAAAGGATGCAGTATATTGGCCTTTCCTTTCTTTTTTTAATGCTTAAATCGAAGTGAGCTGAATGATTTAGCCTAAAATTCGGAAGAGATGACAAACGATGTACAAAAAAGTAAAGTAAAATAGAATAAAACAACTGCTGTATATGAAATTTTTTAAGACACTACCGTTAGCTATCAGTGCAGGAATATGTGGCTTCTTACTTTCCTCTTGCCTTGACGATAACCAGCCTGAAACTTTGTACCCCACGTTAGGAACTGTAATTAAAGAAGAAAAACTGATTATCGACTCTGATTCATACGGAGTATTGGTTCCTACCAATCCCAACAAATTTACAGCTGCCGAACTTGACAAAGACGGTCAAAGAGTCATGATTAACATTTTGGCCAATGAAATCGAAGCCCCTCTTCCAGAGAGCGAAGAACGAAAAGTGAAAATCATGGAACTCTATAAGGTCACAACCAAAGATATAAACCGTACAGACAAAGCAGGCAACGAACTCTATGAAGAATTCGGAAATAACCCGATTCAAATCACCAGCGCTTCTATCAGTAAAGAACATCTGAACATTCAATACCGGTTTAAAGGAAACAACCCGGAAATACCTCACCGCGTCAGTCTGGTTCTTAGAACAGTGTGTCAACCTGATGAAGATGGCTTGCTGCCGGTTGAACTGAGACACGATGCGCAGCAAGATGAACTGCTACATGAGTTTTGGAGCGTTACATCATTCCGCCTGTCCGGCATCACCGAATATAATCAGAAAGACATCAAAGGCTTCAAGATTACCTATCACAGTGGAGCAAACGCACAAGCGGAATGGGTAGTTAAAAAGTAAGCTGTTTACATACACTTATCTCCCTCACCAGCCCGGTAACCGCGAAGGAAATCGCATACACTCATGCGTTTTTTCCCGGCAAGCTGCAACGAGAGCACATTAATATAGCCATCGGTAGAAGCGATACGGAAAAAGGTTTTCTTGTCGGTAACAATGGTTCCGGGTTCTAATTCATGCGCAACAAACTGTTTTTCCGTTTCAAAGATTTTCAGCATCAACGGGGCATTTCCCTCCTGGCAAAACTCAGTCCATGCAGCCGGATAAGGAGAAAGCCCTCTTACGAAATCATATACACGCTTTACTCCCGCATGCCAGTCAATGCGGCAAGTTTCTTTGAAAATTTTAGGCGCCAGACGCAAGTCTTCTTCCGAAGCCAACTCCTCTTGCGGGGTAGTCTTTATATTCCCTTCAAGGATAGCATCTACTGTCTTCAACACCAAGTCGCCGCCCAAATTCATCAAACGGTTATATACGACTTCCACATTATCGGTATCGGCAATAGGGACACGCACCTGATCAATGATTTCTCCCGTATCTATTTCATGCTTTAGGAAGAAAGTGGTAATACCTGTTTCCGTATCTCCATTAATAACTGCCCAGTTAATGGGAGCTGCTCCCCGATATTGCGGCAGTAAGGAAGCATGCAGGTTGAAGGTTCCTAAACGGGGCATATTCCAAACCACCTCAGGCAACATGCGAAAAGCCACAACAATTTGAAGATCGGCTTCCAAGGCACGAAGTTCTGCCAAAAAGCCCTCATCTTTCAGTTTCTCCGGCTGAAGTACTTTCAGCCCTTGCGATACGGCATACTGTTTCACCGGACTGGGCTGTAATACACTGCCATGACGCCCCATCGGCTTATCGGGCATCGTAATTACTCCCACCACATTATATCCCCCCTCAACTAAACGACGCAGACTTTCCACGGCAAATTCGGGAGTTCCCATATAAACAATTTTCAAATCGCTCTTTTCCATTTCTGTTTTGCTTTGAATTTCCGAACCGTCAAGAAGTTCAGAATAATTATTATTCTTCCGAAAAGTCTACCAATACCTGACGATATGAATTCAGCATTTTCGACTTCGAAACAAATCCTTTATATTTATTATGTTCATCTACCACAGCCAGATTCCATGCACCAGTCTCATCAAACTTACGCATCACGACCTCCATCGAATCATTGGTATAAATGCGAGACTGCGATACGGTCATCAGATTTTCTACCCGGTAACGGTGATAAAGTTCCTGACGGAACATAATGTTACGTATGTCATCGAGTACTACTACCCCCAACAATTCTTCCCGCACATCGACCACCGGAAACAAATTCCGGCTGGACTTTGAAACAGCCCGTACCAATTCGCCTAAATCCATATCTGGACGCACCACCTGAAAATCGGTTTCGATAATACTCTCCATATTCATCAGAGTTAATACAGCCTTGTCTTTATGATGCGTTACCAACTCTCCTTTTTTAGCCAGACGCATGGAGTAGATACTATGAGGTTCAAACACGATAATGGTCAGATAGGCACATACAGAAACAATCATCAGAGGCAAGAACAAAGCATAACCACCTGTCAGTTCTGCAATCAGGAAAACCCCCGTCAGTGGAGCATGCATTACGCCCGACATCAACCCCGCCATCCCCATCAGTGCAAAGTTTTTTTCCGGAATATAAGTATTACCGATATGGAATTCATTACATACATATGAAAAGACAAAACCGGAAATACAGCCCAAAAACAGACTCGGAGCGAAAATACCGCCGCAACCGCCTCCACCGTTTGTAGCACTTGAAGCAAATACCTTAAACAAGATAATCAGCAACAGATAAATCACAAGCAAGCTGGCATTACCGTAGAAGAATGAATTATTCATGACGGTATCCCAGTCGGCAGAAGATTTTCCATTCAGCAGCAACGAGATGGTATCATATCCCTCACCATATAAAGGCGGAAAAAGAAAAATCAGCACACTCAGCATGGTCCCCCCGATGACGAACTTTACGTATGGATTTGAATAGCGGCGGAAGATATTCTCAATCCAGTTCATGGAACGAGTGAAATACCAGGCTACCAATCCGCAAAAAATTCCCAACGCAATGGCATAGGGCACACGCTCAAGCGCAAAAGGAAAATCCAGCTGGAAATGAAACATTGACTCGGTTCCCGTCAGCATATAAGAGATACAAGCGGCTGTAACACTGGTTATCAGCAACGGAAGAAGCGAAGCCATGGTCAAATCAATCATCAGCACTTCCAATGTAAAGACCAGTCCGGCTATAGGTGCCTTAAAAATGCCCGAAACAGCTCCGGCGGCTCCACATCCTACCAGCAGCATCAGCGTTTTATGGTCCATACGGAAAATACTTCCCAAGTTCGACCCGATGGCTGAACCGGTAAGCACAATAGGGGCTTCCGCTCCTACAGAACCACCACAACCAATCGTGATGGCAGAAGCACAAACCGACGACCAAATATTATGACGCTTAATACGACTTTGACGGCAAGATATGGCATAAAGAATTTTAGTTACTCCATGACTGATATCATCGCGCACCACCTTGCGGATAAACAAGCTGGTAAGCAGGATACCCACCACCGGATAAACCAAATAAAGCCAGTTGGCACCGGTAGAATCAAAGTTTTCTGTCAGAAACTCTTTGATATATTCCACTAAAAACTTTAGCACATAGGCTGCCAATGCCGTAAACACACCGACCAGAAGGCTCAATATCAGAATAAAATGTTTATCCTTGATATGAGTTTCACGCCAGTGCAGGAAACGCAGCAGCAGGCTGTATCTATCATCAGAAACTTTCATTGTTATTTTTAATTATTCACGGATTATCTTAATTTCTCCTCCTTTACCCAACTTGATGATGCTTGAAGGCTTGGGGTGTCCTTTCTCTTCACGGCGAAAATCAACGATATAATCAACCGCCTGCTTAATTTCCTCACTTATTTCACTGAATACAGCCGGAGCTGGCTGTCCACTGATATTAGCAGAAGTAGATACAATCGCCTTACGGAAGCGGAAACATAACTGTTTTGAAAACTCTTCTTCAGTGACCCGGATACCGACTGTACCATCGGAAGCCAACAAATTAGGAGCAAGATTTCGTGCTCCATCGTATATAATCGTCAAAGGTTTAGTAGTCAAATCTATCAAATCCCATGCTACATGGGGAACGTTTTGCACGTAAAAATCTACTTTAACCGGATTATCTACCAAAACCAGCATGGCTTTGCTGTCGGCACGCTGTTTGATTTCATAAACCCGCTTTACTGCCTCCTCGTTTGTTGCATCACATCCTATTCCCCAAACCGTATCAGTAGGATAAAGTATTACCCCACCCTTTTGCAGCACCTCACATGCACGTTTAATCTCATCTTTCATCATATTGCTTTACATTTATATAAAAACACAAGAACTTTAAGAAGACCTGCATTTTTTAATCCAAAAAGCAAAAGTACAAAGGATTTTTAGGACTGCCCAAAAAAGTTTCATTAAATTTGCAGAAAAGCTGTTCTGTTTATGGCTATTCTACGAAAAATAATCCACATTGACATGGATGCTTTTTATGCCTCCGTGGAACAGCGTGACCATCCTTCGCTGAGAGGAAAGCCTGTAGCCGTAGGACATGCCGAAAAACGGGGAGTGGTGGCTGCAGCCAGCTATGAAGCCCGGAAATTCGGCATACGTTCAGCCATGTCCTCGCAAAAAGCACTCCAATTATGCCCTCACCTGATTTTTGTAGAAGGAAGGATGGAGGTTTACAAGCAAGTATCTGCACAGATTCACTCCATATTCAGGGAATATACAGATTTAATTGAGCCGATTTCACTAGACGAAGCCTTTCTGGATGTAACTGAGAATAAAAAAGGGATAGACATGGCAGTGGATATAGCACGCGAAATTAAACAGCGCATCCGCGAAGAACTGCATTTAATTGCATCGGCTGGAGTTTCTTATAATAAATTTCTCGCCAAAATAGCTTCCGACTATCGAAAACCGGACGGACTTTGCACCATTCATCCGGATCAAGCTCTCGACTTTATCGGCCATCTTCCCATTGAGGCATTTTGGGGAGTCGGTCCGGTTACAGCCAAGAAGATGCACCGCTTAGGTATTTACAACGGAGAGACATTGCGTAAATGCTCACTCGAAATGCTTATCCGCCAGTTCGGGAAAGCAGGAACTATTTATTATGATTTTGCCCGCGGAGAAGACCATCGTCCGGTGGAAGCCGTACGCATACGGAAATCAATAGGCTGTGAACATACCCTGGAAAAAGATATCACACTGAAGAGTTCGGTTATTATCGAGTTATATCACGTGGCCCGTGAATTGACAGAAAGACTGAAACAGAAAGAATTCAAAGGAACTACGCTGACACTCAAAGTCAAATTCTGCGACTTTACACAAATCTCAAGAAGCCTCAGCACCCGCCAGAACTTATACAAGCTGGATGAGATTCTTCCGCTGGCCAAAAGATTACTGCAAGAAGTAGACTATGCACAGCATCCAATCCGCCTGCTTGGACTTTCCGTTTCAAACCCGAAAGAGGAAATAGAAGAAGGGGGGTCTCATCGCAAAAAATGGATTCAGCTTGAACTGGATTTCAAGAAGGAAATATAACCAGCAGAATCTGCCGCCGAAAACAAAAGGGTAATAAAAAACAATGAAACGAGGGCTGACAAAATGCTTAGGCGAATACATGCAAAGACCGAAGCAAGACGAATGAAATGCCTAAGCGAATTGAGCGCACAGAAGGATGCTATTCCCACATGAAAAAAGAGGTCTGCACCTTTCCGGTACAAACCTCTTTCCTTATATTTACATCAAGCAAATTCTTACAGCGGCATATTTCCGTGTTTCTTCGGCGGATTGCTCTGACTCTTGTTCTGAGTCATTTCAAGAGCCTGAATCAACTTGTAACGTGTATCTTTCGGAAGAATGATTTCATCAATATATCCCTGCTCTGCAGCACGATAAGGATTTGAGAACTTTTCTTTATATTCTTCCACTGCTTTTGCCTTTTCCTCAGGTGTAGCTTTACGGTATAAGATATTCACTGCTCCGTCGGCTCCCATCACTGCAATTTCGGCAGTAGGATAAGAGAAGTTCACATCCGACCCGATAGGCTTACTGTTCATTACAATATAAGCACCTCCATAAGCCTTACGGGTAATCACCGTAATCTTAGGGACAGTAGCCTCAGCATAAGCATATACAATCTTCGCACCATGACGGATAATTCCGTTATGCTCTTGCGTACATCCCGGAAGGAATCCCGGCACATCTTCAAAAGTCACGATAGGAATATTGAAGCAGTCACAGAAACGGATAAAACGTGACGCCTTATCAGATGCATCAATATCAAGAACTCCCGCCAGATAAGCAGGTTGGTTAGCCACGATACCTACCGAACGTCCACCCAAACGAGCAAAACCGATTACGATATTTTTAGCAAAATGAGGCATCACTTCAAAGAAGTAGTGATCATCCACCACCGGTTCGATGATATTCTTGATATCATACGGCATGTTCGGGTCGTCTGGAATCACACTCATCAGTGACTCTTCTGCACGACGGATATCGTCGGTACAACTTTGCATCGGAGCGTCTTCCATGTTATTTGAAGGCAAGAAACTCAACAGCTCGCGGATACTCATCAATGTTTCCTCTTCTGTGTCACAAAGGAAATGGGTTACACCACTCTTGCTGCTATGAGTATAAGCTCCACCTAACTCTTCTTTATCTACCTCCTCATGAGTAACCGCCTTCACCACATCCGGTCCGGTAATAAACATGTGACTCTTTTCCTTCACCATAAAGATAAAGTCGGTCAAGGCAGGAGAGTAACATGCGCCACCGGCACAAGGACCCAGAATAGCAGAAATCTGCGGAATTACACCCGATGCAATGGTGTTCTGATAGAAAAGAGAAGCATATCCAGAGATACTTCCTACTCCCTCCTGAATACGTGCACCACCCGAGTCATTCAACGCGATAACCGGAGCACCGTTTTTAAGAGCTAATTCCTGTACTTTAACAATTTTCTTCGCACCGGTAGCGCTTAACGTACCCCCATAAACGGTGAAATCGTATGCATAGACATAAACTAAACGTCCGTCTATTTTTCCATAACCGCACACAATACCATCGCCCGGAATATGATTTTTATCCATTCCGAAGTCTGTACATTGGTGAATGACAAATTTATCGATTTCATTAAACGTACCTTTATCCAGCAACATGGCAATACGTTCACGGGCTGTCATGTGACCGTTGGCATGCTGTTTTTCTACACGAGCCTCGCCACCGCCCTGAGAAGCTAATTTATCAAGCTCCTCAAATTTCTTATATTGTTCTTCTGCAGTCATAATCATTCTTCTTTAATAATATCCAGTGTCATAATCACCTGATTGCTGTTCACTGAATCTCCTTCGTTTACCAGAATTTCTTTTACCACACACTCGCTGTTTACCTTGTAGTTGCTCTGCATTTTCATCGCTTCAATCACAGCAACAATATCGCCTGCCTGCAAACGGTCGCCTGCCTGAACCGGAATTTTAACAACCTTGCCCGGCATCGGAGAGATAATCTTATCCATTTGCTTTTCATCTGCTCCCTTACGCATGCGCAAATATTTTGCCTGAGAGTCAATTACATCAATATTATACGATTGGTAATGTGCATTAACGGTATAGCTTTTGCCACCTTCTTTACGAATAAGTTCCGCATTATACGACTTTCCTTCGTGCAAGATAGAACAACTACCGTTTTCTGCCATTACGATATCTACATCGTAAGGCACCCCGTCGATGGTCAGTTGCACCTTATTGCCTTCCTTATTCACCAAAGTAACATCGGCTACTCTGTCTCCTATATGTATTTCCATAATCTGTTTGTTTTTAAACTTTCAAGTCCTGAGTTTACGCTTTACCTCTTAAAGGTTAAGCAACCCGATAACTTACAAAGGCTTAAATCCGTAATACTCCTTTTTTCAAGCCAAATTCACGCCAGCGACTGATTGGACGGTTATCAGAAGAACCCGACTTGTTCTCTTCCAAGTTCATCAGGTAATCAATATAAGCCGCAATCATGGCAATATTTTCAGTCTCTTCCTCTTTTTGTCCTGCCCATTCACGCAGCATGTCTTGATGTTTCGGAATGAAAAGCGTATTGTAATGTCCTTCTACAAAGTCAGGCACATTCATAATGTGACGCAAATAACCGATATTGGTCTTCAATCCTGTAATCTTGTATTCATATAATACACGACGCATACGTTCGATAGCAAACTCACGTGTAGTGGCCCACACAATCAGCTTACCTATCATCGGGTCATAATAAATAGGGATTTCATAGCTTTCATACACATAGCTGTCAATGCGTACACCGATACCATTCGGTTCTATCAGCTGACGGATAATTCCCGGTGAAGGCATGAAATTATTTTCTGAATCCTCAGCACAGATACGGCATTCAATGGCATGACCACGCTGCTTCAAGTCTTCTTGCTTAAAGTGAATCGGTTCGTTATTGGCTATACGAAGCTGTTCTTTTACCAAATCAACTCCAACGACTTCTTCAGTAATAGGGTGTTCTACCTGCAAACGCGTATTCATTTCAAGGAAATAGAAATTACGGTGTTTGTCAACCAGGAATTCAATGGTACCCGCACCCTTATAGCCCACAGCTTTAGCTGCTGCAACAGCCGCTTCGCCCATTTTCTGACGCAATTCAGGAGTTACAAACGGAGAAGGAGTTTCTTCTACGATTTTCTGATTACGGCGCTGAATAGAACATTCACGTTCAAATAAATGAACGGCATTCCCGTAATTGTCTCCCAAAATCTGGAATTCAATATGGTGAGGTTCTTCTACAAACTTTTCCAAATAAACGGTATCATCACCAAATGAAGACATAGATTCCGAGCGAGCTGTGTTATAAGCTTCTTCTACTTCACCTTCATTATGAATCAGACGCATACCTTTTCCGCCGCCTCCCATTGAAGCTTTCAGCATAACCGGATAACCGATACGATTACAGATTTCTTTTGCTTCTTCCACACTCTTCAAAGGCTGTTCTGTTCCCGGAACAACCGGTACACCTGCTGCAATCATGTGCTTACGGGCTGAAATTTTATCACCCATGGCATCCATGGTTTCAGGATCAGGACCGATAAAGATAATTCCTTCTTCACGGCAACGGCGTGCAAATTCTGAGTTTTCAGAAAGGAATCCATATCCCGGATGGATTGCATCGACTTCATGGCGTTTAGCAGCCATAATGATTTTATCAATATTCAGGTAGCTTTCACGAGAAGCTGCCGGACCAATCAGACAAGCTTCGTCTGCATAAAGGACGTGGCGCGCCGTTCTGTCGGCTTCAGAGAACACTGCTACCGTACGAATGCCCATCTCACGACAAGAACGCATCACACGTACAGCTATTTCACCACGGTTAGCGATTAATACTTTGTGTATCATGCTTTATCATTTAGTTATAATCTCTTTCAAAAATGTTTCTCCAAAAGCGGTCAGAAAATGACACACGAACGTTGAAACTGTGCAAAATTAGAAAAAAAGGAGTACCACTCCAACGAATCATACTTTTTTTTCCCCTTTTCAGCCCGAAAAGGAGCTTAAACGGTATCAGAAAAACGGAAAAGCCCAAGCCTGCCAAACAAAACGTAATGTAGAGTTGGCAAAACTTCAGCAGACCAGCCCGTCATGAATTGCTTGATACGACTCTTTCATCAGCATATCCAAGTTTTCAGTTCCTTTCTTGCCCAACGGATAAATAGGTTGATGAATGGTCAGTGTCAACGGATGCCACGACAAAAGTTTTCCGGTACGGGGAAGTATCCGGAACGAACCGTTTATGGTCATCGGAACAACCGGAAGCTGTAGCTGGTCGGCCAACATAAAGGCTCCTTTCTTAAACTCGTTCATCTCACCGGTAAACGTACGCCGCCCCTCGGGGAAAACCATCAATGAAGTTCCATCTTTCAAAACATTTTCGGCATGCTTGATGGTTTCATATACTTTGCGTGGGCTCGACTTATCAACGAAAATAAATCCGGCTGATTCACAAGCCTTCCCCACAAAAGGAATTTTACGCAGGCTTTTTTTCATCATCCATTTAAAGTTTCTTCCTAAAAAACCATAAATCAAAAAAATATCAAATGCCCCCTGATGATTGGCTACAAAAACATAAGAGGTTCTATGATCTATATTTTCATGTCCCTCCACTTTCACGGGAAGCAAAAAGAGCAAGCATGTAAGCTGAGACCATATTTTTCCCGGATAATATCCCCAGAAGTGCCCGTTGCCCAACCAGCAGCCCAGCATTGTGGTTAAAGCGGTCAGAATGGTAAGTACCAAGAACAAAGGAAGTCCGATACAGATTTGATAAATAATATACAATAGTTTCATATACTTGATGTTTTATGAGTAAAATCCTTATTCTTCTTTTCGCAAGGTAATGACGGTTATTTCCGGCCATGCACCTAAACGCATGGGAAACAAGACGAAACCTAACCCGATGTTAACATAAAGACCACGCTTTCCTTCCAGATACATACCGCGATGTTCCGGATAGACATAACGTGACACAGAAAAACCAAACACACTGATTTGCATATCATGTGTGTGCCCGGCCAGCATCAGCTGGACATCGGTTTCAGGCAAAACTTTACGACGCCAATGGGTGGGGTCATGACTCAGCAACACCTTAAACATTCCTTCCGTTCCTTTTAATGCTTTCGGCAGATTTCCCCGGTCAGGAAAAGGAGGCTGCCCACTGTTTTCTACTCCAACCAATGCAATAGAATCATTTCCCCGGTAAATAATCCGATGTTCATTTATTAACACTTGCCATCCCATTTTGTTCTGTCGGGCAATCAATATATCTACGTTCGCCAAACGCTCAGCCTCTGTTCTCCAAGAGCGATAAGTTGCATAATCATGGTTTCCCAAAACTGAATAAACCCCGTCTTTTGCTTTCAGACGAGAAAACACGGGCATCAATGTCTTAATTTCATCGCCATGACTATTCACCAAATCACCGGTAAACACTACCACATCAGGCTGTAAGGCATTACACAAATTTATCGCACGTCCCAGTGCTTCGGAATTTCCTTTCCAACTGCCAGCATGAATATCCGACAACTGTAAAATACGATAGCCATCAAAAGTTTCGGGCAGGTCAGGAGAAGTAAATGTGACCTCCTTTACTCGAAAATTTTCTTTGCCCCATATAGCTCCATATCCGATATATAAGCAGACAGCAAATGCTGGAATCAAAGAAAGTTTACCATGAAACAAATGTAGCTTGCACAATCGGTTAACCCCGCGAAGGAATAAGCTGCTCAGTACAAACACAGCCTTGGGAACGGTAATTCCCAAAGCTAAAATCAGATAAATACCAAAATAATCGGATAAATGTACATGAACTGAGACAAAAACCAATAGGGCAAGAAGCAATAGAGCTGCAGGAATCCAATAAACCCGACGAAACCACTTCCGACGGTCTGAAGATACATAAACTTTATATATATACCAGTCAGGTAATAGTATCAAGACTAAAAAAGCCAGAGTTACACGTAACAATACCATATCTTTACTGTAAATTAGCTGTTAAATATTTCCTTATCTCGTCTGGGGAAACCCCACGCCGACGAGCATAATCAAGCAACTGTTCCTCATCAATCTTACCCACAGAAAAATAGCGGGAAGCCGGATGGGCAAACATCAGCCCACATACCGATGCATGAGGCTGCATCATACCATTTTCTGTCAGCCGGATACCAATACGCCCCATATCGAGCAAGCTATCGAGCAAAAAACTTACAGAGATATCAGGCAAAGAAGGATAGCCCACAGCAGGACGGATACCTTGATAATCTTCATTCAACAACTCTTCCTTAGTAAGTTTCTCATCTTTGGCATACCCCCAAACCTCTTTACGAATGGTTTCATGCACCTTCTCAGCCGCTGCTTCCGCCAAACGCTCACAAAGCGTTTTTACCAGCAAATGCTTATAGTCATCATAAGCATAACCATCCTCCATAGCCTCATCAACCGTTGTAGCAAAAGCTCCTACCGTATCCGTGATTCCCGAAGAAAGCGGACGAACAAAGTCACTCAAACACAAGAAAGGGTCATCAGGGTGCACACGGGTTTGCTGGCGTAATAAAGGGAAACGAATCCCCTCCAAGATAAGATCATCTCCATCTGAATTTGCTTCCATCAAACGGAAAATAGCATAAACATGATATTTCCCATCGAGTTCGTTCAGCATACGCATGGCTTCTTTATGAAGCTGCATCGCTTCAGCTGCCTTTGCACGCTCCCCCTCCGGAAAGCCAGCTAACCAACTTGCCCGGCAGGCATCACATCCATGAATATGGGCAATGGCTGCAAAACGAGGCTGAAATCCCCACGCATGAAAAAAATAAATCCAGTTTATGTACTCCAACAAATCATGCAGCTGATAAGTAACTACTGTTATTTCCGTTCTCATACTTTAACGTGCAAAAACGAGAGCTTGTCCTCGGTTTGATATATTTACCTTTCCGTCAGCATACGCCAAGACACCATTGACGAACGTCTTCTCAACCTGCGCATGGAAATGGCATCCTTCCATCGGACTCCATCCGCATTTACTCTGAATGCAATCTGATGTTACCGTCCACTCCTTGTTCGGGTTCACTAAAACCAAGTCAGCCCAATACCCCGGACGTATGTATCCTCTTTTCTCTATTTGATACAGTTCCGCTGGAGCATGACACATCTTCTGTACTAGCTGTTCCACCGTCAAAACGCCCTCATGTACCAGTTCAAAAAGGCTAACCAGCGAGAACTGAATAGACGGCATACCCGAAACCGCCTTCAATGCACCTCCCTGTTTTTCAGTCAGCAAATGAGGCGCATGGTCAGTACCTACTACATCAATGCGATTCGTTGACAGCGCACCGCGCAAAGCATCACGGTCGGCGCGTGTTTTAATACTTGGATTACATTTAATGCGCGCTCCCAAAGTTTGATAATCTTCGTCACAGAAGAAGAGATGCGATACACAAGCCTCAGCCGTTATTCGTTTTTCCGATAAAGGCTTATCTTCAAACAGTTCCAATTCACGGGCTGTACTCACATGCAACACATGCAAGCGGGCATTTGTTTCCTTTGCCAACTGAACAGCCAATGCAGACGAACGGTAACAGGCTTCCTCACTGCGAATCAACGGGTGGCAGGTAATATCCGGATCTTCTCCACACTCTTGTCTGAAGCGTTCTGTATTTTCACGTATCGTATTCTGGTCTTCGCAATGCGTAGCAATCAACATTCCTGCTTCTGAAAAGATTTTCCGCAAAGCTTCCATACGATCAACCAGCATATTCCCCGTGCTTGCCCCCATAAAAAGCTTCACTCCGCACACACGTGTCTTATCAAGTTCCTTCAAGACATGCACGTTATTATTGGTAGCGCCAAAATAAAACGAATAATTTACCACACACTTGGTTGCAGCATTTTCAAATTTCGCATTCAGAGCCTCCAATGTGGTAGTCTGGGGATTACAGTTAGGCATATCCATAAACGAAGTGACTCCACCAGCAGCTGCTGCAGCCGTTTCACTTGCCATATCTGCTTTATGAGTCAAGCCCGGATCACGAAAATGTACATGATCATCTATAACTCCAGGAATAAGGTAACATCCCTTGGCATCAACTTCTTCATCGCAAGGCTGCGAAGGTTGTTTCCCCTCTTCCAGCACTTCACGGATGATTCCATTATCAATCACAACCGAACCGGCAAATTGTTTGCCTTCATTCACAATAACTGCATTATGTATCCTAATCATAAATTTCTATTCTATTTTTGTTTCTGCGGATATTTCTTAAACCAACTGTTCCATTTCAAGCGAATCACGCCAAACATCGCTTCGCCAAAAATACTGCTGTTCATCTTTGAAGTACCTAATTCACGGTTGATAAAAATCACCGGCACCTCTATTATTTTAAATCCGCATTTATAAGCCGTAAACTTCATTTCTATCTGGAAAGCATATCCTTTAAAGCGGATTTTATCTAATGGAATCGTTTCAAGCACTTCCCTCCGGTAACATTTATATCCAGCAGTTGTATCATGTATAGGTAATCCGGTAACCAAACGTACATACTTTGAAGCAAAATAAGACATCAGCACACGCCCCATGGGCCAATTTACCACATTCACTCCGCTTACATAGCGTGAACCGATAGCCACATCTCCTCCATCATCATGGCAAGCCTTATACAAACGAATCAAATCATCGGGATTATGGCTGAAATCCGCATCCATTTCGAATATATAATCATAACGATGTTCTATCGACCATTTGAATCCGGCTATATAAGCCGTACCTAAACCGAGCTTTCCCTTACGTTCTATCATAAACAGACGTTCAGGAAATTCCTTCTGCAAACGGCGCACGATGTCGGCTGTTCCGTCAGGCGAATTGTCTTCAACTACCAAAATATGAAAGCATTTCTGAAGATTAAATACAGTCCGGATAATATTCTCAATATTTTCTTTCTCGTTATATGTGGGAATAATAATTATACTGTCACTTGTTTGCATGATTCTAAATATTTTATATCCGCAAAGATAATGATAAAAAGTAAGATACAGAGAAACCCTTCTGATTTTACTTGAAAATTTGAAATCTTTAGTAACAACGAGGCTTGGTCGTTACTACAACGAAGCCGTGCCGTTACTACGACTAAGCATCGTCGTTACTATGACTAAGTTTTATCATTACTATGACTTGGCATTTGCACTGCCATCATCGGACAGCCACCTCAGCGCAACTTCTGTTCTCTTTCCTACAAAAATGTTTTTCACAAAAATTGCCTGCACCCTACACGTTTTCGGAGTTAACCCACTTGTAAACAATAAATTAGAGCGTGCAGGGCGCAGTGTAGGACGATGTAGGACGCACCAATTGCCTACACGCGCCCTACACCGTTCTCTAATCTGTACCCCAAATCATATTACCCGTCAGGCATCTGTCCATTAATCCGATCTATCTTGAGGCCGTTCATCGTCTTACAAATCCAACATCGATAAAATCACACCGGTCTCACTTCATACAAGCTACTACAGCAAATCAGGAATCAAACAAATATCCGTTTCCGAAACTCCTTGCTGTAACAACACTTCTCTATCGGCATGATAAAGTGTAAAAAATGAATCAGAAGAATCACACAAATCTTTTGCCTTTCGATAGCAACGTACAGCTTCAACCCAATTCCCCTGAACCAAATACACATGCCCGCTGTTCAACCAATCGGTTGCTTGCATATCTTCTGTTTTTTGCAGTTTGTCATAAAACCGCAACGCATCCTCCGGCTTTCCAGTCATAAAATAACACCAGGCAATGGCACGCCAAGCCCCAACAGGAACTTCATTCAAATACTCCACTTTAAAGAAATAAGACAAAGCCTCTTTGTATTGACCGTTTTTAGCCATACACTGTCCGATTTGCGTCAGCACATGCAGGTTTTCCGGCTGCATCTGTTCTACCATACAGAAATAATTGACTGCCGACTCATAATCTCCAACACGCTTACAGCACTGCGCCAAATGCTTTAAAGTCCAACTGTGATTAGGTTTTAATACATCTGCATGCTTATATACACGAATTGCCTTATCATATCTTCTCCCCTTTTGAAGAGAAAAGCCTAATTTCTGCCACAGCTCGGCATCCCCTGCACCATCTGCCGCATCCACCATTTCACCATACAGTTGAGCAGCCTCTTCATAGTAGCCTTTTGAAAACAGATAGTCCGCCAATTTCCTTTGATATTTATCTTTTAAGAATAAAGGACGCAGCAACGGGCAATTCCAGTAATCCTGATGTACAGCAAAGAGGTCACGCTGCTCATGCCTGAACATCCACAATTTAAAGAAGCGATATAAATCATAGATATATTGCCGACTGACAGCTTGCGCCAAACCATTCTCCGTCGAAATGGCCTTCTGTCCGTTAAAAGTCTCTTTCAACATATCATCTTGTCCACCTAACTGCATGGTCAACATCTGACGCTGCTCTTCCGGTACAGAATTCATTACCAGACAAACAGAGAACTTATCTGAATTACAGATAAACGGCATCTGAAGCAATACGCCTAAAAACGACCTATCGTCGATTTGCCCATCAGAAAAAGTAGAAGCTATTTCCGGGACCCATTTATCAAACGGATAAAACCAGTGTGAAGCCTGTCTGAAAAAAGGATAATGCTTCAACGGAGCAAAGGTACCCATATAGGTATCTGCCCCCTCCATCTGCCATTCGCCCAATTCACGGATCTTTTCGCTGATTTTCTCCATCCCGGACTCCCACTCCGGATTCAAATCCTCTAAGTCTTCCAAGTCTGAAACTTTAAAGTCGGTCTTATTCAACTTGGGATTTTTCAACATTTCCGGAATAATCTCCTCACGCATTTTCTTGTCAATTTTCTCGGTCTCACGCGACAACAGCAAAATAATGAGAATACTATGCAGCCTATCTACAATTTCATGATTTTCCTCAAACGCCTTCAATGCCGAAGTCAGCTCCGGATACATAACAATCCAATCGGCATAAAGAGGGAAGGTCAACACTATGCCAACCAATGCACGCTGCCTGATTACCGCCTCCTTCCGCACCATACAAGCTTCCAGCAAGAACTGCAACTTGCGCACGTCGAATACCTCTAACAGATTTAACGTTACGGCACTCACCAACACGGCAATGTCATTTTCCGGAACAAGCACAGAGCGCAAAAAGTCTCCTGCTTCTTTATATTCCTCCTCTGTCCATCCGTCGGAAACCCAAGTCCGGTCAAACAATTCATCAATAGCCTTTTCTCTCCGAAGAGCCAAATCTTTTTGCTGCTTTCTCTGCTCCTCTTCATTATTTACGGTCAAGGTCAGCATACCTGCTTCTTCAGTTACCGACTCCAGCATCATACAGAGCTCCCCATACGTATGAGGCGGCACACGTTTGAAATTCTGGTATTTATACGATATATGCTTACTGCCCGTTTTGCAGCTTTGAGAAAATGAAGCTTGAGAGGCCAACTCATAAGCCCGTCGGCACAAGCCACGATACATTTCATTCCGCCCCGGATCTTTTACCCCCTGACTTGCATACTGCAACATATAGCCATAAGTGGTTTTCAGTCTTTCCACTTCCGACCCCATTTCCCAATTTTCAGCCTTAGCGACCAAGGCTTCCAGTTTATCCAAAGCCTCTTTTAGCCTTTTATTATCTAACAGTCGAATAATATCTTCGTACATTTTTATAAGGATTATGTCTGTGTGAAACATGCAAATGTAGTAATTATTTTATAAATTTGCACCATTATCCAGATAACAATGACAATAAAAGAGCTTCAACAAATCTATACCAAGCACCCGGCTCTTCCGGGACTGTCTTCACTCTTGGAAGACAACGAGATAAAGACTATTTATTTAAAAGGCATGAATGCTTCATGCGCCTCCTTTTTTGCCTCATCCTTTATAGAAAACAAACCTTTCACCTCTGTTTTTTTGCTGAATGACAGCGAAGAGGCTGGTTATTTCTATCATGACATCGTGCAGGCAAACGGCGACAAGCATGTTTTGTTTTTCCCTTCTTCTTACCGCCGCGCCATCAAATACGGACAAAAAGATGCTGCCAATGAGATTTTACGCACTGAAGTGCTCAGCAAGCTGGAACAAAACGAACCGGTAAGCATTGTCACCTATCCGGAAGCACTCGCCGAAAAGGTCGTTTCCCGACAAACCTTAAACCAGCAAACCTTAACCCTGGCAACAGGTAAGCAATACGAAACCGAAGCAATCACGAAAAAGTTGACAGACTATGGCTTTGAACACGTTGACTACGTGTATGAACCCGGACAGTTTGCTATGCGCGGAAGCATACTCGATGTCTACTCGTTTGCCTCTGAATACCCGTACCGCATTGATTTCTTTGGAGATGAAATAGACAGCATACGTACATTTGAAGTAGAAACCCAATTATCAAAAGAAAAGAAAAACTCCGTCAGCATTGTGCCTGAGTTAGGACAAGCCACTGAAAATGAAATCAGCTTTCTTGAATTCATTCCCCAAGACACCTTACTTTGGGTAAAAGATTTATTATGGATAAAGGAGCGTATTCAAGCCATCCACGATGAAAGTCTTTCACCACAAGCCTTAGCTGCCTATGAGGGCGAGCAGACAGAACGGATGAATCTGGAAAGGAAACTGATAGATGGAAGTGAATTTACGGTACGTGCACTGGATTTTAAGCGCATTGACTTTGGACACAAAGCCGTAGGAACTCCACAGGCAACCTTGCAGTTCCAAACTTCCATCCAGCCGATTTTTCATAAGAATTTTGACTTGGTAGCCAGCACGCTGACCGATTATCTGCAACGCAATTACACCATCTACATTTGTTCAGACAGTGTAAAGCAAACCGACCGTCTGCGCGACATCTTTGCCGAGCGTAAAGACCAGATTTCCTTCAAGGCTGTAGATCACACGCTGCATGAAGGATTTATTGACCACACCCTCAAGATGTGTCTCTTTACCGACCACCAGATTTTCGACCGATTCCATAAATTCAACCTGCGGAGCGACAAAGCACGCAGCGGAAAAGTGGCACTCTCTTTAAAAGAACTCAACCAGTTTGAACCGGGTGACTACGTGGTTCATATTGACCATGGCATTGGAAAATTCGCAGGATTAGTGCGCATCCCTAACGGAAATACCACGCAAGAAGTCATCAAGCTGATTTACCAAAATGACGATGTGGTTTTTGTTTCCATCCACTCCCTACATAAAATTTCCAAATATAAAGGAAAGGAAGGCGAACAGCCCCGTATCAGCAAATTGGGAACGGGAGCCTGGGAAAAAATGAAAGACCGTACCAAGGCTAAAATCAAGGATATTGCCCGCGACTTGATTAAGTTATACTCACAACGCAAGCAGGAAAAGGGATTCCAATACAGTGCCGACAGTTTTTTACAGCATGAGCTGGAAGCAAGCTTCCTTTATGAAGATACCCCAGATCAGCTTAAAGCTACTCAAGACGTAAAGGCTGATATGGAGAGCGACCGACCCATGGATCGTCTGGTTTGCGGCGATGTGGGATTCGGCAAGACGGAAGTGGCTATACGCGCTGCTTTCAAGGCTGTTGCAGACAATAAGCAGGTGGCTGTGCTCGTACCGACGACTGTATTGGCCTATCAGCATTTTCAGACATTCCGCAAACGACTGGAAGGAATGCCTTGCAAGGTGGACTATCTGAGCCGGGCACGAACAGCAAAAGATACATCACGTATTCTGAAAGAATTAGCCGACGGACAGATTAATATTTTAATCGGAACGCATAAAATCATCGGGAAAAGTGTAAAGTTTAAAGACTTGGGACTGCTCATCATCGATGAAGAGCAGAAGTTCGGCGTCAGTGTAAAAGAGAAGCTGCGACAGATTAAAGTAAATATAGATACGCTAACCATGACTGCCACCCCCATACCGCGCACCCTTCAGTTTTCACTCATGGGGGCACGTGACTTGTCGGTCATTCAAACACCCCCTCCCAACCGCTACCCCATTCAAACGGAAGTACATACGTTTAATGAAGAGATTATCAGCGAAGCCATTAATTTTGAGATGAGCCGAAACGGACAGGTGTTCTTTGTAAATAACCGCATACAAAACTTGATGGAACTGAAGATGATGATTCAGCGTAACATCCCCGACTGCCGTGTGTGCATCGGTCACGGACAAATGCAGCCGGAAGAGTTGGAAAAAATCATATTCGATTTCGTGAACTATGATTATGATGTATTGCTCGCCACTACCATTATTGAAAGCGGAATTGATATACCTAATGCCAACACAATTATCATCAATCAGGCACAAAATTTCGGTTTGAGCGATTTACACCAAATGCGTGGGCGTGTAGGCAGAAGCAACAAGAAAGCCTTTTGCTACCTACTTGCTCCTCCCCTTACTTCACTGACTCCCGAAGCGAAACGACGCTTACAGGCTATTGAAAACTTCAGTGATTTGGGAAGCGGCATCCATATTGCCATGCAGGATCTGGACATCCGCGGAGCCGGAAACATGCTGGGAGCCGAACAAAGCGGATTTATTGCCGACTTGGGATATGAAACTTATCAGAAGATCTTGGCAGAAGCGGTAAAAGAGCTGAAGAATGAAGAGTTTGCCGACCTTTATGCCGAAGAAATCAAAGCTGGTGAAGAAAAAATCAGCGGAGAAGAATTTGTGGATGAATGTACGGTGGAAAGCGACCTTGAACTGCTCTTTCCCAATGAATATATCCCCAGCAGCAGCGAACGCATGTTGCTTTATCGCGAACTCGACAAGCTGGAACTCGACAAGGAGGTAGAGGATTTTAAAGCAAGGCTGATAGACCGGTTCGGAAAGATTCCGCCGGAAACGGAAGAACTTACCCGTATCGTTCCCTTGCGCCGCTTAGCTAAACGCATGGGTATAGAGAAAGTCATATTAAAAGCAGACCGGATGACCTTGTATTTTGTGAGCAACTTGGAAAGCCCCTATTATCAAAGCAAGGCTTTCGGCAAAGTAATTGAATACATGGCAAAATATCCGCGCAACTGCAACCTGCGTGAACAAAACGGAAAGCGCAGCATGGTCATGAAGGAAATACACGATGTAGCCTCAGCCGTCAGCGTATTGCAGGAAATGGTCAGTTTAAATGCATAAAAAAAGAAAATCTGTTTTATATTGTCCCTGCTCATCATAAAGCAAACTATATAAAAACAGATTTTTATTTCATACGGAGTTTTTACCATACAATGGGCGTCTCGCCATGTGCTTCCAAATAGGCATTCGCCCGGCTGAAATGCTTATTGCCAAAAAATCCATGATAAGCCGATAAAGGAGAAGGATGGACAGAAGTCAACACCAGGTGACGGTCACGGCTGATGAATGCTCCTTTCTTTTGTGCATAGGCTCCCCACAAGATAAAAACCAGATGCTCTCTGTTTTCAGCCAAAGCGCGGATAGCTGCATCGGTAAACTCTTCCCAGCCTCTGCGCTGATGTGATCCTGCCTGATGGGCGCGGACCGTCAAAGTGGCATTGAGCATCAAGACTCCCTGTTCAGCCCAGCGCGTCAAATTTCCGGTTTCCGGTATCGGACTGCCTAGGTCACTCTGTATCTCTTTAAATATATTCTGTAAAGAAGGAGGAAAAGGAACTCCGTCGTTCACCGAAAAACACAAGCCGTGAGCCTGCCCCGGTCCGTGATATGGGTCTTGTCCGATAATCACCACCTTCACTTTGGGGTAAGGACAGAGATTAAACGCATTAAAAATAAGTTTTCCCGGAGGGTATACCGTTGTCGTCTGATACTCTTGACGGACAAAATCGGTCAGACGAATAAAATAATCTTTTTTAAATTCGGGTGAAAGCACTTCTTTCCAGCTTTCTTCAATTTGCACATTCATCTCTTAAATTGCCTGCAGTTTGATATAACCATTTGAGGTATAAACTTTTAACGAGCTATTTGAGAAGTAGCAGCAACGACTAAGAAACCTGCGTTTTTCAGCGTTTTGCCATGTTTCGCTGTCTAATAACTCAATTGCAAAAGTAGCCAAAATCCTTGGATGGGCAAAGACTTTGGCTATTTTCATATCATTCTTTAATACTGACATATTTCTGGTGTTGGCTATTGGGTTTATCTGGAATGGTCATTTGTAGCTTTGTGCCGATATAGGGAGCAATATATTTCTTTCTCACCCATCTTCTATCATTCACTCCAAGCATTTCGGCTATTTCAACAATACTTTTCGGAGATTTACAAAATTCAAATACCTTATCTTGGGGTGTAATGATATTCGACTGATCATTTGTTTCGTTATGACTTGAGGTGAAATCCTCATCACTTGAGGTGCGACTTGGAGTGTGCAAATCTTCTACTTGGGGTGCAGATGTTTTCACACCACCAATCAGTGAGTGCTTAAACCATATTGTAAGATTTACAAACGGTGGAACAACTTTGATTTCCGGAGTAAGAAGACCCTGCTCTCTACAACTTTCCATAATAAGACCTATACCACGTCCCCACGCTTCCATCGTGCCACGCCGATAGAATACATTTGCTATAGTAGGATTGGCTGGTAAAGAACCTATCTGTTCATATATAAAGTCCTGCCATGTCATACCAAGAGGAAATGAGCCCGGATTTTGGAATACAATGCGGTCATCGTATATCGCTAGACTTGGAGTTGTATTTTCGGCATTCCAGGAACGATGGCACAACATGTTGATAGTAGCCTCTTTTATAGCTTCATAAGGCACAGTAAGTGTGTCTTGTCTGAATTTACTATCCATTCTGCCAGATAGATTCAAATGCTTTAAACAGAAATCCATCGCAGCATCGTACTGTTCAAACAGATTCCCTTCGCAAACCGTCTGGTCACGAAATACTCTTTTGTCCGTTCCTTCAAAACGAGCCAAACGGATTTTACACTGAGGATGCAATAAAGAAGGCTCTTTACCGAACAATACATTCGCAGCATTCAATATCATACCATCCTTTCTTGCCACTCCGAGTTTCAGCATAATCTTCGCAGGGTCTTGCAATGTCATAGCCGAAGCATGAATACGCCTTGATCCTATTCCGTCATGAAGTGTCTGATATAATAGTTCTGTATCAATATCATCAACGGTTATTTCAGAATTGGGGGTGTTTTCCCAACTGAATCGCTGAGGATTGCTAATTCTCAAACGTTCCTCATACATCTGTCTTGGCATCAGTGCTGTGGTACTTTCTACTTTATAAAAAGCTCTGCCATCGAACGAATACGGTCCATTCTTGAAATTATTGGAATTAAAGTAGATGGCGATAACATAATTGTCTGGTTTATCGGGTAACTCCACATATTCAACCTCTACATCTATTGCCGGCTCTATCTTACGGAGAGCGTTTGCCACCTCCTGTCTTGTATTATCTGTAACATTTTGCCCAATAATCTTCAAAGACGGAGCAATACCAAACATCAACCAGCCACCATCGGAATTCAGAAACGCACAAGCTGTCTCCATACCCTTATAGAGTTCGCCTGTTGTTTTCTTCAGCTCCAAAGTTCTTGTCTCGTCCTTAGCTATCAGTTTCTTTATATCGTCAATTGTTGTCATACTTATTATACTATTGTTAATATACATCTACCTTTCCTCTCTAAAGAATAACCGATAGTAGTACATACCTCGTTCTTCATCATAACCTCTTTCAATATATTGCTCTCCACCGTGAATATTTATATCAAAATTTTTATCAAGTTTGATTGTTGTCATTGTGCCCGTAGCCTTACGTTTAATTGCGTTAGCAGCAGTAGTAAAATGATCATCTATTTCAATGTCTCGTTCTTTCTGATAAATTTCTTTGTATTGCTTAAACTCTGATACTAACTCTGGTGACGCAAAAACTTGTTCTGCAAAGGTATCTACATTTACAGATTCCTCTTTCAAAGCCTCTACACTTCTATTCATATATGTTGCTTTCTTTATTTTACCGTTTTCAGCAGGTAATTGAGAAACAAAACTTTTGCATAGAGAAAGCATATTTAGGGTTTGATTGAAATTATCTTTCCTTGGGCGTACATGAAGGAAATCATCAGTCCAGTATTTCGCCTCTGCACCTTTGTTGGTATTATCCACAACAGCAACTACATAGCCATTCTCTTTTTCAATGTTGAAAATTAAACAGCCTTTATCTAATTTATTTATATTCATACCACTTTCCCTCTCTATTTCAAAAGCTTCCCCTTGTACATTTATTTTTAGAAAAGTATCTTTATTCTCTGATTTAAAGATAGATATGCAGCTAACTCTTCCTCCATTCAATTCGCAATTGTCAAAATAAGAAAAACACAATTCACCTGACTTGATTTGAGGATGAATACTATGATCATATAGATATCTTGCAATATTTTGTGATTGTTCTACAAATTCCTTTTTATTCTCAAAAATAGAATTTACAAACTGAAACATTGGATTGAGTTCCAACTGATGGATAAAATAGAAACTATACAATTCGTCTAATTTAAAATTAGTGTTTAATAATTTCTTTATATCAGTTTCTATATTTTCAAATGGTGTTATTTCATTTGAAAATCGAACGCCATCACCATTAGTTTTGTTGCCAATAAAATGCACAACAAATTTATCTAGTTTACCTAAAGCTAAATTATTCATATTAATCATTGTAAATATCACTTGGAATTAAACCTTTCCCATGGATAAATTCATCAACTGTATGGAAATTAAGTAAATTATTTTCAGTCCAATACTCTCGAGGAGCATGTTCTACTAAAAATATTTGAAATGATTCTTTTTTTTCATTTGTTATGTAACTAACAAATGAATCAATGAGTGCAAAAGCGTCAAGCAATTTCGTTTTATCATCATTCCCTATTTTTTCATTAATAGAACCGGTATAATAAGGAATACTTGGTTGGTCTATGAACAAAAATTGAGGAACATGTATTTGTCCGACATTTATCATATGCTCATGTAACCCTAAATAAAAACATAAGTGCATAAACATATAGTTTGATTTGCTCCCCACATTTTCAAGTGGGAATAATTGTCCTTCTGGCACTAATTGTAAGACCATATCAGTATCATTAAACTGAGTTTGGCTATTTTTATATGCTGGTAATGACCTTAATTTGTTATAATTTCTTTGGATACATTTATTTAGAGAATCTTTCATTCTATACTTGACTTCATCTATATTTTTGAGATTTTTCTCTAAATTATTTTTTTCATCATTTAGCTGATTTAAATCAATACTATCTATTGGTTTAACCTTCTCTTGCTTTAATAAATTTTCATAGGAATTTTTGATTTCACCTATTATGATGTATCTCTCACCTTCCGTACGATAAATCTTTTGAATTGAATTTAATTTATCAATTTGGGTTTCAATATTATACAGCTCTTTTTGCAATTTGGATACCTCTCCCTGTACTTTTATTGGTTTTAGGCTCTGTTTTGAAAGGTGATTTTGAATAGTTCTCAAGGAGTTCTCTAAAGTATCTATAAACGATTTTGTCTCGTATGATTCTATGAGTTGATCTGACAAATGACGATTGAGATAGTTTATTGGTTTTAGACTATCAGTACTTTTATCAAGATTCTTTTTATAAGTTTCATACTCTCTTTTATATCTATCAATTGAAGACAACTGTGCTTTTATTTCTAAACGGCGTTTGTTTAAATTATCGAGTTCTTCAAATAAACTTGAATTATTCGCGGCTTTTTTCGTATTCGCAATGACATCGTCAAGAATGGACATAGCTTCATCTAATGATTTTATTGTAGAGGAATATTCAATAAATCCATTTTCTTTTAACCTCTTAATGAGGGTGTAAATTCCTTCTTCAAATACTAATTCCGCTTTATGTCTTCTTTTCTCACGAGAATACATTTTTTTTATTTCTTCATCAATTTGTTTAATTCTTTCTTCGGCTTTGGAATTTTCCATATCGTTAACACCAATCACTAAATCAAAAATATGAGTTAAAGCATTATCATACTCTTCTTTTCCATAAAATGTGGTATCAAAATATGTTTTAGAAGTTCCAATAATATCTTCTGTCAATGAATTGAATAACAAAAAATGTCTGAATGATAAGCTAAATGGAACTTTCCCGAGTTTTTTACCATATGGAAATATCAGATTATCTGTTATGCCAAATTCTTTATCCAGTATTGATTTTATCTTTGCTATTTCAATATTAGTTTGTGGCGTATTCGGTAATTCCCCATACCCGAAGTAAACATCTGGCGACACAATATCTTTTTGTGTCGCCTTTCTTGCAATAGATATTTTTTTATCGTTTATAGTAAATCTTATACCATACCATGAGACTTTTTCATTAATGCTATTGGCTATATTTGTTTTATTTGCCATCAAGCAATAATCAATTATGCTCCAAAAGCTAGTTTTCCCAGTAGTAGCATCACCTGTAATTACGTTAACTTTATTTGGTTTTAATTCATAGCTTTTTGGAGTACTGTTCTTTTTTTTAAACCAAAGCTTAATTTCATGTATAATGAATTTCATAATTGCACTTTTAAAATTTTGTAAAGTTGAATTGTTGAATATCTACTAAAAACTGTTGCTAAAAAAGGTATCACTTCTTTGATCTTTTCAAATCTATTACCCATGTCTGTTTCTCCATAAATAAAATCAGTTTTAGCAAAGATTTCATTTGCAGAAATTTCAATTTGTTCGTTTTTATGTAACAGAAGTGTTGAGTTAATTGTAATTGGCAACAATGATACATATCTCTTATTAAACGACATAAAAAGCTTTGGTCTCTCATCGATAATTGACTCTAGACTCTTACTTTCTTCGTTTGATATTTTTGCTAAATACATTACGATTCTATCGTCTAAAAGAAAAGGAAGTATCAAACATAAACGAGCTATATCAACTGTTCTTGTGTTTTGTAAATAAGCTAAAAAGATACAACTGGCTATAGCTTCATTATTATATATATAATATATTTCTTTCATATAGCTTTATATTTATGTTTCCAATCGTAATGCCATCCAATTTCAGGAGTATCGGATAATAGGTAGTAATATCCATTGCTCAACTCTGTAGTCAAGATATTTTCCGCTAATAATAGATTCTCTTTTCGAAGAAAATCTATTAATTGGACTCCAATCTCTTTTATGTCTGTCTCTAAATCAACAATAGAACAACCAGATTTAATTTTTTGCTCTACATAACGATATTTAGAACGAAATTCATTCTTCCACTTAAGAATAGCCTCTTTATGAAATTCATCAATTTCTGCAGGCAGAATAAAATTTTGTTCTATCCAATATTCAAAATGATTCATAGCTTGAAGCATATGTGTTGTATAATCAACTATTTGAGGATCTCCGGAAGTTATATCTTCAATATCAAGTAATTGTTTTATAAAAGTTTGTTCCTCTAAATTCTCTGGAAAAACAATAGAAAAACATCTTTTGGGTAACGGTTTATCTTTATAAGCTACATGAAAACATTTCCCAAACTTTTTGTTGAATTCATCAAATGTAATTTCAAATTTTTTCCTATCCTTAATATCAAGATATTTAGCCATATTTAAATTTGATGATAACGAATCAAATATACTATCAATTACATCTTTTTGATGACAGTGTTCGTATATCCTATCCTTGATTTTATTAATAATATCATCTGTTCCTGTTTCCATGGTAAGTTTTAACAGGAATTGTTTCATTGTTTTTTTACCAAGAGACAAAATATTTTTAAGATAACCTTTAATTTCCGAATTTTTAGTTTTATCTCTTAGCAATTTAAGTAGATTTATGACATTGTCTGTATCCAAAGCTTTCTTGAAATGATTTAATGACTCAATAAATTCATTATTTAAGTTTCGCAAGTAGCTTTATTACGTTTTCTTCTCTGGACATAGCTTTTTG
>URDR01000006.1 GCA_900546645.1 uncultured Bacteroides sp. | reverse complement strand
ACGCCATTTTCACATAGCGGTCGAAGAACTCGGCAAGCACGAAATTCTCTGCCGGCAGATAGGCGGTATCGCCTGTCATGATTGCACCGGGTTCGCGCGACAAATTTTGTCGCAATGTGTCATCGCCACCATAGGCGGCTGCTATACACTTGCGTCCGTTCCGCTTGGCGAATGAGAGTGTGATGCGCTGCTTGGGTCGATATGCGTCCATAATACTTTTGATTTAGGGAGAACTGTAACCCTCCAAAAGCGAATTTAGAGAAATTATTTTATTATGGAAGCATCTTCGGAGTATTTTTTTTCTGCATTATGAACTTTTTTCATACAGGAGGAGTGCCCTGTGATTTATAGATTTCTTTTCATGATTTCTTTGACCGATTGTATATACATCGGAGCTTCTGCATAACCTATTTGCTGTAGCCACTTCAGATAATCCACATCGCTTGTACTTGTCTGATTCTTTTGACAATATCGGTACTGTACCTTAGTGTAGTAAGCCCGTACACTTTCCGTCCAGTGATTGAACTCATAGTATTTTCCGGTTTTGGGATTCGTCAGTCCAAACAGGTTGTGCCGGTTCCGACAGAGCGGTGAACGGAACCAGCCCGTTTCCAGTATGGCTTGTGCCAGTACTATTTTCGGATGCCGAATGCCATTGCGGATGATTTCCTGATAGAGATTGGGAATAGTGAGCGCAGGAAGTTCTTTTCGTTCAGAAACCTCAGTTTTTTCAGTTCCCTTATCAGACGCTTTTTCGTGGGACACCCTTGCGTAAACTTTTCGGGCATATAGCTCCGAAAGCAGTTTTACAGGCACCTCTGGGGCACGTGAGTCCTTTTCTGCCTTTTTGCAAGACTCAAAAGCGACCAAACCCCTCTGTAAGGTATCTGGAGCCACTTTTTGTTGCTTTTCAGGACGTATTTCCGTCTCTTTTGTAATCGTATAGAACTGTGCCGATGCTGAAGCGGAACCAAGAATCAACAGCACGGCGGTCAGAATGATGTTGTGCATTTCTTTTCAATGATAGGGTTGACAATACTTTTGCGGGTGTTCAAGGCGGTTCCGACCGCAAATATATCGTTTTACTTAAACAATACGAAAATGCACAACATCAATCATTCTGAAAGGCTGCCCTACGAGAAGTTGGCGGCATTGGGCATTGACCGGGAAAAGGCCGACAGCCTCCCTCAGGAAGTGAAGGAGAAACTGGCATCCGGAGAGGTCACCCCGCTCATGCAGGTGTCCATCAGTGCCCGGAACGGAGACATCATCACGCTTCCCCTCAAACTTCAGCTGATCACCGACCAGCAAGGCAATCCGGCTCTCATGGCTTATCCCGTCCGTGCCGTACTGGAAAAGGAACGCAACCAAGTGTTGCGTTTGTCTGACCAAGAAGCGGAGCGGTTGGGTAAAGGTGAGGTCATCCAGAAAGCCGTGGAAGTCAACGGAGAAAAGACCCAGCAGTATCTGCAACTCGATCCCGAAACCAAGTCCGTCATCCATCGCCGTGTGACGGACGTTCAACTCGAACAGAAACTCAAGGACATGGAGAAAGTCAACGACATCGAACTGGGCATGCAGCAGAAGCAGCAGGTACGCGAGGGAAAACCCATTGAGCTGAATGTAGGAGGTGAGAAAGTGTCGGTCGGTGTGGATTTGAAAGAGCCCCAGGGCTTCAAGGTCATCCAGGGCGACATGAAAGAGTGGGAACGACAGCAGAAGCTCCGCTATGACGAGCAGCATCCCGAATACCTGGGACTGGTGATGACGGACAAGAACCGCTGGGAATACAAGCAGGTGGTGGACAAGCAGTCGCAGGAAAGAGCCTTGAAACTCCATGCGCCGAAAGCTGAACAATCCAAAGGTCTCAAACGCTAAATCCTTTTCCCTATGGTCAAGAAGAATGCAGAGAAGGATGTCGGCTTTGTCCGGCAGTTCAACGAATTGAAGAAGAAACATCCCGATGCGGTGCTGCTTTTCCGTAAAGGAGATTTCTACGAAATGTATAAGGAAGATGCACTCAAGGCATCGGTAATACTGGCGCTGAAGGTATCAGACAAAATCCTTCCGTTGGAGAAAGACCCCATCAAACTCCTGACCTTTCCCCGTCATGAACTGGACAAGCATCTGCCCAAGCTGATTCGCTCCGGTCAGCGGGTCGCCATCTGCGAGGCGATAGACCGGCCGGAACTGATGAAGAAGCCCAGGGAAAAGACCGGGGAAGATTTGAAAGAAACGAATACCTCCAACAAGAATACTATGGCGAAAAAGAAGAAAGAACAGGCTGTGCAGGAAGAGCCAACCCAAACAGTCAAGACGGCTGCAGAGGAGAAACCTGCCAAGGAAAAGAAGAGTGAACAACAGGCCGAGCATAAAGCGGAAGCCAAGCAGGAACGCAAGCCACGCGAACCGCAGATGATTACCGCCAACGGCGAGAAAGTCAGCCACGGCCATGCCTTCCAGAGCACCACCAATCCGGCAGACTGGTACTTCACCGCCAAGATGGACGGCGTACAGCTGAAACCGCAGAAGATGGACGCAGCGGATTTGGCCGCTTACCAGAAGAAGGAAATGAAAGTGCCGCAGTTGATGGAGAAGTATTATCCGACTAAACTCATGCCGAAGGTATCGGAAGAAGCGTTCCAAATGCCGAAGCAGTTGTCCGGTCCGGATGGAGCCATTACCATCGACAAGTTCAATGTCTATAAGGAAAAGGACGAACAGCGCCCGGATTACGGCAAGTATAAGTTCTATGTGCAGATGGGCGACACCAAGATGTCGGCAGTGGCTTCCCGTGAGGACCTAAATGCCTACTTCGACCGCGTGGTCAGTCCTACACAACTTGTGGAGAAGAACTTCGGGGAGCGCCTGCACTTGCAGTCAGCCTACGAGAAGTATCAGCTTCCCGAAGGAGTGGACCCCAAAGGAGTCCGTGTGGCCAAGGACCACTCCGACAACAAATGGAAGGTGTCGATGGACTTGGGTGACAAGGGCAAGACCGGCAAGCATGAACTCTCCTTCGATGACGGATACTCGCTTTTCAAGGCAAAGACTGCTACCCGGGAACAGATTGCTGCCAAGTACCTGAATACGGAAATCACGGGCATGCTTTCGGCCGTGACCAACAAACTGGAGAAGTCGGCTTCCATGAAAATGTAACAAAATCAAGAGAAACAATCGAATATTCAAGAAACAATAAAAGACGAAAAGATATGACAGCTAAAAAGACACACGAGGAGTTGGTAGAACTCCTTCAAGAGGGTAAAATCGGTTTTCTCCGCTTTGTGATGGACGGCGATAATGCAGAGGACTATCTGGAATGGTGCCAGACCCACGGTACGGATCCTTCGGATGAATCCGCAGAGTTTTATGTCGAACAGACGGACATCGACCAGATGGACCGTCAGGTAATGGATGACGAAAGCTATGGCGTATGGAACTAACACATCCGGCAATGCCGGACAGGTAGCCATCGACCGCTTTGCCGAAATGATGATAGCCCGCATGGAGCAGATGAAGGCTTCCGACTGGAAGAAAGGCTGGATTGGCGGTGCATCCGGGTTTGCAGGTCTCCCGCAGAACGTGGGAGGCCGCAACTACTCGGGTTCCAATTCCTTCTTCCTCCAGCTGCAGACGGCTGCCCAGGGCTACCAGCTACCGGTGTACCTCACTTTCAAGCAGGCACACAACCTCAAGGCCCATGTACTGAAAGGTGAAAGGGCGTTCCCCGTGGTCTATTGGGACGTGCTGGTCAAGGACAAGAACGACCATAAGGTCAGTTCGGAGGAGTATAAGGCGATGAGTAAGGAGGAGAAGAAAGGCATGGATGTCATTCCCTTCTTCAAGGCTTTCCCTGTATATAACATTGACCAGACCAACCTGGCAGAGGTGCAGCCCGAACGGGTGCAGAAACTCATGGAGAAATTCAAGGTGCCCGAGCTTCGGGACAAGGAAGGCATGTATGTCCATGCCGCTCTCGACCGGATGATTGAGACGCAAGGCTGGCTCTGTCCTATACAGGCAGACAAGCGGGTGGACGGTGCCTTCTATTCACCGGCCCAGGACATCGTGGTGCTGCCCATGAAGGAGCAGTTCAACATCGGCGATACCCCCGAGGAAATCTACCGGGGCGGCATGGAGTTCTATTCCACCATGCTGCACGAGATGACGCACTCCACCATGACTCCCGAACGGCTCAACCGCGAGATGGGCGGACGCTTCGGAGACCCGAAATACGCCAAGGAGGAACTGGTAGCCGAACTGACCGCCGCCATGATCAGCCACTCGATGGGCTTTGACTCGAAGGTGACGGACAATTCCGCAGCTTATCTGGATTCCTGGATTGGGGTGCTGAAGCAGGAACCCAAGTTCATCGTTTCCATCATGGCGGACGTGAACAAGGCTTCGGACCTGATTCTGGACCAGGTGGACAAACAGCGGCTGGCTCTCAACGAACAGCCCTACCTGACGAAGAACGATCCGTTTGCCCCGTTGGGTGAAGGCGAAGAAGTGCCGTTCAAGAATGCAGCCATTGTGAAGACAAGGAATGGCGAGTATGCCATCCGCGCTTCCTACGATGGTGTGGAACTGGGTTTGAAGAAGGTATCGAAAGATACGGCCAAGACCTACTTCCAGCTGACGGACTACAAGGACAAGGCGGCCTTCCTGAACATGACGGCGCACAAGACCTTCGAACCGGAGATAGCCAATCTCAAGCGTACGCAGGCCGTGGGAGCGAAAATGAGTATCTAATCACCCAATCAATACTATGAACCATGACTGATTACAAGGTAAACTTCCAGGACCTCAAAGCCAAGGTGGGCATCGACGATGTAGCCTATGCGCTCGGCTACCGTCTGGACCGAAAGGCCGGTGTAGGCCGCTACATGGAACTGGTGTTGGGGGATGGCAAGGAAAAGCGGGATGCGCTCGTAATCTGCCACCCCCAGGACAAGGCTTCCCAGCGGTTCTTCCGCCGCGACGGTTCCAAGGGGGATGTGGTTACACTCATCCGGGAGAACCTGAATGCCTTCAACGTGTCGGGCAAGGATGAATGGCAGAAGATAGCCAAGGTGCTGTCCCGCTTTGCCAACATGCCCGAACCTGAATACCGCGAAGACCGAGAGTATGTACAGTCAGTCAGATATCATGCCACCTTCGACAGCTCCAGGTATGAGGTGAAGCCGATAAATCCCGATAAGATTCCGGCCATCTTCCAACAAAGGGGATTGTCCGATGAAACGGTACGCACCTTTGCTCCGTTCATCCGGCTCATCCGCGACAGGAAGAACGAGAACTTTGACGGCTACAACATCGGCTTCCCTTATACCAACGGAGAGAACGACCAGGTCCGGGGCTACGAAATGAGGGGGTATGGCGGTTACAAGTCCAAGGCGGCCGGAAGCGATTCTTCCTCTTCCGCATGGGTGGCCGACCTCTCCGGCGGGAATCAGCAGGCAGTCAAGAACGTGTTTTTCTGTGAGTCAGCCTTTGATGCCATGGCTTTCTACCAACAGAATCAGAGTCTGTTGAAAAACGATACGGCTTTGGTTTCTTTCGGTGGAACATTCTCCGATGGTCAGGTTCAAGGAGTCATGAAACGCTTCCCAAATGCCCGTCCGTTTGACTGTTTCGACAATGATTTGGCAGGTCGCATCTACGGCTTGCGTATGCTGTCACTCTTGGAGGATATTCCGATGAGAATCAATAAAGTCGGGGATGTTGTCCGTATAGAAGCCAAGGGAAAGACCTTTGACCTAGTACAAGGCCGTTCCTTTCTGGAGCAGTTGAGCGAACAACTCAGCATCCGCTACAAGATGGGGCAATGGTTGCCGCCCAAGGCATTCAAGGACTGGAACGATTGTCTGCTCAACAAGCCCATAGATATAAAACCCTCGCTCTCGCAGGAGGATAGAAAGAATAACCTGGCCGAACGCAGAAATGCAGGCCCTAAATTATAAACGTATGAATACAAGACGATGGAAACGCTCCTTGTTAATCGCTGCTGTTGGTCTATTGATAGGTAAAACTCCGCTCTTTGCCCAACAGACCGACCCGGCGCTGACTTCTGCCGTACTGGGTCAGACCGCAGCCTTGAAGAAGATCCACAAGGACCGCAAGAAGACGCAGGAGAAAATCATTGCTGCGGAAGTGGCTGTAACCGCTTCGCTGGAGCGGATTCACCATGTGGAAGACAAGATGCTGAACTACCTCTCGAATGCGCAGGGTGCCATGCAGAACCTCTACCAGATTAAGCGGGCCGGGGAACTGGTGGCCAAGGAAATCCCGCAGAACTGCAGCCTGCTCCTCAAATCGGTGGGCGGCAATCTGAAAGGAACCGTCATTGCGGCCATGGTATCGGATGAACTGACGGATGCCGCCACACAGATGACGGCGCTCTTTCCCTTCATGAAACAGCTGGTGACTTCGGGCAAATATGACGTGACAGGAGATGACGGCAAGAACGAGAAGCACAAGGTGAACCTGCTGAATGCTTCGGAACGCTACTACATCGCCAATGAAGTGGTGAGCCGTTTGGAAGCCATTAACACCAACCTGTTTATCCTGGCCTGGCAGGTACGCACGCTCTCATGGAATGACCTCTGGTTCTCGCTTGATCCCGAAGGATGGGCCAATGTGATGTCCGGCAAGAACATCATCGGCGGTATCATCTCGGACTGGAACCAGGGCTACAGCCTGAAATGGTAAATAGGTAAGCAAGTAAACAAACTTACTAATCACAAAGTAATCAAGTAAGGAAATAAGAAAGTAATCAAAGCAACAAGTAACAGAATCATATAGTAAACAAATCATCCAAAAACAAAAGCGTATGGAAAAGAAAATAATCGGTCGCTGTCCCTTATGTGGCGGCAACGTGGTAAAGACCTGCAAGGGCTACCGCTGTAAGAATAACATCGCCGAACAGCCTAGCTGTGTGCTGAATATCAACGGTATTATCGGCAACCGCAAGATGAGTGACGAGGAAATCGCCGAACTGTTGGAGCGCCGCTTCATCCTGTTGGACGGCTTTGCTTCCAAGGAGGGAAAGGCTTTCCCTTCCGTGCTGGAACTGGCACAGGATGGTGCCATCAACATGCAATCGGTCATCGGCAAATGTCCGCATTGTGGCGGCGATATTCGGGTGGGTACACGCGCCTTCAACTGCTCCAATTACAGCAACCAGCAGGCGCCGTGCAACTTTGCCATCTGGCGCAACATTGGCGGCCACCAGCTGAGTCTGACAGAAGCCAAGGAAATCTGTGAAAAAGAAATCACCTCCAACGAACTGGAGATGTATCGTGATGACGGCACCATCTACCGCAAGCGTCTCGGTCTTTCTCCCGACAAACTCCAAATCGTGAAGATATGAAACCGGGAATGAAAATGATTATCATGCTGGTAACCGCCGTCAGTTTTTGGGGCGGACTGTTTTACTTCGCCAGCTGTTCCGGCCGACCCGAGAAACGGGCGGTGGAAATCGCAGAGAGAGCCTTGAAAGCAACCGTTGATAATCCGGAGTCCATCCAAATCAAGGGAATCAGCAAGGCAGATTCGGTATTCGGCAAGGAATATGTCAATCCGCACGAGAAGGCTGCATTATCCATGCACCTGATGCAGTACGGCCACAAGTTGATGGAAGAAACAGACTACTTCCAGAACCTCGGCAAGGACGATGCCGCTATGAGTGATCAGGTTACCCGTCAGCTGGATGCCATGACCACGCTTCGGGCTTTGATTGCTTATGGAGAAATGGAAGAAGCGAAAGCCGGGAAAGAAAAGGCCGCAAAGCCGTTTAACGGATGGAAGGTCAAGATAGATTTTGAAGCTAAGACCTTAAAAGGAAAGCCTTACCACTCGGAATACTGGTTCATCCTCGATAAGGAGGCGGAAATTGTAGTCAAATCATTTGAAATACCGCTGCTATGAAACTGAGACAATTATTGTATGCTATAATCACAGGAGGTGCCATGTTATTCACTTCCTGCGAAGAATGCGACCATGAAGGAGACAGATCCATCGCTTCTTCCCTCCAGGTTGGTGACGTAGTCTGCTCGGATGGCAGTGTGCTGTCCAAAGAACAGTTCGGCTCCTCCAAGAAAGAGCCGGTGGCCATTGTCTATCATGTGAACCGGAATCCGGAGATCAAAGCTTTGGGCTATGCCGTTTCCATCCGGGATGTCACACCTAAAGCCTTTGCTGATAGTCTGGGTGTTGAACAGGAAACCTCGGCTTCCTTGGAGAAGGAAGACGGCAATGAGAACACCCATGCCATGTACCGCAACGAGGAAGTGAAATCTCCCTTAGCCGTTTATGTCTTCGACATGTGGCGCTACGGCCAGTCCGCCTACATTCCTTCGGTGAAGCAGCTCACTTACCTCTATCAGCAAATAGGGTTGGTCAACCAACGGATAGAGGCGGTCGGCGGATTACCCATCAGTCTGCAGCCTGGTGACTGCTGGCTGTGGACTTCCACCGAAGTGGAGGGACAAAGGGACAGCAAGGCCTGGCTCTTCTCGATGCAGTCGGGAACCATTCAAGAAACTCCGAAGGATCAGGCGCATAAGTTCAGACCGGTGATAAGTATCTATTAGCTAAAGTAACCTCTAAATTCAAAGATTATGAATGAATTACTCGTACAACTTCAGATGAAGATGGAGGCATTCCAAAAGGATGCAGTCCTTCAAGCCGAAAAAGGTAACAAGGCAGCCGGCCAACGTGCCCGCTGTGTTTCACTCGAAATGGAACCGCTTCTGAAGCAGTTCAGAAAACTGTCGTTGGCGGCTGCGAAGAAGTAGTAATTTGCTTTTGTAAGTTTAATTGTGATGTTTAAGAAGTTCCAACCGTGAAAGATTGGAACTTTTTTCTATTGCCTATATTTCATTAGAGGAAAAGGTGATTTTTATATATATTATTGATTGCTAATTTTGCGGTGAATGTATTCGTAAGTAAGTCTGGAGATTTCAGCAATGAGTTCTTCTGTTTTCTCTGACGACAGCTTACTATCTTTGCAAAATACGGCAATAGAGTAATGTTTTCCGTTCGGTAGTATTACGAAGCCTATATCATTTACAGCTACAATTGTGCCATCATCTTTTACATAACCAGTTCCTGTCTTATGATATAACTTTGTGCCTAATGTGGGTAAGTATTTAGCCAAACGATTAGGCCCGGTTTGCGTTCCTGACATAACTTCTGTAAGCCAAAGGAAATCCTGCTGTCTCTGAGTTCTATTATCAACAAGCATTTCCAACAAGAGAATTGCATCGTTTGGTGTTGTACTATTAAAATATGCACGGCTATGATCCATCGCCATCTCATCTTCTGTCCATTTTATTTGAGTATTTGTACACCCTAAATCCTGTATAACCTGATTTGCATAATGTGTACCATCGAACAGGTTAAAAAGAATATTGCTTGCATTATTGTCGCTTTGCGCTACTGAATATTCAATCAGCTGACTTACTTTTAATCGAATATCTCCATCTGGATATTTATCCCGTAGTGGACTATAGGTATCAGGTGACAACATATCCTTAGTAATGAGCATAGGCTTTTTCAATGTTAACGAATCTTGTTTCAAGCAATGAAGAATAGCTACTGCTTGATGGAGTTTAAATACGCTCATCATAGGAAAAGATTGATCAGCATTTTTTGTACAAAGCATCTTCCCCTGATAGTAAACTGCAATTCCAACTTGGACATTTTTTCCTTCTAGAAGTTGTTCAACTTGCTTTTGAAGCGAGGTGTTTACGTCTTTCTGTTTTGACAGGCATGTCAAGGGAGTTAAGACAGTAAGTAATATACTAAAGATAATGGTTAATTTTCTATTCATAAATAAGCATATATAGTTTAGTTGCAAAGTTAATAAAATATGTAATATAGACAAATAGAAGGATAGTATTATTTTTACTTGTCTTAAAATCATGTATGATTTCCATAAAGTTGCTCATCTGCACTCCCGATGAATTTTCCGATACAAAGGTACGAAGGGTCGGTACGGCGTCAAATGGCGCTGCGCTTGGCTGCGAAGAAAGCAGCCGGCAGCCTTCCACAATTTGTACCAAATTGGGTATTCCGTCCGCTTTCCCCTTGCCACATTTGCCTTCTGTCCCTTACACCCTTCGTGAGAAGAGGTATCGTAAAAATCACCCGAGAGTGAGAAGCCCTAAGGCTTCAAACCAAAGGGAAAAAATTAGTTCAGCTATGGCATACAAACTCAAAGACCGAAAAGAAAAGATGCTCTACAAGGGCAGTGTTTACGAACTCACCCTGCAGTGGGACAGAGAGAGTCTCCGCAAGTGCTTTTGCGGTATGCCTCCTTTCTATGCACACATCCGCAAGGACGGCGCCAACTATGCACAAATCGACTGCTATTCCAATGGGGACGATTTCAGTGTGGTACCCATGCACCCGCTTTTTGAAGAGCCGGAATGGATAGTTCACTTCCTCAAGTCGGACATCAATTCCATTCCACTAAAGAAACTGCTGGAACTGCTTCCCATCTGATTCACGGAGTAACTAACTTAAAAAGAAAACGCTATGGACACTCTCATTGAAGCCATTCCCACATGGGCACTCTGCTATCTGTTCAACTCGGATGCAACCGGACTGACGGATGAAGAAATCGCTCTGATTGACCAGTGGTACACGGAGAATAAAGTCATGGGAATCACTACCGCAACGGAACAAGAGGGAGAATGTTTCCCTTACTTCTCACACTATCCGGCTTTCGGTCTTCCTGCCGAAGTCGTGGACTGCCACGTTATGGTAGGCTGAATACAGCCGGTGACTACAGATGATTATTTACGCTTAAACATTTGGAACATATGAAAGGAACTGACCATTTCAAGGAACTCATCCAAAACTATCTTGATAACCGAGCCAAGGAAGACGAACTCTTCCGTGCCAAGTATGAAACCACCACACGCACCATTGACGATGTGGTCAACTATATCTTCCATGCCGTACAGCAATCCGGCTGCTGCGGTTTCAGCGATTTGGAGGTTTATGCCATGGCAGTCCATGCGATAGATGAACCTAATTTGGAAATCGGTAAACCGATGGACTGCAATGTGGTAGTGAATCATCACATTGAGCTGACCGAGGAGGAAAAGGCAGAGCAGCGAGCCATTGCACTCAAGCGATACCAGGAGGAGGAAATGCGGAAGCTGCAGCAACGCAACAGCCGACCCAAGGCAGCCAAACCGCAACCCAAACCCATTCAAGAACTCTCACTCTTTCAAGGCATGGAACTATGAAAGCAAGAACGAAAATAGAAAAACAGGTGGCAGCTTCCAATGAGAAGCTGACCGCCATAAGCCCCAAAGTGCTCACATGGGCAGTGCGGAAAGTGGCAGGACATATCTGCTTCCGGACTTCCGCACACAAGTGTACGTGTAGCGATTGTGGCAGACACTTCGACTATGAGGGAAAAGGCAAGTCTGTCTGCTGTTCTCATTGCGGTACTCGCTTACAGATAAAGGACACCCTCAAACGCACCATCAAGGAATCCTATTATTTTTCTTCCCTCGAAGTAATAGACCATTTGCAGGTGCAACGGGTCTTCCGCTTGGAAACGACCTTCCGCAAAGGAATGCCTATGGAGATAGACTACTGGGAAGCATGCCGTCTGTGGCTCAATGCCGAAGGCAAGTTGGCTGTCACGGCAAGGGCAAGGACATTGAGCTATTATGTGGACTGCTTTGATTGGGCATCCGAAATCTCCTTGAAGCGACCGAACGAAGTTCACTGGCTCATTGCAGATACCTATGTTTATCCGCACTTTCGGATGCTGCCCGAATTGAAACGCAACGGCATGAAAGGCAAGCTGCCCGACTGCCACCCGATGAAACTGATGAAAGCCGTGCTGACAGACAGCCGGATGGAAACCATCCTCAAGTCAAAAGATTTACATGCCGTGTCTTACTTTGTACACCGACCTTTGGAGCTTGACCGATGCTGGCAGTCGTATAAGGTAGCCACCCGGCATCATTACCGCCCTTCGGACATGGGATTGTGGGCAGACACCATCCGCTTGCTGGAGCAGTGTGGCAAGGACATCTGCAACCCCAAGTATATCTGTCCGCAGAACCTCAGAGCCGAGCATGACTATTGGATGAACCGACACAACCAAATGGAGCAGAAACGCAGAAGCCAGGAGCAGATGCAGCGAGCCAAACGGAAGGAAGCCGAGTTCTACAAGGAGAAGTCACGCTACTTCGGCATAACCATCGCCGACAAAGACCTGGTGATTTCGGTACTCGATAGTCTGGAAGCCTTCCAAACCGAGGGAAATGCCCTGCATCATTGTGTCTTCCAATGCGAATACTATGCCAAAGTGGACAGCTTGATACTATCGGCTCATGACAAGGAGGGGAATCCCATCGAAACGATTGAATTCTCACTGACCGAGGGGAAAGTGATACAGAGCCGTGGGCTGTGCAATACGAATACTCCGCACCATGACCGGATTGTCCGGCTGGTCAATGCGCATGCTCCTCAGATACTCGCAGCCAAACAGACAGCGTAAATTCCTTATATATGTTCCGCTCCGACTTCCGCCGTGAGGTGTGGGTCGGAGTTTTTATATTTTGGATAGTAGAGATAGTTGACGATGTTAAAATGAAATATAATGCAAATATCTGTTTGTTATATAATAGATTTTACATGATAATATGTTTAATTACGCATTTAAGTTAAGTGGGTAAATCTATATTTTATTCCCTTTGAAAAAAAACGATGTAAATATGTGATATACAACATATAAATAGCGTATTGTTTTTAATAAAATATAGGTAAACTAATTATGTAATAATAAAATAATATAGTATATTTGTAGTATAATAATATAGTAGTAAAGTAATATAGTAAACCTATAAAAATGGAAGTAAAAAATATAACAATAGCCATCGGCAATCAGAAAGGTGGAGTCGGCAAAACTACTTCTACCGCATGTATAGGTGCAGCACTTGCCCTGAGAGGAAAACGGGTGCTGCTCGTTGACCTGGATGCACAGCAGAACCTCACGTTCACGCTGACGCAGAACGAAGACCCGGAAACAAGCATCTATGATACCCTGGTCAAAGACCAACCGCTGCCCATCGTTCCCATCCGTGAAAACCTGGACCTTGTTCCAGCATCACTGGACTTGGCAAGAGCCGAAATAGACATGGCTACCATGATGGCAAGGGAAGGCATTCTCAAATCCTGTCTTGATGAACAGAAGGAGAAGTATGACTACATCCTGATGGATTGTTCTCCCTCACTCGGTATCGTGACGACCAATGCGCTGGTGGCAGCGGACAAACTCTACATACCGCTCACTGCCGAAGCCTTGCCCTTGAAAGGCTTGACCATGCTGGATGATATAGTCCGGGAAGTGAAACGCAGGGTAAACCCAATGCTTGAATTAGGCGGTGTTTTCTTCACCAGGTTCAATAACCGGAAGTTGAACAGGGAAGTGATTTCCATGGTGGAAAAACGATATGGAGAGAAGGTTTTTCAGACGAAAATCCGGGAGAATATATCCATAGCCGAAATGCCGCTGTCTGGTCAGACCATCTTTGAGTACGAACCGAAAAGTAATGGTGCAGCAGACTATCAGACACTGACCGATGAGATTATCAGTCGGGAGGAAAATAGGTAAACTATCTTACTATATGACTAATCACAAAAGTTATTGGTAACATAGTAAGTTAATCAGCAAGTAAACAAGTAATAATGTAAGCAATATGAGTAAGAAGAATTTATCCTTATTGATGGACGGCTTCATGGGTGAAGCCAATCAAGCAGAATCGGTGCAGGAACAGCCTAAGGGACAAGCTGTTGAACAAACCGCAGAACAAACTGAACAGCCTGCAGTTCAAGATGATAAGCAGGAAAATCCGAAGGCAGCACCTGCAAAAACATCTGCTAAGAAAGAAGCAACCGAAATGGAAGCAACCGATAAAATGAAGTCCAGACTGGAAGCCAAACGCAGGGAAAATGTGGGTCGCCCCAAGAAAGGCGAAACAGCCAAAAGTACCAAGAAACCCCAGGAAATCCGAGCCACCTTTATCGTAGATCCGGATTTACTTCAAAAGGTGAAGTACATTTCTCTTGTGGAAGGTGCCTTATTGAAGGACGTTATCTCTGAAGCTCTGAACAACTATGTGGATAAATGGGAAACTGACAACCGGAAAATACGCCTGCCAAAGAGAAAGTAAGAACTTCTGCAGTAGTTCTGTCATTGCAAGTGCCAGACAGCAATGACAGGACTGCTGCGTTACTTGGGAATTGAGGTTTATAAATTATTTATATTCGTCCGACCTGCCAGATAATGCTTTTGTGCTAAAAATTGGGGCTATTTGCAGGAAACAAGATACAATATAAATAAAGCCTTGGTAGTTTAAAATAAATATGTTATCTTTGCAACAACAAATCCCGCCCGCTTCCCGTAAGATTAGCGTACCCAGCGGGACATTTTTTATTTATGGGAGTCAGATATACAAATCAAGCCATAACCACTGAACAGCAAATTGAAATTCTCCAAGAAAGAGGTTTGCTTATTGATGATATAGAGCAAGCAATTGATGTTCTTGATACCATCAGTTATTTCCGTCTTGCTGGCTATTGGAAACACTTTGAAATAGACCATTTCACACATCAATTTAGGGAAGGCAGTTGTTTCTCAGATATAGTGAAGTTGTATTCTTTTGATAAGCAACTTCGAGCATTGCTGTTTACTGCTATTCAAACAATAGAAGTTTCGGTCAGGACAAAAATAATCAAGCATTTTTCCCCTGGTTTTGGTGCATTTTGGTTTATGGATGAAACTTTTGCACTTAATGACGCTCGTTTTGCTACAAATCTGGCTGTCATCCGTAAGGAAGTATCGCGTTCTCATGATGACTTCATAACAGAGCATTTTCGTAGATACAGTGAACCTGATCTTCCCCCTGTATGGAAAACGTTGGAAGTTATTTCAATGGGTACACTATCCAAACTTTATTCTAACTTTTCGGATGCTACCGCTAAACATGCCGTAGCGAGAGAGTTCGGCTTGAATCATCACAAATTCTTGCGAAGCTGGTTGGAGTGTCTTGCCGTGCTTCGTAACTGCTGTGCCCATCATTCAAGATTGTCAAACCGAGTCTTTCCTGTAAAGCCTAAAATGCCGGAGCGTATGCCTAATAAATGGATTACAGATTTTTCTTTTCGAGAACAGACTCTTTATCCACAATTATGCTATCTGGTATATTGGCTCAATTCTATTATCCCAGACAATACCTTTGTTGTTGATTTCAAACAACTTTTGATAAAATACCCTTCAGTAAACACTCGTCTGCTAGGTTTTCCTTATAATTGGGAACAAGAACCTTTATGGAGATGAGAGGATTTTTGTACAGCGAAAAATCCATCCGGTTTGCTCCGTGTCTATGACACCAAGCAAAGCTCGGCTGATAGGCTTTTGCTACAAATGGAAGATTCAGTCCATTGCCACAGAGAGAAGCAACAGGGTTTCGCTTCGCTTCACTCAGTTGTTTCTCACAGTGTCAATGAGGTTGGAAAACATATCTACAAATGATGACATGCTCGATGGCTCTACTGAACGCAGGCTGACGCTTGCAGAAGTAGAGCCATCGAATGGTTTTGGAGGCTGGCTCACAGATGTTGGCCGCCACTTCCGACTAATCGTATTGAATGCGATGCCGGAAGTGACGACCTTTTGGGGAGGATGCGTTATCCGGTTTGCTCCGTGTCGGTGACACCAAGCAAAGCCCGGCTGACAGGCTGTTACTACTGATGGGAGTTCCAGTTCATTGCCACAGAGAGAAGCAGCAGGGTTTCACTTCGCTCCACTCAGCTGTTTCTCACAGTGTCAATGAGGTTGGAAAACATATCTACAAATGATGACTTGCTCGATGGCTCTACCGAACGCAGGCTGACGCTTGCGGAAGTAGAGCCATCGAATGGTTTATGCAGTAAGCTCACAGATGTTGGCCGCCACTTCCGACTATTCGTATTTCATACAATGCCGGAAGTGACGACCTTTTGGGGAGGATGCGCCATCCGGTTTGCTCCGTGTCTGCAACACCAAGCAAAGCTCGGCTGAGTGGCTTTGGCTGCGAATGGAACTCCAATCCGTTGCCATAGAGAGAACCTGCAAGGCTCCACTTCGCTTCACTTTGTAGGTTCTCACAACGGCAACGGTTTTCGGGGATGTGCATCTTCAAGACGGTCGGGATGCTGGGTTACGCGGACTTTCTAAGGAATATGTTTGAGATGACCTGTTAGAACTAATTCTTTCCCTTGGAGTCCTAATCGGGAAAATCTTGAAAACCTTTGGAACTTCTTGGTCCAACTCGTTTTATCCGTGCAAAGGTACTGCGGACGGGAGAAACGTCAAGTGCCGCTGACGCTTTCGGACTGAGGACTTTCCGGCAGCCTTCCACAATTTGTGCCAAATTGGGTATTCCGTAAAGTTCTCTGTCCTCACACTTGCCTTATTCTCCCTGGTGTCCGCAGTGTAAGAAGGCACGAAAAACGGTTTTCCCGACCAAGAAGCTCTAAAGGGCTTCACAAGAGGGAGAAGAATCGGAATCACAACCATCTAAATTGTTTTGACTATGGATTATCCCGAATTATCCGGAGCTACCATCTCCGAACGTGACAAGGCTTTTGCACAAGAGTTTGCCAACTTTGTAAATGGCAGTATGTGCTCACCTGACCAGATTGGCAGGGAACTGACCAGGGCGCACCGCTACCTGCAACAGCAGATGTTCAAGGTGTTTCTCGGCTTCATGAAGCAGCTGGCATACAACTATCAGCAGGGAAGATACGATGACCGCAACGAGTGGGCATCACGGCTGTCCACTGAAGCCTATCAACGGCTCATTGAGTGTGACTTGATTTTTGACCCCGAATTTCCAACCTCTAAATGACAGGACTATGGACGAATATGATTTTCCCGAATACGGCAGACAATGTGAGTTGATAACCCCTTGGCGAGGCTACCACCGAGGAACTATCGTAGCCCTCTCTGAACATGGTTTTGTGGTTCAGTTCAGCAGTGGTGCAGAAATAGATGTTTATAAAGACGAAATAATTTTGGATTGATATGTGCAGACTTATGACAACGCAGTTGGAGGAATCCTTGAAAGGCTATCCTCTCTATTCCCAAGACGGCAAGGGAAAGGACGCTATTTGCCGTGCCATCTTTGCGCTCGGTGGTGTGCGGTGGTTCATCCTTGAAGGTGAAAAAGAAGGAAACGACACCATTCTGTTCGGTATCGTCATCGGACTGATGGAGGATGAGTATGGCTACATTTCTTTGAATGAACTTTCGGACATTGAGTTGGATTTGACCAAACAAGGCTTCGGCAAGCTGCAAGTAAGGCAGCAGGAAAACTTCCATCCGGTGCCACTGAAAAAGTTGCGTGACAGCCGTCTGCAGGAGTTCCTTGCAAGAATGGGTTATTGAACGTATGATTTGTAACAAGAAAGTGACCTGCCATATCCATCACGGACTTGGCAGGTCTGTATGTAGCTTTATGTCTTATGAGAAATAAAAATGTATTCAGCATTGCAGCCTTGCTTGGCTGGACTGTTTCTGTAAAGTGTGTAGATGGCAGTCTTTTCTTTGACTTCCATCGGAAAACCTTGAGCGGTGTTCCGTTTTCCTTCACCGCTGAAATGAAAGATAGAAAGTTGGAGAACCTTATCAAGGAGATTGAATCCTTTGTGGATGCCATTGACCCTGAGACTTGTGCCGGGGAATGGATGATTCAGTCAGGTGCTATGGCTCCTTCCCGGTATCAGCAGGCGGTAAACGACATGGATGCCATCCGGACTGATGCGTGGCTGCTGGCTTGCGAACTGAGGGAAGCTGACGGAAAGTCATTGCTGGCAGGCTTGCCCTGGAACCAATGGAACTGACCCCATATTCTACTACTATTCAAAGACAGCCTTCTACCGAGATGTGCTGTCTTTGAATTTGCGCCCTTTCTTGGGGAGACCTGCCGCTTTATAGGCAAGCAGGTCGCTTCCCTGGAATACGATGCCTCTTTTATCGGTATGGATCCGGATAAAAGGAAGCGGACGTTCCTCATGTCTGATGTAGTCATAGATGGTACACCGGTGGATGCCGAGGAAGATACAGGCTTCCTTCACGGAATATCTTTTTTCCGGGAGTATCACAATCGTTTGTATTTGCTGTATATAGTTCATAAGTATTCTTTTGGGTGTAAAGTTACTCATGCAGGTCCATTCTTACAATAGGTAAAATCTTTGATAATGAGGGATATTGTGATGTTTTGAAAGACTTTGTATTACTCATTACTTGTTGCCAAGGTGAGTTCGGTCTTTCCTGAATGATTTATATGGGAATGACTTGCGATTTCTGTTTATGGGATGTATAAGTTCAGAAACAGGATTGGTATAGACGGTGACAGTTCTATTTTGTCATCTCTGCCTGCGAGGATATTTTTTTGCAAAGGTATTGCTGTCATCACCAAACGTCAAATCCCTTGCAGAAAATCTTCCTCAAACAAGTTGAGCGTATTTTCTGCCCTGAATTTGCCTTATTGGGCTGCCAGCACTCTGATAAAAGCAAAAAATATCCCTTCGGACAAGCTGAAAAACAGCAAAACAGAAGGGAAAAAAATCAGAGCGTATGGCACAGATTGACAATAACCTCAAGAAGCAGTTGGCAAAACCTCAGACATGGTTCTGCAAGTATTTTCCCAAGCGTATTCGCAACGTCGGTGAAAAGGAAATTTCCGACAGACAGATGGTGTACGATTTCAAAGACGGAAGAAGCTTTGAAGCGGTAGCGCAAATGACCGCAGCAAACATGCAGGAACAATACGGCGAATCCTGCAAGAATATTGTTTTCGTTCAAGTTCCGGCATCCACAAGTTCAAAGAACGAACTCCGTTACAAGGTTTTTTGTGAAAGGGTTTGTGAACTGACCGGAGCTATCAACGGCTATGAGCATGTAAGGGTAATCGGCGGACGGCTTGCCATTCATGAAAACCGGAAGATGGAAAAGGAAATCCGCAAAGTGCATATCATCGATTTTGATGAAGATTGGTTCAGTGGAAAATCCGTAGTGACATTTGATGATGTTATCACTCGCGGCATCACATGGGCTACCTATGCTGACCAGTTGGAGAATTTGGGCGCACATGTTATCGGGGGCATCTTCCTGGCTAAAACTCACTATAAAGTAAACAGACAATGAAACAAAGATTTATGATAAAGGAGGCTTCCATAGCCTTTACAGGGCATCGGAATATTGCACCCAAACAGAAAGATAAGGTGAGAGAACGGCTCAGAAAGGCCGTTTCTCTTGCTTACAAGGAAGGAAAGTACCAATGTATCTGTGGGATGGCTTTGGGTTTCGACATGCTCGCAGCGGAGGAAGTTCTTTCCCTCAAAGCTCGTCTTCCTTATCTGCAACTGATAGCTGTTGTGCCGTTCAGAGGACAAAACAGCCGTTGGGACTTGGCAGAACAGCAACGATATGACCATATACTTGCCAAGACAGACAAGGTGATTGTGTTGAGTGATACCTATTATAAAGGATGTCTGCTCAGACGAAATGACTTCATGCTGCAGCATTCAAACTTTGTGATTGCCTATTATGACGGAAAACAGAAAGGAGGGACTTATTATACTTGCCGTGAGGCTCGGAAGAGGGGGATGACTGTCGTCAATCTCTTTTGATGCCAAACATTTTGCTGATTCCGACAAAAACCGCTAAAAACATTTTGCTGATTTCGACAAAAACCGCCGAAAACATTTTGCTGATTTCGACATATTGTGTATTTTTGTAATCAAATAAACTCTCAGTATATGTCCGAAAAAATATTCAAACGCAAAATTTATGAAAGAATGCTCCAATGGAAGCAGGAAAGTGATGGACAGACTGCACTTTTGATAAAAGGTGCACGTCGAATCGGAAAATCAACCATTGCTGAGGAGTTCGCCCGTAGAGAGTATGACTCCTATATCAACATCGATTTTTCAATAGCTGATGCAGCAGTCAAAGAATTGTTCTCCCATATTTCAGATTTGGATTACTTTTTTCTGCGGATTCAGTCACTATTCAATGTTTCATTGCATGAACGAAAATCGGTTATCATTTTCGATGAAGTGCAACTGTATCCACCGGCCCGACAAGCCATCAAGCACTTGGTTAAGGACCGGAGGTATGACTATATTGAAACAGGGTCACTTCTTTCCATTAAAAAGAATGTGAAAGGAATCGTGATTCCGAGTGAAGAAACACGTATCTCTATGTACCCGTTGGATTTCGAAGAGTTTTTATGGGCTGTCAATAAATCCCAAACCTACGATTTGATTAGATACTCATACCAAAACTTAAAATCATTGGGTGATGCTGTCAATCGTGACCTTATGCGTAATTTTCGTCTTTACATGCTTATAGGTGGTATGCCGCAGGCCGTAAATGCTTATTTGGAATCGAATGATTTTTCAACCATAGATGCGGTAAAACGTAATATTCTCGAACTCTATATTGATGATTTCCGTAAAATAGACCCGACAGGACGTGCTTCACGCTTGTTTACTTCAATACCTGCAGAACTCTCCCGAAATTCGAAGCGTTATCAGGTGGGAAGCGTGATTGAGAATGCAACTGCCTCCAGACTGGGTGAGTTGCTGATGGATATGGCGGATTCGATGACGGTAAACTTTTCCTATCATGCAAATGACCCCAGTGTAGGTTTTTCCCTTCATGCCGATTATGATTGTTTCAAGTTGTTCCTTGCCGATACAGGACTGTTCGTTACACTCGCTTTTATGGATCGCGATTATACAGAAAATGTGATATACCAGAAACTTCTTTCGGATAAGCTTGCTGTGGATCTGGGGTATGTATATGAAAATGCGATAGCCCAGATGCTCAAGAGTGCCGGCAATGAATTATTCTACTATACTTTCCAGGAAGAAATAGTCAAGGACGAAGACGGGAACAAGACTGTCCGTAACTATGAGGTGGATTTCCTGCTTTCCCGCAAAGATAAGATATGTCCTATTGAAGTGAAGTCCTCCGGATACAAGTCCCATAAGTCACTTGATGTTTTCCAGGAGAAATTTTCTTCAAGAATCCTGCAAAGGTATCTTCTCTACACAAAAGATGTAAGAAAAGACAAGGATATTTTCTGTTTGCCTGCATACATGACGGGATTGTTTTAGATGAAGACCCATGAGTCTGCTCACAGGTTATTTATAGATGACACAAAGCGGAATCCTTATCTGAAAACCAAAGATAGAATTTCGCTTTGTGTCTTTTTTCTGAAAACAGACTTGGACTGGTGTGGTGGGAGTCCAAGTCTGCCGGTTGTTTCAGAGGGTGCATAGGACATGCCAGCAATCAATGATGGATTGTCCGGAATACTTAGGCCGGTAGACATTGCCCGGATTCAACGGCTTGATATAGCCGCTTTCCCTGTATTTCCGGAGTGTCTTGTAGCTTATGCCCAGCTCGGCGCATACACGTTTGACGGAATAGACCCCGTTCGGGTCGCATGTAGGTTTCATTTCTCTCATAAGCATTAAATTGTTAGATTGACTATTCCCAATGGCGGAAGCATCAAGGCTGGTAGTTGTTCGAACTGTCCTGATTCAGCATACCGTTCGTTTTCATGTAGCTGATATAGCTTTTGGCTGTCCTTTCCTTGATGTCCATCGCCTGCATCAGTTCGGTTACGAGTTCAGTGTACGTGATTTTCTTCCGGCTTCGGAAGATTTCTTTTATGATACCCTGCAACTCCTCCTTTTTCCGTTTCTCCTTGTCTTCGGCCGGCTTTTCACCGGCAGATACGTGCATATCCTTCTGTTTGTCCCATGTGAAAAGCAGCATGGGTACATCCAACGGACTGCCGTCACGGACTTTGATAGCCTTGACTACGGAATAGGCGGGATTCTCATCCTTCTCAATGGAGAGGATGGCTGCCGCTTTTCTCTGCAGCTCCGAGCCGATGTGCCCGCGCAGTTTTATTCCGTTGGGCACAAAATGCAGCACACAGATGATGCAGGTTTTGTAGATTCCGGCCAGGCGGTACACTTCATCCACAATGGCAATGCTTTCCGCTTCATCATTGGCCGAACGGATAAGGTCTGCAATGCCATCCAGTACAACGAGGTGGATTCCTCCGTGCCGGTGGTAATACAAATCCATGCTGTCACGGATCATGCTGATACGCTCCTTTCTTGACATAGGGGCCAGATAGAACGTATGGTAAAAATCCGGTGGTGCAGGTAATCCGATACGTTTGATTGTCTTGCTCAGATTCTTGAATAACTGAAACTCAGACTGCTCGGTATCATAGTGCAACACGGCCTTATCAGAGTAGTTTGGTGAAACTTCAAAGCCAAGCGTGTCGATGTTTTGTGTGTCGTCAGCAAGTGTACCTGCAATCAGGGCTGATACGAAATTGCTTTTTCCGGTACCTTCACCACCTGTTATACATAGAAGGTTGTCGTAGGTCCCAAGCGGTACTCCGTTGACGGAAACCACTGTTTTGGAAGATTCGGGAGGATTGTTGTAGTCCATTTCGCAAGATTTTAAAAGCATCATAGTTTGTGAGTAAAGCTTCTCCAGCATGGAGGTAATCAGTACCTGAAAGTCCGCTGCACTTTTTCCGGAAGCAAAGTAATCGGAAATATCCTTGTCTCCCTTTGCTCCGGATATAGGCAGTTCCATTCTGAGTACATGAAACGAGGACAATTCATCCATGCGTCTGGCAGATTCGTTCCGGCCTGTATCGTCCATATCGTACAGAAAGACAATATGACGGAACTTACGGTCAAACATCTCAATCAGTGAAGTGGGTATGGCGGCCGTTTCACTGTTGAAACAAACGGCATTGAATCCTTTGGAGGCAAGTGACATTACATCCTTTTCTCCTCCGGTGATAAAGACCATGTCCCCCTTGTTGGGTAGCTGTTCCAGACCGAAACAGTACACCTCAGGCATCTCTCCTCCATAAAAGAACCGCATATTCTGATTTCGAGGCCGGTATACCTTGGTAAATCCAATGCCCATGTAAGCAAACATGGGTTCTGTTGCAGATGAACTGATTTTATACATTTTATTGGAACGGTTATAGCCCTCAAATGACTTTAAGGAATGTACATTGTATCTTTCTAAAGTATCCGGCTTGATTCCATATTGCTGCCAGTATGCAAGTTCAGCAACTGAAAAGGGTTTAACCTCTGTATGGTAGTCCTTTCTTATTGGATTGTCATTCTCATTCATAATGATACGTTTTTCAACTGCCTTTTTACGAGCAGGCATATCGTTGTTTCCTGTGTGGACTATGGTGATGTTCAGGTCCGATACAATACGGTTGATGATAGCGACAAAGTCTCTTTTCACGTCCAATCCGTAAAGCATGCCGACGAACCAGAAGCAGTCGCCCGAATATTCGTTATTTCCGAAATCCTTCATCTTGAACACTTGGGCATGCCGGTCATAATAGATATTGCATGAAGCAATCCGGTCTTCGTAGAGCGGATTCCTGAAATTTTTTCCGGGTCGCACCGGAAAGTTGATGTAATGTTTGAACACGGCAAGCCCGCGGCCTGTGCGTTCCAGTATATCTTCCTTGTCTATCATTTGGTTTCAGTTGTGCATTTGTTCAGAAGAATCCCGTCTTTATAATCAGACAGTCGTTTGAGTGCTTCCTCCTTCGCCATACCCGGAATCTTTATGCGGAAACACTTTATTGCCATGAACAGGGAACTGTATGAAAAACGTACGCCACCGGTTTCGGTATATCTGAAACTGATGGAACCTCCTTTCCGCCATCTGTACAGCGTAGATTCTGAGATACAGAAGATGGTCATCAGGTCTTTGGTGCTTATTTCCAAGGCATCGTCTATATCACGATACAACTCTGTTGTGCGCTCCACGTAGCTTTCAATCCGGTTGAGCTGTTCAACCAGTTTCTGAAAAGCAATGCTGTCTATCGTTATCACTTCCATACTATTTGTTCTTTAGATTCTTGATTTGCAGGTTGTCTTTTCCCAATATGTCAAGGTATTCTTTCAGTTGTTGCGGGCTGGAAACGTTGATATTGAGGTTGATCCGGCAGTCTTCTTTACTGCGTCTTTCCTCTGGGGAAAGTAAATCGTACCAATTCATATCCAAAGCCTTGCAAATGTTGCTGATTACATCAAATCTTGCCTTGGTTTTACTGGTCTCAATCTTTGAAATTACAGAGGTACTAACGCCCACTAAACCAGCTACATACTCTTGTGAAAAACCTTTCAATTCACGTTGCTTTCTTAGCATTGTTCCTATATTTTCCATAAAAATAAAGTTAGTAGCTTCTAAGCGGCAATTATCTTTCCCAAACAAGCAAATTCTTGTCTCTTGGGCACAAAATATTTCCGTAGAAGCAAGTTCAACAAAAAATTCAGGGAAATAATATAAGAGACATAAAATCAACAGGAACAGTAGTGAATTGGCGTCAAAAAGTGCCATTAGCATCACTATAGGAGCTAATGGCACTAATTTACCTTCAACTATTTCCGAATAGGAGATAGTCAATAGGTAAGGCCTGTATAAACTATATTTTGAAAAGCATAAATGTCTCAAGAAAGCCTTTTCACAAACATCTACATGATTTCTTTGGCAAAGCCTTCCGAATAATACAGGTATTGTATGGTTCCAAATGATTCGCCATAACCGGGAAATGACTGATATAAGTTTTTGGTAGTAAGATGTTGTTTGTGAATGTAGTCATTGGTGCAATGCCACACACAGTCTCCGTTAGTGCAAGGTGCAAGCCTATATATATATAAATAGGCTCGCACCTTGCACTAAAAAGTGTAGCAGTGGAGTGGCTGAAAATATTTATTATAAAGCATTTGGCAATGTGTTCGTTTTTTAGTATCTTTGAACCGTGATAAAATGATGGCATAGGCATTCAAAAGGGTTTCAAAAAGCCTTCAGAAATGTGCTACAATTTTGCTACATTTGTTCTTTACCTTGATGTTATAACGCTGATATACAGAGAGAATAGGCTGACAAGTTCAGAAACCTGTCTCTCCGCTGAAACCTAAGGTATTAGGTAGTAAATTAAAGACAAGTCCCGTAAAATCAACGTTTTACGGGGCTTTTTCTATTTATCCGGCGGACAACTGAAAGACATTCAAATGCCCACTTCAGACAAAGTTCCGTTACTAAATCGTTACTAAAAAATAGCCTATAAAAATAGTAACGATTTTCGATGTAAGTCCTTGACTTGTCGCTCATTTACAATCGCCAAAATTACAATCGCCAAAATGAAATGTGATGCTTCTCTAAAACGATTTGTGTGATTTTACGCTTGTTAACGCAAAATGAAATGTGTTTTTTAGATGGTGTTAAATACAATTTAAACTGCATTTAAAGGTACTTACAGAAGTGTTCTTTGCAGGTGATGCATGTTTAAAATAATGTCACAGACATTTTATACCTTCTTGCATATAATAAAAAACGAGGCATAATGAAGTGAATAAGGAGATATTTCAGTATAATAAAAAGAAATAACTTCGTATAGCAGAAAAAAGTCTATATTTCTTTTTGTAAATTCAAAATTAACCGTAAATTTGCATCGCTTTTCAAAAGCAAACTGCCGAAATAACTCAGTTGGTAGAGTAACTCATTCGTAATGAGTAAGTCGCGGGTTCGAGTCCCGCTTTCGGCTCAAGAAGCCGTAGCGATACGGCTTTTTTTATACCTTGTTTAAAAATATCCATAGTCGTTTTAAAAGAATAGGATGATTATTTCCATGGAAACCCTCCTTATGATGAGGAAAGCTGTTATTATACAGATAATGCCGACTATGGTGGTAAAAGCATCCTTTCTCTCAATTCATCTTTTAATTTTTTGCTGATATAATCGGGATTTTCAGGTGATATATACTTGACCGTCTATGGAAAAGTATCTAAGCTTTGTGAAAGCATAAAGCCGCTGGAAGGAAGTAATCCGTCAGACTTGTTATTTCATTTATGATTTTTTATATTTGTATTCCGGTCTTCAGAGCAGCAGTTTTTGAAGGGGGGAAAATATAATGTATCACTAAAAAGAAAGAAAATGGGACTAATGGATGCAATCTTGGGAAATGCTTCTGAAATGAATCCTGAGGCATTACAAAAAGAATACGGTGTATTGCTGTGTGAAGGTGAATGTATAGAAAAAGTTTATAAGCTTATCCGGGATAAATGGGTGTTTACAAACAAGCGCCTTATTATTCAAGATACCCAAGGACTGACAGGGAAAAAGCGCGAGTATCATTCCATTCCTTATCGTTCGGTGGAACGCTTTTCTGTAGAAACTGCTGGTACGTTCGATCTTGATGCCGAAATGAAAATATGGATAAGAGGCTGTAGTGAACCTTTGGAGCAAAATTTCGGAAAGCAATCAAATATTATTATAGAAGTACAGAAGGTATTGGCTAAGTATGTTTTGTAATGGCTGACATTTGAATTTTTATCAATGAAATTACATCGGTAGGAGAGCCGAAAAGATAAAAATGGCTTCTCCAAAAATGAAAGGTAATGCAGATTTTTTCAATCGTAGAAAATACGAGTAGGCAAGGTTTGGTCGTAGAGCACGGCTTGAGTTTGTATGTCAAGCTGTCGGATGGTATCCATGTGTTGTTCGACATGGGGCAAGGGGCGCTTTTTTCTCGGAATGCAAGAGCTTTAGGACTGAAAGTAAGCAGGGTTGATATGGCAGTCATATCGCATGGTCATTACGACCATGGGGGTGGATTGTCTGCTTTTCTGGAAGAAAACAACAAGGCAAAGGTTTATGTTCATCGAGAAGCTTTCCAGCCCCATTATTCACTGAGAGAAACCGGGCTTCGTTATATTGGTCTTGACTGGAAGGTGGAGGAGGACAAACGGATTGTTTTGTGCAGTGGGAAAACGAGTATTTCCCCTCATATCACGCTCGTAGGCAATATATCGGGTAATACCCTTTTACCGGCAGGAAACCGTTTGCTGTTCGGACCTTCAGAACAAGTGCATGATTCATTTTGTCATGAGCAGAGCTTGTTGATAGAAGAAGGTGATAAGGCAGTGTTGTTTGCCGGATGTGCGCATCGGGGAATTCTCAATATCATGGCTGCTGTAGAGGAGAAGACCGGAAGGGCTCCGACGCATGTGCTGGCGGGATTCCACTTGGTGAAAAGCGGATTAACGGATGCTGAAGAAGACCTGTTTATCGGGCAGCTTGCTAAGAGGTTATTGGAATATGACTGTATGTATTATACGATGCACTGTACCGGTATAGAGCAGTATGAGAAACTGAAGTCGCTGATGGGCGAGCGGATTGCTTATCTTTCATGTGGAGACAGTATAGTGATTGGATGAAAAGCTTGTTTCTCTCATAAAAGCGTAAGCGGAATAAAAGAAAAGCCTTGGCAAATCATTTGAAATGCCAAGGCTTTTTATATGAATTGTCTATTCGTTTTTTTAGAAGAACAGATAGCGCTGGTCAACTACGTTTGCACGTTGATATAAGTCGCTGATGAACTGGTTTGAAACAATGCGTACAGCCATATTTGAAAGAGTATTCTCTTCTTTCTTTGCATCAAACTTCTCGCTGCCGTTTTCTTTGTTGTAAACCTGAATCATGTAAACTCCGGCATTGCCCTTGATAGGAGCACTAGTTTGTTTTACATCTGTTTTTTCAGAAGCTGCGCTGATAGCCTGTTCGCTCTGACGAGTTACAGAAATGTAAGCAGGTGCAGCAAAAGTTACGTGTTTCACTGTATCGCTCACAGCATCTTTCATTTCTTTAACCTGAGCCAAAGAGTTCATGCCTTTCATGTTTGCCATAATCTGTTCAGCCTTCTTGTCACGACGGATTTCAGCTCTTAACATGTCGGCTACTGAATTGATGTTACGATAGCCAGCTTCGTTTACCTTTGTCAGAGCAACAACCATCATATGGTCGTTTTCGCCACATTCGTAAAGGGGAGACACTTCACCCGGTTTTGCTGCGAAAATCCATTTCAAAGCTTCACGGGTTGATTTTACACCTCCTACGTAATGTTCAGCACTTGAAAGGTCTGCACGGGGAATCAAGCTGTATCCGCTTTCTTCTGCATTCTTTTCAAGGTCTTCCAATGTAGTATTCTGGGCTACAAACTGGCTGAACTTGTTGTAGGCATTGTTATAAGTTTCTTTGCTGAATTCTACCGGGCGTTTTACGATTGCTACCTTATACTTGGGCTGCATGCTCTTCTTGGCAGTAACCTGCAAAATCAAGTGAGCCTGACCGATGTGGAGGTTAGCTAATTCATTTACCGGCTGGCTGATTAAGGTATTGATGTATTTGCTGTTTTCAGCATCCAACTCTGCACCTTCCCAACTGCGTGAGCTAATCCAGTTTGCTTCACCGGTTTGTCCGTAGATTTTTGCTACTTCTTCAAATTTAGCTCCACCTTTCAGCGCATTATAGATACTGTCTGCCAGTGTAGCTGATTTTTCTTCAGTTTCAGCATATACCTGAATTTGGCGGAACTCGATAGAGTCGGGAGCATTTACTTTTGCAATAATCTTAAACGCATTATATGAGTCGTCGTTCTGGCTGTAATATGGTCCGTATGCATCGTTTACCGAAGCAGAGTCTAAGCGAGCTGCAACATCTGCCGGCAATACGTTTTTGCTTACAGGAACGTCAGAGAAGTTCACTGCCGAGCCGCTTGAACGTACGAATGCTGCATAATCAGAAGAAGTAGATGCCAACTGGTTAGTGTAGTCTGTCACTTCTTTCAGTACAGCCTGACGGTCAGCGTCTGAAGGAACGACGTGTACATCAATGTAGCGGATGTCACGTGTTTCAATCAGCTGTTTGAACTGCTCTTTCTTTTCGTTATATAATGCTTTGATTTCGCTGTCGCTTACTTGGACTGTTGAGTCGCTGATAGAAGTGTAAGGAACAGCTGCAAGCAACATATCGCTTTGCTGAGTACGTGCCTTGAAAGCGTCTTCAGCTGATACAGGGTTTGAAATCAAAGACTTAGCAATCAGGTTCTGATATTTTTCAGTTAAAGTAGACTGTTTCAGTGTCTTTTCAATAAACTGCCAGAAAGCTCCCATCTTCTGGTAGTATTCAATATACTGTGCCGGCATTTGGCTTTTGCCAAGGTTGGCATAATCAACCAAGAATTTTTTCAGCATATCTTTATCGAACATGCCAGTCTGGGGGTTACGGAACGGAGTCTGTGCCAACAGAGGATGAGTTCCGGCTTCAATGATAGCCTGTATTTCAGCGTCAGTCACAGTCAGACCTAATTTTTTTGCTTCAGCAGCAATGAGCTGATTGTTTACGTATGACTGCCATACCTGATCTTTTACGTTTGTCAATTGGTCATCAGTCAGTGAATTCAAGCCGTTTGTCAATTTGACTACTTCGCTGAGTTCATCCACCATTTTCTGATAATCCTGTACGGAAAGTGTTTCTCCATTCACCTCTCCTACGTCTTGTTTTCCCTGATGCGGCTGGAGGATTTTCCATGCGTCACCTGCGATAAATGCAAAAAGGGCAAGACCGATAACAACGACCAATAATGGTCCTTTGCTTCTGATAGTTTGTAAAGTTGCCATTTAAAGTTATTATTTTTTTGTTTATTGTTTTTTATGATTTTCACTTTAGCGCACGAAGATACAAAAAATGCGTTTCAGTAGCTATTTTAATTCAAAAAAAAACGCTTAATTCTCAATTTTAAGCTTGACCAGCTCGATTTTCGTGGCTGTAACCTTGATTATCGTGAAGCGGAATTTACCGATTGTGATGACTTCGTGTATTTTCGGGAAACTTTGGTATTCATGCAGGATGAGTCCGCCTACAGTCTGATATTCGTCGCTTTCCGGCAGTTCCAGAGCAAATTCTTCGTTTGCTTTTTCTATTTCGAGACGTCCGGAGAATACATATTCATTGTTTCCGATAGCTTTGGCTACGGTAGAGTTGGTGTCATGCTCGTCTTCAATATCTCCCAGAATTTCTTCCACCAGGTCTTCCATTGATACCACTCCGGAAGTTCCTCCAAACTCATCGACCACCACAGCCAATGAGCGTTTTTTCTGCAGAAAAAGCTGCATGAGTTTATGTCCACCCATGGTTTCCGGTACGATAGGGATGGGGCGGATACTTTTATGCCAGTCGGTCAGGCTCCTGAATAAGTCGGATGAGTGGACATACCCGATAATATTGTCAATGCTTTCATTATAAACAATGACTTTGCTGACTCCGCTGGCAATGAAAGCCGCTTTCAGTTCGCTGATGGTAGCAGTCATATCAACTGCAATGATTTCTGTACGGGGAACCATGCAGTCGCGTATTTTGACATTCGAAAAGTCAAGTGCGTTTTGAAAGATTTTTATTTCGGGATCAATCTCTTTTTCGTCGGCCGATTCATCGATACTGCTTTGAATAAAATAGTCGAGGTCTACCTTCGTAAAAGCTTTTTCCGACTCTTCTTTATTTATTCGTATACCGGTAATTCGGAGTATGCATGTAGAGAGAAAAGTAGAGAAACGGCTGATGGGGTAGAGCACTACGTAGCAGATGAAGGCAGGTATGGCAAAAAGCTTTAAGGTAAAATTGGGATTGATTTTAAATAAAGTTTTAGGCATAAACTCGCCTGTAATCAAGATGATACCCGTTGAAACAAGGGTTTCAATGACCACGAGGGCTGCTTGATTGATGATAAATCCGCTTAATACGTAATGTTCGATGAGTTGTGCCATTAAGATACCATAAATAACCAGTGCAATGTTATTTCCCACGAGCATGGTTGAGATAAAATTATTTGGATTATGGTAAAATACAGATAAGATGCGTGTAGATAAGCTGTTGTTTCGTCCCATTTCAAAGCGCAGCTTATTAGATGACACAAAGGCTATTTCCATACCCGAGAAGAAGGCAGAAAAGGTCATTGAGATAAGCAGTTGTATGATAATTCCCATTTTGGTGTTGAATTTTCAGTTCTATGGCCTGTTTTGTGTGGTATCGGCAGGCGCAGTGTTTTCTACAGTGAAAACTCCGGTATTGTTAAATATTTGATATTCGGTCATTTGTTGGTTCGACTCAAACCCATATCCTGTTAACACTCTTTCCGGTTGTTCGATTCGTATAAACCGGTCGGAGTAGATTTTTTCTTTGTTTTGGTCCCAAAACATCAATTCGGTATCAAACTGGTCGCCCCGCTGGCTCTGAATATGAACGTTGCCCCGTAGCTCCCATAATTTTTTAGGTTCATAATAATAGGCTGTGTCTGCTTTTATGCTGGCATCTACCCGAAAGAGGGTGTCAAACTTTTCAAGATACAGTCCTTTTTCGAAAGCCCAGAAGGACGGATTCCTTTTGGCATAAACCAGCCATTCTTCGGTTATGATTTTATAGCGGATCATGCCGGAATCGGATACAAAGCTGGTGACACCGGTGGTTCGCATATCGGGCAGCGAGTCATTTTCATTGACCGCATCTGCCATGTTTTTTTTCTTGCCGTTACATCCCGGCAGAAAAAGAAACATAACAGTTGCCCAGGCGGCAACTGTTATGTTAAGTAATATTCTGTATTTAGAATTTGCTCGTTTTTCTGGCATACGGATTATCTGATAGTTGTAGTTTCACCAATCCATCCACCGATAGTTACTGAGTTACCTTTCTTCAATCCAAGGAAGAATAAGTCTTCATCTTTCGGTGTATGAGCAGAGTAGGTGTTGATCAGTTTCTGAGCTTCTTCAGCTACGCTTGGGTCAACACTCTTAGCACGCTGCAATTTGTCGATAGCTGCAAAGTAAGTACATTTGTTTAATGCACCTTCGTCGCTCCAGTTCGGACTTGCTGCATACATCTGTGCAATCAAGATATAAGCACGGCCGTAATCGTTCTTCAGTGAGATAGCCTTGTTGGCATATTGTTTTGCTTTGCTGAACTGTTTTGCAGAGAACAAAACGGCAGCAGCACTATAAGCATAGTCAGCCTTCTTGTCTACATCTTGTTCAAGTTCGAATGCCTGGTCGAAATAGCTGATACTCTTGTTTGTATCACCTTTCTTATAATACATGTAACCGCATCCCACTGCAGTAGCAGCTGTAGGTTCGATGGCGTGTGCAGCTTCTGAAGCCTGGAAGTAAGCTTCTTCTTCAGTACATTTCAACATCTGCATAACTGAGATAACTTGTTTCAGGTATTCCAGATTTGTTTTGTTCTGAGCTACTTTCGGACCATAGATAGCCTGCAGGTTTTCGCAACTTGCTGCACCACTGTTAATGAAGTAAGCATCTACGTTGTCTTTAGCTGTTTTCATCAGCTGCTGGTCTCTCTTTTTGGTAGCAGCTTTAAATGCTTCGTCAGCATAGCCTGAAGTAGTCAGATAGTCTTGGATGAACAGTTCTTTATGTGCATCATCAATTTTCAGTTTGCGTGAAGAAAGGTCCATCAAGTCCTGGAACATGAAGTAGTCTGAATTGGCTTTTTCCAAATCTACTGCTTCTTTAATCATAGAGTAAGCTTTGTTCACATCTACATTTTTTCCGGAAAAAGCAATGTAGTCATGAGCTTTCATACCCAAAATAGAACCTTTGGTAGACGGAGTTCTTACCAGTTTGTTTAGCTGGTCTAAATATTTGATGCGTTGGTCATGTACAGCCATCAACTCATCCAGATAAGTTTTCTGCTGGGCGGCATCTTTAGAACCTGCAATTAAGGCACGAAGGATTTTAGCCCCATTGGTATAGGTACTTACCTGAGCCAAAGGAGCTTCAGCAAATACTGCTTTCCAAGGGGTATAAGCGTCTTTGAAATTATCAGTTTTTACGTATTCGCTGTAAATACTGATATTCTGCAGACAACGGAGGCTGTCTTCTCCATGTCCGAATCTGGAGCCGTCTTCAACTCCCTTCTGAGCGAAAGTTGCTGTTGCACCTAATGAAAGTGCGCACAGCATGGTAACCATTTTCATTTTCATTGTTTATAAGATTAGTTGTTCATTGTGTGCTTTTCTGTTAATTTACTCTCCATTTCATAAACCAGCGTTCATTGAAGGTCAGTCCCAGTTTAATTACAAAACGGTTCTCTGATAACATTCCGTTTACCGAAGGACTGACATGGACATATTGTCCAGTGATGCTTAACACGCTGTTTCGCATATTCAAACTCAGCGGAAAACCAAATCCGGCACTTACTCCGTATTCTTTAGGACCGTCTATCATGCCTCCTTGATAAGGTACTTTCAGGTAAGGCGAGGTATAGTAGGCTCCTACGCGGTATTTGATTCGTGCAAGGTAGTTCCTGCCATGTGCTTTAGGAAGATATTCGGCTCCGAATGCCACTTTCGACCGGTTGTTATATAAGTCTGTGCGGTCGTTATATTTTACTCCCGACCATTTCTGCAGACTGTAATCCACTTCTACATTCAGTTTATTGGCATGATTCCATGCTACACCGGCACCGATTGTATGCGGTATACCAAATCCGTCACGTTTGATTTCTTCAGTGGTTTGTATATAATTGGAATTACCGGTTACATCGGCAACTTGTGTACCGGTGGTATAGGTACAGTTCAATTGGTGTCCCAATCCATAAGCAAGTCCCAGTGTCAGGCTATTGTTCTTGTCTATAGTCTGTGTATACTGCACTCCGAAGTCGGCCTTATAACTGCTTACTGACAGCTTCTGATAGTTTGCCGTCTGGTCGCCTCCATTGTCTAAGTTGGCAGAAGTCCGGTAATTCAGCTTACCATACAGATAAGAGATGTTAGCTCCGACAGAAAGGTTGTCCAGAATTTTAAATCCTAATCCGGCAAAGATTTGCTGTGTGTTTCCGTCTCCAAAGAAGGTATTGGTAATATTTACGTCTTTATCTCCGTCTACCGGTTTAGAGCGGTTGAAGTTATAGCCTACAGTAGAAAAAGGAGTATAACCGAGCGCGAATCCTAAGCGAGGATGTAAGCGGAACTGCATCACCAGATAGTCAAAACTGGAGTTTTTGGCATTCGACTTGTATTTTCCTTCCTGAAAGTTCGAACTTTTCAGACTCATGCCTACATCGAACATGAAAGAGAGTGAATCAACAGCGGTATAGGATGCCGGGTTCATCGGGTTGATATGTTCGCTGGTGCGAAGTGCATAACCGACCCCTCCCATTGCAGCATTGTTTGCAAAGACCTGTTCGGACAAATCTCCCAGTCCGTAACGGGTATAAGGAGAGTTTACGGTAGAAGAAGGGTCAACGCTCTGTGCACCGGCAGTAAGAACTCCGGCGAAGAACAGTGCGTTAGTGAGTGCTTTCTTTTTTAACATTATAATTTAATATTCTGTTTAAACCTTTCAATACTAAAAATCTATCTGCAAAGATGATACTTTTTAAGTTTGTATCAAAAGAAAATTTATCCCCGCCCGTTAAAAAAACCAAAAGCTCGGGATATTTCTTCTGCATAAACGTGATATATCCGGCTATTTCGAACTCCATGCCTTTAATTACGCCGGAGCGGATGGCTGTTTCGGTATTGTACCCAAAGTCGGGCAAGTCGCCTCCGCGTTCAATGAGGGGAAGCTTGTCACAGCATGCGTTTAGGGCCTTGAAGCGGGTATAAATGCCGGGGGAAATATTGCCTCCGTGATAACAGCCGGCTGCATCAATAAACTCGTAGGTGAGAGCCGTTCCGGCATCAATTACGAGCAGGTCTTTCCCGGGGCTGAGGTAATTTGCACCTACCACTGCCGCAAGCCGGTCCATTCCGAGAGTTTGCGGAGTCCGGTAGAGATTTTTTATAGGGACGGGTGTCTGATGATTGAGTTCCATTATCTCGAACTCAACTCCAGCTAATTGTCGGCGGATGGTGTTGCTCAAAGTGATGACTGAAGCGATGATTCCTCTTTTAATAGGGTATTTGTTGCAGAGCATCGATAGCCAGTCTAAGGAATGGTTTGAGCCGCGTAACACTTCTACTACTTCATCCCCATCGAATACAGCCAGTTTGGCAACTGTATTTCCAATGTCGATTATTAAATTCACGTTGTTATTCTTTGTTTTGGATGCAAAGTAACGTAAAAAAAGAATAGGTAGGGTAACAAATGGAAGAATCTTTTGAAAATTATTTTGAAAACAGTTTGCAGTATTTCTGCGGAAACACTGCAGTACTCTGGCGGAAGTACTAGAGTACTTCCATGGAAATACCGCAGTACTCCGGCGGAAGTACTGGCAAAGCTTGTAGTCGGACGTAAGGAAATAGCTGTTGGCTCCGCCTTTAAAACAAGTTGCCTCGGCTGATGCCTGTCTTGCTGATGGCTGATAAGACCAAAGATTCAGTTGCCGCCGGTATTCATGCGGGCTTTTGGGGCTTATGATATAAGATACGGGGCACGAGGAAGGGCAAAGTGGCACGTCTGCTCTTCAAATGGAGGATTCATGAGGATGAAGTGAAATAAAATCGGGGATGCGTTCTTGGGCTACAGCTGAAAAAGTGTATCTTTGCACGTGAAAATATTATTCATAAATACGACTGAATGAAATGAAGACGATAAAGTGGGCGATATTGTTATGTCTGATAAGCTTCTTCCCTCGGGTAGAAGTGCGGAGTCAAGACAGCATTCGTTTTAGCCTGTTGACTTGTGAACCGGGTGATGAGATTTATGCATTGTTCGGCCATACAGCCTTGCGCTATCAGAATTTCACGGATAAGACTGATGTAGTATTTAATTATGGAATGTTTAGCTTCCGCACGCCGAACTTTATTTACCGTTTTGTTAAAGGTGAAACCGATTATCAGCTGGGAATAACTCCTTATCCTTATTTTGAGTCAGAATATGCGATGCGCGGGTCATCGGTCTACCAGCAGGAGCTGAATCTGACTGCTGATGAAAAGCGCTGCCTGCTGAACCGGTTGAAAGAGAACTATCGTCCGGAGAACCGGATTTACCGCTATAATTATTTTTATGATAATTGTACCACGCGTGCGCGTGATCAGGTAGAGCAAAGCATCCGTGGAAAGGTGGTTTATCCCGGTGAAGCGACAGCTCACTCTTTCCGGAGCATCATTCATGAGTTTACAGGAAGTTCACCCTGGAATCAGCTGGGCATTGACTTGTGCTTAGGTGCAGAAGCCGATGAAAAAATAAATAAGCGTTTGCAGATGTTTTCTCCACTTTATATGCATGACTTTGCTTCGCAGGCTTATATCGTAAACGAAGACGGGACGCATCGTCCGCTGGTTAAACAAGAGATGAAAATCGTAGATGTGACCCCTGAAGAACCTCGTTCAGCTTTTCCTCTGTCACCCATGGCGGCTGCCTCTTTGTTTTTAGCTCTGAATGTCTTTGTTGCTTGGCTGCAATGGAAGAAGCAGGTGATTTTTTGGGGATGGGATATTTTGCTTTATGGCTTGCAGGGGATGGCGGGATGCATCATAGCCTTCTTGTTTTTTCTGTCTGTGCATCCTACGGTAGGGTCAAACTGGCTGCTTATTTTATTTAATCCGATACCGCTTGTTTACCTTCCTTTTATGACCTATTGTAGTATAAAGCATAAAAGAGACCGGTTTCATATGGTAAATCTCGTATATTTAACACTTTTTATAGCGATATTTCCCTTTTCACCGCAAGAATTTAATTTAACAATATTACCTTTGGCACTTGGTTTGTTGGTGAATGCTGCAAGCCATGTATTAGTATTGAATAAAAAAGCATGAAAGAACGCATACTGACATCTTTAATCACAGCTATTGTAATAACAGGTCTGCAGGCACAAAATACTCCTGCGGCTCCTAAGTTGGTCGTTGGATTGACGATTGATCAGCTGCGTGCTGATTACATAGAAGCTTTCTCTGCACTTTATGGGGAGCGCGGTTTCAAGCGCTTGATGAAGGAAGGACGTATTTATGCAAACGGTGAATACGATTTCATTAACGTAGACCCTTCATCGGCAGTTGCTTCCATTTATACCGGAGCTACACCTTATTATAATGGCATTCCGGGAAGTCGCTGGATGGACCGTAATTCGTTGCGCATCGTGAAGTGTGTTGACGATGCCGGTTTTATGGGTATCTATACATCAGAAAACACCTCGCCGCAGTATTTGCAGGTTTCTACTCTTTCCGATGAACTGATGGTAGCAACACAAGGTTTATCGGAAGTCTATTCAATAGCTCCCACCCGTGAGATGGCTGTACTTTCTGCCGGACATGCCGCAAAAGGAGCATTCTGGCTGAATGATGAAACCGGCAAGTGGAGCGGAACAACCTATTACGGCACTTTCCCTGACTGGGTCACGAATTATAATGACCGTGAAGGGCTTGATTTCCGTATCGGTGAACTGGTGTGGCAGCCTTATCTTCCGGTTACCTCTTACCGGTATGTTACGTCGAACAGCAAACAGCTGACCTTCAAGCATAATTTTTTTGATGAGCGGCTTGATAAATATAAGAAGTTTAAAACAAGTCCGTATGCCAATGATGAAGTAAACCGTCTTGTAAATGCCTGTCTGTCTGGTTCGGAAATTGGCAAGGACGCAGTTCCGGATTTGCTTACCCTTTCTTATTATGCCGGCAACTATGGTCATGCACCTAATACGGAGTGTGCCATGGAAATTCAGGATGTGTATGTACGCTTAGATAATAGTATCGGAGATCTGCTCGACTTGATTGACCGTAAGGTAGGGTTAAGCAACACGCTTTTTGTCATCACTTCTACCGGATATACAGATGCCGACCCGGAGGATGCTCCGCAATATCGTATCCCCGGAGGAGAGTTTCACATCAAGCGCTGTGCAGCTCTGCTGAACATGTATCTCATGGCTATTTATGGAGAAGGTCAATATGTGGAAACATATTACGACCGGCAGATATATTTGAACCATAAGCTGATAGAAAGCAAGAAACTGAATCTGACCGAGGTGATGAACCGTTCGGCAGAGTTTGTGGTTCAGATGAGCGGAGTGCGTGAAGCTTATTCTTCACAGCGCTTGCAGCTTGGAGCATGGACACCGAAAATAGACAAGATTCGTAACTCTTTCAGTCCGGAGTGCTCCGGCGACCTTTACATAGAAGTCATGCCGGGATGGAAAGTGGTGAATGAGTATTCACAGACCTCAAAAGTAATTCGTGAGGGATGCCCTTTGGTTCCTCTTATGTTTATGGGCTTTAATGTAAAGCCGGAAACCCTTTACGACCCGGTAAAAGTGACGGCCATTGCGCCTACACTGGCTCATTTCATGCGGATACGTGCTCCTAATGCCTGTGCCACTACTCCGCTGATGAACATACGTAAATAAACTGATTTTTTGAATAATAATAAAACAACTATATAAAATGGGATTTAATGAATTTATAAGCAAGCTGTTTGGAAATAAGGCTACCCGCGATATGAAGGAAATTCAGCCGTGGGTAAATAAGGTAAAAGAAGTCTATCCGGAAATAGCGAAATTAAGTCATGATGAGCTACGTGCGAAAACAGAAGAATTGAAAAAATATATCAAGGATTCTGCTGCCGAAGAAAGCAAGAAAATTGAAGAGCTGAAGGCTACCATTGAATCGACTGATTTGGAGAAACGTGAAGCTGTTTTTGCTCAGATCGACAAATTAGAGAAAGAAGTGCTTGAAAAGTATGAGATAGCTTTAAAAGAAATATTACCTACTGCATTCTCTATCGTGAAAGATACGGCACGCCGTCTGTCTGAAAACGAAGAGATTGAAGTTACAGCTTCTGAACTCGACCGTGAGCTGGCAGCTCAGGGACGTGATTTCGTCCGTATCGAAGGTGATAAAGCAATCTGGAAAAATCACTGGAAAGCCGGCGGTAACGAGATGAGCTGGAACATGATTCATTATGATGTACAGCTCTTCGGTGGAGTGGTTTTGCATCAGGGAAAGATTGCCGAAATGGCAACGGGTGAAGGAAAAACCCTTGTGGCTACTTTGCCTGTATTCTTGAATGCACTGACCGGAAATGGGGTACATGTAGTAACAGTGAATGATTATCTGGCTAAACGTGACTCGGAATGGATGGGACCGCTGTATATGTTCCACGGCTTGCGTGTGGATTGTATCGATAAGCATCAGCCTAACTCAGAAGCACGTCGACGCGCTTATATGGCTGATATTACGTTCGGTACGAATAATGAGTTTGGATTCGACTACTTGCGTGATAATATGGCTGTTAGTCCGAAAGACCTTGTACAGCGTAAACACAACTATGCAATTGTCGATGAGGTCGACTCGGTATTGATTGACGATGCGCGTACGCCGCTGATTATTTCCGGACCGGTGCCTAAAGGCGACCAGCAGCTGTTTGAGATTCTTCGTCCGCTGGTAGAGCGTCTGGTTGAAGCACAGCATAAACTGGCCACTCAGTATCTTGCCGATGCAAAACGTCTGATTGCTTCCGATAAGAAAGAAGATGTGGAAGCCGGATTCTTGGCTCTGTTCCGCAGTCATAAGGCATTGCCGAAAAACAAGCCTTTGATCAAGTTCCTGAGTGAACCGGGTATCAAAGCCGGTATGCTGAAGACCGAAGAAATCTATATGGAACAGAATAACAAGCGTATGCCTGAGGCTGTTGAACCGCTGTATTTCGTCATCGATGAAAAACTGAAGAGCGTTGACTTGACCGATAAAGGTATCGACTTGATTACGGGAAATTCGCAAGATCCCACTTTATTCGTATTGCCGGATATCACCGCCCAGCTTTCTGAATTGGAAAACCGTACCGAATTGAGCGATGAAGAAAAACTGGCTAAGAAAGACGAATTGCTTACTGAATACGCCATCAAGTCAGAACGTGTACATACCATCAACCAGCTTTTGAAAGCATACAGCATGTTTGAGAAAGATACGGATTACGTGGTGATGGACGGACAGGTGAAGATTGTGGATGAACAGACCGGACGTATCATGGATGGTCGTCGTTGGAGCGATGGATTGCATCAGGCTGTTGAAGCAAAAGAAGGAGTGAAGGTGGAAGCCGCTACTCAGACATTTGCTACCATTACACTGCAGAACTACTTCCGTATGTATCATAAACTTTCAGGTATGACCGGTACGGCTGAAACCGAAGCAGGAGAGTTCTGGGATATCTATAAGTTGGATGTAGTAGTAATTCCTACTAACCGCCCGATTGCCCGTATCGATATGAACGATCGCGTTTACAAGACCAAGCGTGAGAAGTATAAAGCCGTTATCGAGGAAATCGAAAAGATGGTACAGGCTGGACGTCCGGTACTGGTGGGTACCACTTCAGTGGAAATCTCTGAAATGTTGAGCAAGATGCTTACCCTGCGTAAGATCCCTCATAACGTATTGAATGCAAAATTGCACCAGAAAGAAGCCGATATCGTGGCAAAAGCCGGACAGAGCAGTACCGTAACCATCGCCACCAATATGGCAGGCCGTGGTACCGATATCAAGCTGAGTGCAGAAGTAAAAGCTGCCGGAGGTTTGGCTATCATCGGTACGGAACGCCACGAGTCACGTCGCGTTGACCGTCAGTTGCGTGGTCGTGCCGGACGTCAGGGAGACCCGGGTTCATCTGTATTCTTCGTGTCATTGGAAGACGATTTGATGCGTCTGTTCTCTTCCGACCGTATTGCTTCCGTAATGGATAAGCTCGGCTTCAAGGAGGGCGAAATGATTGAGCATAAGATGATTTCAAACTCTATCGAACGTGCTCAGAAGAAGGTGGAAGAAAATAACTTCGGTATCCGTAAGCGTTTGTTGGAATACGATGATGTGATGAACCGTCAGCGTACCGTGGTTTATACCAAGCGTCGCCATGCCTTGATGGGTGAGCGTATCGGTATGGATATTGTAGACATGATTGAAAATCGCTGTCTGAATGCACTCGACCAGCCCACTTACGAAGATGCACGTATGGAAATCTTCCATGTCTTGTCTATGGAACCGCCGTTCACAGAAGAAGAATTCCACACTGCGAAGAAAGACGATTTGGCTATGCGTACCTTCGAGGCTGCCATGGCTTTGTTTAAGCGCAAGACAGAACGTATGGCTCAGATTGCCAATCCGGTAATCAAGCAGGTATACGAAGCACAAGGTCAGATGTATGAAAACATCATGATTCCTATTACCGACGGCAAGCGCATGTATAACATTTCAGTTAATCTGAAAGCTGCATATGAAAGTGAATCAAAGGAAATCGTGAAGGCTTTCGAAAAAGCAATCCTTCTGCATACCATTGACGATGCCTGGAAAGAAAACCTGCGCGACTTGGATGAGTTGAAACACTCTGTGCAGAATGCAAGTTATGAGCAGAAAGACCCGCTGTTGATCTTCAAACTTGAATCGGCTACCTTGTTCCGTAATATGGTGGATAAGATTAATAACAACACCATTTCCGTATTGATGCGTGGGCAGATTCCGGTACAGGAACCTGAGCAGGTGAGAGAAGCAGCTCCGGAACCGGAAACACCGCGTCAGCAGTATAAGGAAGAAAAACAAGATTTGAGTGACCCTGCCCAGCAGGAAGCTGCTTCACGTGATACGCGTGAACAGCAGAAAACTGAACCTTACCGTGCCGAAAAAACCGTAGGTCGTAATGACCCCTGTCCGTGTGGAAGCGGTTTGAAATACAAAAACTGCCATGGGAAAAATGCATAAAGCGCATTCATAACCCATACTGGTAAATAGAAGCGACCCCCGAAAAGTTGGATAAAAACTTTTGGGGTCGCTTTATATGGACTCGCATTTGAAAACCCCTAAATCTTCAGTTCAGAGGATGAAAAATGCAGGGTAGCGCAGCTACCTTTGACTTTCAATGCACATCTATACATAAACCGATTTTTTAATGGTACATTCTAAAAGGTGAAGATTTAACGTTTTTATTAATCCTTAACCCTTTCGGAAAACCAACTTAAGCTGTTTCTTCTTTTTCAGCACAATTTACTTCGTATATTCCACTACTATTTTTGGTTCATTGCAAAAGTATAGCAAAGGTACAATTTTTTTGTTTTGATAGAAAAAATAGAAATGTTTGCAGTACAGCAGAAAAAACATTATCTTTGCATCAACAATTTCCGCCACGCCTCTTTACAATGCGTACCAGGGCGGAACTTATTTTTTATACACATATGATAACATACACTAAGCAGCCCATAAGTATTGCAGACCAAATAGCAATGTTAAAAAATAGGGGACTTCTGTTTGATGATGAGAAAGCGGCGGTTGAATGCTTGAAAATCATCAGTTACTTCCGTTTGGCTAATTATTGGAAACCTATGGAAAGCGATAAGGTGAATCATGTATTTAAGCCTGAAAGTAAGTTTGAGAACGTAGTAACCTTGTATAATTTTGACAAAGATTTGCGTACTCTTATTTTTTCAGCTATACAGAGCATCGAGATAGCTCTCCGCACTAAAGTTATTCAGATAGTATCATCTAATTGTGGTGCTTTCTGGTTCTCTGATGAATCATTGTTCTCCGACACAACAATCTTTTCTAAATGCCTCTCCAATATAGAGGAAGAACTGAAACGCTCAAAAGAAGATTTTTTGATAGAACATTATGCCAAGTACGATACACCACCTTATCCTCCAGCTTGGAAAACTTTGGAAGTGTCTTCTTTCGGAACACTATCAAAGCTATATTGTAATTTGTCAGACAACAACCTTAAAAAGCAGATTGCAAGAGAGCTTGGTTTGCCACAGCACTTGTATCTTGAAAGTTGGATAAAAAGTTTGTCTGTATTGCGTAATTGCATAGCACATCATGCTCGTATATGGAATAGAAAATATCCATGGAAACCACAACTACCTAAGAAATTACAAAACCCTTGGATTCAAGATAAGGCTATATCACAGGAAAAGCTATATGCTCAATTATGTTGTATAGCTTATCTGTTGGATGCAATTTGTCCCAACAATGGCTTCAAAAAGAATTTGAAAGTACTATTGTCGGAATACTCTATTGTTGATGTTGCAGCGATGGGGTTTCCAAAGTTCTGGTATAACGAACCGCTTTGGAAATAGAATCATTATCCGACTATTATAGATTTCCTAAACGGATGTCTGATATATAAAGTTTTCCATCCTCTAATACGCAATGCTACATAGAAGAGGATGGAAAATATAATATTAACGATAGTTGAACTTGTAAGTAATTGTATTTACTCCCTTATCCACAACAGTCTCTTTACGGTTTTTGATTTCATATATGCTGGTCTCTGCGCATATACTCGGCAGTTCTCCGGTTATGAGCCCCACTTGATGTGACTTTGCAAGGCTTGATATGTATGCTGCTTTATATATGCCCCGCATGAGCATAGCCTGTGAGAGTGCAAGTCTTGAGTAAGCCCTGAAAACCTGCTGGCTCTTAATGATTGAATAAAGATCATAGGTAAAACAATCAGTTTATGAAATAAAAAAATCAGAAACTCGCATAATGTAAGCTTCTGATTATCAATAAGAGCGGCAAACGGGACTCGAACCCGCGACCCTCAGCTTGGGAAGCTGATGCTCTACCAACTGAGCTACTGCCGCATGATTCACAAGCAAAGGTATATCTTATTTTGCAAAAAACAAGATGAAAAACCCTTTTTTTAATCCCTCATAAATGTTTTTATAGACAAAATTTCTATCTATCTTTGCAAGGATATTATCGGATTTGAAAGAAGATATGACAGAAGGAAAAGAAACAATCAGTGTGTTGGGAGCCAGGGTGCATAATTTGAAAAATGTAGACGTGGAAATTCCGCGTGACAGCTTGACCGTAATAACCGGATTAAGCGGAAGCGGAAAATCGTCATTGGCTTTTGATACAATCTTTGCTGAAGGACAGCGCCGCTATATTGAAACATTCTCTGCCTATGCCCGTAATTTTTTGGGAGGGATGGAGCGTCCTGACGTTGATAAAATAACAGGTCTGAGCCCTGTTATATCCATTGAACAGAAAACAACCAATAAAAATCCCCGGTCTACTGTAGGTACTACTACAGAAATATATGACTATCTCCGTCTGCTGTTCGCCCGTGCAGGAACAGCCTATTCATATCTTTCTGGAGAAAAAATGGTAAAATACACAGAGGAGCAGATTCTTGAACTTATTCATCGCGACTATAGGGGAAAGCGTATCTACATCCTTGCTCCTTTAGTGCGTACCCGTAAGGGGCATTATAAAGAACTGTTCGAGCAAGTCCGTAAAAAAGGATATTTATATGTACGGGTAGACGGGGAAATCAGAGAGATAACCCACGGAATGAAGCTCGACCGCTATAAGAACCATGACATTGAGGTGGTTATCGACAAAACGGTAGTAACCGGTAAAGAAGAAAAACGCTTGCACCAGAGCGTATCTACCGCCATGCGTCAAGGCGACGGGTTGCTGATGATTTTGGATGCACAGACCGAGAGCGTACGCCATTATAGCAAGCGTCTGATGTGCCCGGTTACAGGGTTGTCATATAAAGAACCGGCTCCGCATAATTTTTCCTTCAACTCTCCTCAGGGGGCATGTCCCCGCTGCAAAGGCTTGGGGTATGTCAATCTGATTGATGTTGATAAAGTTATTCCCGATCGTTCTCTGTCGGTTTATGAAGGAGCCATTGCTCCTTTAGGAAAGTTTAAAAACGTCATGATATTCTGGCAGATCGATGCGTTGCTTGAGCGTTATGAACTGACATTGAAGACGCCCGTATCCGAACTTCCGGAAGATGTCATTCATGAAATTCTGTATGGCTGCGATGAGCGGCTGAAGATAAAAAGCACATTGGTACATACCACTTCCGATTATTTTGTAACCTATGAAGGTATCGTGAAATATATTCAAATGATGCAGGAGCGTGATGCCTCGGCTACTGCTCAGAAATGGGCGGAGCAGTTTGCCAAGACCGATGTCTGTCCAGACTGTAAAGGAGCACGTTTAAATAAGGAAGCCCTGCATTTCCGTATCCACGATAAAAACATTTATCAGCTTGCTACCATGGATATCAGCGAACTTTATGCATGGTTAATGGATGTAGAGCCTTTCTTGGAAGAAAAACAGCGTATCATAGCTACAGAAATCTTGAAGGAAATCCGTACCCGTCTGAAATTCTTGTTAGATGTAGGTCTGGATTACCTGTCTTTGAACCGTTCTTCGGTAAGTCTTTCCGGAGGAGAAAGTCAGCGCATCCGTCTGGCCACTCAAATCGGCTCACAGCTGGTAAATGTGCTCTATATTTTAGATGAGCCCAGCATTGGTTTGCATCAGCGTGATAACATCCGACTGATAAACTCGCTGAAAGAACTGCGCGATTTGGGAAATTCGGTTATTGTGGTCGAACACGATAAAGATATGATGCTGGCAGCCGATTATATAGTTGATATGGGTCCCAAAGCCGGACGTCTGGGTGGAGAGGTGGTCTTTGCCGGAACTCCGGAAGAGATGCTTCAGACAGACACATTGACTTCGCAGTATCTGAACGGAAAGATGAAGATTGAAGTCCCGGCAGAACGGCGAAAGGGAAACGGAAAATCGCTTTGGTTGCGTGGCGCAAGCGGAAACAACCTGAAGAATGTAGATGTAGAATTTCCTTTAGGTAAGTTGATTTGTGTGACCGGTGTATCGGGTAGCGGAAAGTCTACTTTAATCAACGATACCCTGCAGCCCATTCTTTCGCAACATTTCTACCGGTCGCTCCAAGATCCTTTGCCTTACAGTGCTATAGAAGGACTGGAGTATATTGATAAGGTAGTGAATGTTGACCAGTCTCCCTTAGGGCGAACTCCTCGTTCCAATCCTGCAACTTATACAGGTGTATTTTCAGATATCCGCAACTTGTTTGTCGGTCTTCCTGAGGCGAAAATCCGAGGCTATAAACCCGGGCGATTCTCCTTTAACGTGTCGGGAGGACGCTGTGAAGCTTGTAGCGGAAACGGCTATAAGAATATCGAGATGAATTTCCTTCCCGATGTGCTTGTCCCCTGTGAAGTGTGTCACGGAAAGCGCTATAACCGGGAAACGCTGGAGGTGCGTTATAAGGGAAAATCAATAGCCGATGTACTGGATATGACCATCAACCGGGCTGTTGAGTTTTTTGAAAACATCCCCCAAATCCTGAACAAGATAAAGGTGCTTCAAGAAGTAGGCTTGGGCTATATCAAATTAGGACAACCTTCTACCACGCTTTCAGGAGGTGAAAGCCAGCGTGTAAAGCTTGCCACCGAATTGTCAAAACGTGATACAGGTAAAACTGTTTATATTTTAGACGAACCTACCACGGGACTTCATTTTGAAGACATTCGGGTCTTGTTGGGGGTGCTTGCCCGCTTAGTTGACAAAGGAAATACCGTCATCGTCATTGAGCATAATCTGGACGTGATAAAGATGGCCGATTATATCATTGATATGGGACCTGAAGGAGGAAAGGGGGGAGGATGTTTGCTCTCTTGTGGAACACCGGAAGAAGTCGCGCTTTCCGATAAGGGGTATACGCCTAAATTTATTAAGGAAGAATTGGGTCTTGTTTAAGTGTCGCGAAAAAACGCTTGTCATGCAGAACATAAAGACATAAAAACTTAAGAACATAAAAACTCAAGAACTTAGAACTAAAAAACTCAAGCAAATGGCGAAAGAAAAAATAGCAAAAACCAATGCAGCCCGTTTATTAGATAAAGACAAGATAAAATACGAACTGATACCCTACGAAGTCGATGAAAACGACCTGAGCTGTATTCATGTAGCAGCCTGCTTAAACGAAGATATCGAGCAGGTATTTAAAACCCTGGTACTCCATGGAGAAAAATCCGGATATTTCGTATGTGTTATACCCGGAGAACACGAAGTCGATTTAAAAATGGCAGCAAAAGTATCAGGAAACAAGAAGTGCGACTTGATACCGATGAAAGAACTGTTACCTTTAACCGGGTACATCCGAGGCGGATGTTCACCCATCGGGATGAAAAAACATTTTCCTACCTACATCCATCACACCTGTACCGATTATCCTTTTATCTATGTCAGTGCCGGTGTGCGCGGTTTGCAGATAAAGATTAATCCTTCCGATTTAATTAAAGTCAGCAGGGCAGAGGTCTGTACTTTATTCACCGACTAAGCTAGACTCTTATTGCATAAATCAAAAACAAGTGCTACCTTTGTCGTTCAGAAGAATTTCAAATCAAACATTTAAAAATATGTTCAGAAGTCATACTTGCGGCGAGTTGCGACTGGCCGATGCAGGGAAAAACGTAACGCTGTCAGGATGGGTACAGCGTGCGCGTAAAATGGGCGGAATGACCTTTGTTGATCTCCGCGACCGTTATGGCATTACACAGTTGGTATTCAACACAGAAGTAAATGCCGAACTTTGCGAACGTGCCAACCACTTGGGGCGTGAATTCGTTATTCAGGTAAAGGGTAAGGTCAATGAGCGTTCCAGCAAAAACCCGAATCTCCCGACCGGAGAAATAGAAATCATCGTTTCAGAACTGAATATCTTAAATACGGCACAGACCCCACCGTTCACCATCGAAGACAACACCGATGGAGGCGATGATCTCCGTATGAAATACCGTTACTTGGATTTGCGCCGTACAGCAGTCCGTAAGAACCTGGAACTCCGTCACCAGATGACGATGGAAGTACGCCGTTACCTCGACAGTAAAGGCTTTTTGGAAGTAGAAACCCCGATGCTTATCGGTTCTACCCCCGAAGGAGCCCGCGACTTCGTGGTTCCTTCACGTATGAACCCGGGACAGTTTTACGCTCTTCCGCAGTCTCCCCAGACCTTGAAGCAGTTGCTTATGGTTTCAGGCTTCGACCGCTACTTCCAGATTGTAAAATGCTTCCGCGATGAAGACCTCCGTGCCGACCGTCAGCCTGAATTTACTCAGATTGACTGCGAAATGAGCTTTGTAGAACAAGAAGACATCATTACCATGTTTGAAGGCATGGCCAAACATTTGTTCAAAGAATTGCGTGGAGTAGAGCTGACAGAGCCGTTTATACGTATGCCTTGGGCAGATGCCATGAAATATTACGGAAGCGATAAGCCCGATTTACGCTTCGGTATGAAGTTCGTTGAACTGATGGACATCATGAAAGGTCATGGCTTTGGCGTATTCGATAATGCAGCCTACATTGGCGGTATCTGTGCCGAAGGAGCAGCAACTTATACCCGTAAGCAGCTCGATCAGCTGACCGATTTCGTAAAACGTCCGCAGATTGGAGCCAAAGGCATGGTTTATGCCCGTGTTGAGGCCGACGGAAATGTAAAATCAAGCGTAGATAAATTCTACTCACAAGAAGTACTCCAGCAGATGAAAGAAGCCTTCGGAGCAAAACCGGGTGACTTGATTCTGATTTTGAGCGGTGACGATGTTATGAAGACCCGCAAACAGCTTTGCGAACTTCGTCTTGAAATGGGTAACCAGCTTGGCTTGCGCGACAAGAATCAGTTTGCCTGCCTGTGGGTAATAGATTTCCCGATGTTCGAATGGAGCGAAGAAGAAGGCCGTCTGATGGCTATGCACCATCCGTTCACTCATCCGAAAGACGAAGATATACCTTTGCTGGATACCAATCCGGCAGCAGTCCGTGCAGATGCATACGATATGGTCATCAACGGAGTAGAAGTAGGAGGAGGTTCCATCCGTATCCACGATTCAGAACTTCAAGCAAAAATGTTTGAAATCCTTGGCTTCACCCCAGAAAAAGCCCAGGAACAGTTCGGCTTCCTGATGAACGCATTCAAGTTCGGAGCACCCCCTCACGGTGGTTTGGCCTACGGTCTTGACCGTTGGGTATCATTGTTCGCCGGCTTAGACTCTATTCGTGACTGTATTGCCTTCCCGAAAAACAATTCAGGAAGAGACGTCATGCTTGATGCTCCGGGCTATCTTGACCAGAAGCAGCTGGATGAACTCAATTTGAAAATTGAAATCAAAGAGTAAAGTATTATACACCTTCGGATGAAAGAACCTGTACGTATATTTCGCTTTGCAGTGATAGGAACACTCAATGCATTGATAACAGCCATAGTGATAGGTCTGATGATGCATATAGGAGGTGAGAACTATATCATTGCAAACATTGTAGCCTATGTCATAGCGCAGATTCATAATTTCATCTGGTGCAAATATTGGATATTTCCTTTAGACAAAGCAGCAAAAAAGAATAGCATCTGGCGTCAGATGCTATTCTTTGCTTGCGCTTTTGCCATGGCCTACAGCAGTCAGTTCCTTTTCCTCTTGATGTTAGTTGAGCTACTTCACTGCAATGCCTATCTGGCTCAATTCTTAGGCCTGTTTATCTACGGAGCCGTCAATTTTATGGCCAATAAGCACTTGACCTTCCGTTAAGCCATCTTCATCAAATCTTTTTCCTCCACAAAGTTCAGTCCGTCATTGAGTATCACCTCACGGGTTTTTTCCGTATTATCCGTACGGAACACCAAGATTCCCTTTCCGTCCAAAAGGAAAGAGTAGAGATATGAAATACCGATTCCGGCATCAGTAAAACTGCGTATAGCCTCCGCAGCCCGTCCGGGCTGGTTATCCAGTTTGATAGCAAAAACATCCGAAATGTTAGCCGCTATTCCGGCACTCTTCAGCGTGTCATACGCCCGTTTCGGTTCCGAGCAGATAATCCGGTAAATCCCATATTCCACCGTATCCGAGATGGTAGAAGCAATGAGTTGGATGCCCGCCTCCTTCAGCAGTTCGAGAATCTTTAGCAACGTTCCCGATTTATTTTCCACAAATACCGATAATTGATGTACAGTCATGATGCTCTTATTTTTTATTTTTAAGTTCTTAAGTTTTAAGCTTTAAATTCTTAGATTAAAGTTTTACGTAAATCCTTCACACGCACAGCCTTGCCTTCCTGTTTCGGTAAGCTTCCCTTAGGCACCAGCTTCACCCGTGGAGTGATTAGAATTTCATCTTTCAGCTGACGGGTAATCTCCTTGGTAAGTTGTTGCATGAATCCATAATCATCGGTAAATTCATTCAGTTCCACCTCCACCGTCATTTCATCGTTAGCCTCCAGATTTGTCAGAGTAATGAGATATTCATTGCCCAATTCCTTAAACTGCATCAAGATATTCTCTATCTGAATCGGGAAAATATTCACCCCCTTCAAAATCATCATGTCATCGCTTCTTCCCTTCATCCGGTCTAAGCGCTTATGATGCCGTCCACACGGACACTCTCCCGGTAAGATACGCGTCAAGTCGCGCGTACGATACCTCAGTAAGGGCATTGCCTCGCGGTTGATTGTAGTCAGCACCAGCTCACCCACTTCCCCGTCGGGGACAGGCTCCAGTGTATTCGGGTCCACGATTTCCACAATACAGTAATCCTCCCAAATATGCAGTCCGTTTTGCTCCTGACATTCAAAAGCCACTCCCGGTCCACACATCTCCGACATGCCGAAAGAGTTATACGCCTTTACCCCCAGCATCGTCTCAATCCGTTTCCGCTGCTCATCCGAGTGCGGTTCCGCTCCGATAATCAAAGTCCGCAGTTTCGTATCCTTCTTTGGGTCAATCCCCATCTCCTCCATCACCTCATACAGACGTCCCGCATAACTTGGAATGGCATGCAGGGCAGTTGTACCGAAATCCGTGATAAATTTGATTTGCCGTTTCGTATTCCCCGCAGCAGCCGGAACAGTCAGCATCCCCAGACGTTCCGCCCCATACTGAAACCCCAGTCCTCCGGTAAACATCCCATACCCCGATGAATTCTGGAAAATATCCCCTTTGCGCAGTCCCACCATATGCAGACAGCGAGCCACCGCACTCGCCCATTCATCTAAGTCGCGCTGCGTATGCAGAATCACCGTAGGAGTTCCCGTGGTACCGCTTGAAGAATGCAGACGCACCACCTTATCCAGCGGAACAGCCGCCAAGCCGAAAGGATAATGCTCACGTAAATCTTGTTTGGTAGTAAAAGGAATTTTCTGAAGGTCTGCCAGCGAACGTATATCCTCAGGAGTCAGACCGTTCTCTTCAAACCTTTTCTTATAAAAAGGAGAGTGCATGCATTGACGAACCGTCTGCTGCAGCCTCTCCAGTTGAAGTTTCTCTATTTCCGGACGAGATAAAGTCTCCATCTCCGGATGTAAATACATTTCCTTGTTTTTCATGTCATTTTGTTTAAGCTTATCCACAAAGATAAGCATATTTAGAGAAAAACAAGTATATTGCCTTTTTATTTTTCGCTTATGAGGGTTTTATTGTGATGATTTATCATTTTTTCTCTACGAATCCCACAGGCAGTTCAACCGATGCACATCCCAATTGCTCAATCCGTACCACCACCTGCGATTTACCATCCATTTCAATCAATTCCCCCTTTAATCCCCTTAAAGGACCTTTGATTACCTGAACCTGTTCACCCACCAGCAGAGGTTCACTGATAAACCGAACAGCCTCCTCCGAATAATCCAGCATAAACATAAACCGCTCCATATCCTCGTCCCGTATAATGGCAGGCCGGCGCGTTGTCCGGTCAATCAGCGAGCCGGTCAGAGCCGGAATCTCTTTCAGCAGTCTCACCCGTTCCGCATCACTTGTCCGTACAAAAATCATCATCGGAATCACCACCACCTGTAACTTCTTGCGTCGGTCACTCCATTGCCGTATCACCTCCTGCACAGGCAAGTAATGTGTTACACCCGCTACTTTCAGCTTTTCAGCCGTTTTCTTTTCATGATGCATGCGCACATAAAGCACATACCAGCGTACCTCTTCCATTGCAGTTTTCAGTTAGCTGCTGCCTTTAAAAACGTTTGAGCGTCAGTGTAGCATACTCCGACCTCAGTATCAAGACCTTTCCGTCAGCTTTCACTACTTCCAGCTCCATATCCACATCATTCAGTCCATACTTATTCAGCAAAGCCTCATTCGGAGTGGCATATTCTTTTTTATCTTTATCGTAGAAATAAATATCCTGAATGGCAACCACATTCGAAGCCTCGTCATAGTGGAACATACCTTTCAGCGTAGGCAGTTCCTGTCCCCCTTTCTCCGACATCTCAGCCACCTGCAGCTGGATGGCATAATAGATACGGTTACAGGTATGTACCTCCTTGTCCGCTTCTGTTGTAAACTCCAGCAACTGCCAGAATCCCTCAATCTTACCATACTTCGGAGCCTTCTCACAACTGCTCATCAGTACACCCACCAATAGGGCAATCCATATCTTTTTAAAAATCACTTTCATAATTCAGCCTTTCTTCATTAAAAAATCACTCCGCTCTTTCTGATCACCAGCATTCCCCCGGTAGTATTTCCCAAGTAATTTCCCCGGTCCATTCCCAAGGCAAGCGAAGCACTCCATCCCTTCGCCCAGCGCGGTGTATACGTAGCCTCATACAGCGAACTGAACTGCTTCCGCTGCTTATCCAGCGGACTGCCGTACGTACCCCAATGCCGTGCAAAAGAAATCAGCATACGGTAGCTCCATTCCCGTGAAGGCTCTCCGCAGATACCCAAATGATTAGAACGCATCCGGTTGCTCCGGAACGAGATGCCATGATCAGCATTATACAGCGGACCGGGTAGGAGAGGGTTTCCTATCCCCATACCCATATACTGCCAAGCCCCGTATATATAATGATTGTAGTAGTTGTCATGCGCACTGATCTGGTGCGAGGTATTCTCCCAACCGTGAATCCCGTCGTACAAAATCGGACCCGACTGGTCTTTGGTATTCATCCCTTCCCAAACCACACTGCTCACCCAGCGGTTCTTCGGCAAAGTCACTTCCAGCCCGATTTGTCCGTCCTTCCAGCGTCCATACTCCCAGAACATCTGCGACTGATCCTCGAAATAATGCTCCAGATAAGCCCGGAACTTCCATTCGCCCACATAATAATTCAAGGCAAAGTTCCAGCTTCCCAGCATATTCCCTTCCACATTCACCTGTTCCCCCTCCGGTGTATCACTGCCGCCACCTTGCGGGAAGAAAGCCTTCCAGTACGCCTTCAGGTTGCTCGGCATATCCTGTTTCTTTTCCACTGTGCCATCTTCCAATTTGAAATACTGGTCACCTCCGAACTGGGTAGCCATCAAGATACCAAATTCAAACTCCAGCGGGAAGCGCTCCTTTTTACCCAAGCGGAACATCAACGACTTACTGTGATACAACACATCCTTCACGAAATACTGTCCGGGATTCACATGATTCTTCTGCCAGTTATTCTCAGCCAGAGCCCCGTACGCAATATGCCCTTTAAAAGCCAGCCATCCCTTCGTACCCGGAATATTCAGATAGTTCTTAATTTCCCCACGGATTTGCGGAATCGGCTGCGTATTCATCCCTTCCACTAGCATCCCGCTGCTCAAAGCCGCATGCTTGTCAAGCGGAAATCCCGGTCTCTCCTTACTGCCCACACTCAGCGTCAGCATCTTCCATGAAAAGTCGGCATACATCTGATGCAGCTGCACATCCGATTCATGATTGATACCCCCCGCCAGATCAAATCCCGCTTCAATCCGCCAGTTCCGTTTCAACTGCCTGTCATACGTAATTCCAGCCCGCAGATAGCCCGAGTTCGGTTCCACACTCGATATGCCGTAACGGTTTGCCGTAAACCAGAGCGGAGCATACGTACCTCCTCCGGCAGTACCTCCCAGTTCCACCCGGTAGGTTAAAATGGAATCAGCTTGCTGCCCAGATACCGAAGCACTGCACAACAAGCCGATTAATAAAAATGCTTTTATTTTCATTCTGTTTCCTTGTTAAGAGTCCATTTTTTGTATTGGTCTTGCAAAGAAACAAATAATATTAAGAACTGCCAAAAGAAAGCCCTGTCTAATTGTTTTTCAGGCTGTTTTTCAAGTCCTCCCACAATTCCTTCCCGAAAAGAATCCAAGCCGAATTGCCCACAAAAGCCAGGAATATAAAACCGATTAAAATCAACACCTTTCTTGGAGCCGAAGGCACGAGAGGCACCGTAGCCGGTTCCACCACCGCAAACACCGGCTTGTCCTCCTGAATCTTCGCCCGATACAGCTCCATCTGCGTAGCTGCCTGTTGGTATACCTGATTCGCCAGCTTCATTTGCGCATTAATCCGTTCCCCTTCAATCTTGGCAGCCTCCGAGTTCACCAGCCGGTTCTTGTCCATATACGTCGCATATTCCTTCTGAAACCGATAATATTCCTCCTGCGCCTTGTTACACAGCATCTCCTGATATTTGAAATCCTCGGTAGCCTTCTTGGTGCGGTACGCCGTGATATACGCCTGCAGTTTATGCAGTACACTGTCGGCCACCGTAGCCGTCACCACCGGATCCTGCAAAGTCACTGTAATCGTCGTCATGCCCGTTTTGGTATCTGCTTCCGCCTCCATACATTTCTTGATAGCCTCCAGCCGTTTGCTCTCGTCCCGGGTCAGCCGGAAAGGGTCAATGATTGCTTTCTCTCCTTCCTCAGCTTTCTCCTTGAAGAGCGACATCACACCGCCAATCACCTTCCCCGGCAGCCCCATTACGTAACTCCACCACGGAGCCCGCTGTTCCTCCATGTACGCATAAAGCGCCATCGTACTGTCACAGTCTTCTGGCTTCACCTGCATGTGATACAACTCCAGTGCAAACGGAGTCGATGCCATGATGTCAGGAAACAGCGACATATTCAGCGCATCTGCATCACTCATCGAGATATTCCCCAATCCGAGCATGGAAGCCATGCCCGCCAGACTCCCTCCGGTGGCCTTCCCCGATTCTGGAGACAAGGTAACACTCACCGTATACTCCTTGGGAATGCTAAACGCCACTACCAGTCCGATAAGTGTCGCATATCCCATCGTTTTTACTATTTTCTTCTTCTGAATCCAGAGTTTGCCGAAAAGCTCCAGCAAATCGATTTCCTGTTCTTTTGCGTCCTGATTTGTTTGTTTTTCCATTCTGTAGTTTAAAATTCTTGCAGTATTTATCTATTTAGAGAGTAGTAATTTCTTCCTCTGTCAGATGGGTGTATTTCGCAATGACCTCTGCTGGCAACCCGTCTGCTTTCATCTGCCGGGCAGTATTCAATAGGGCTTTCTTTTCACCTTCCGCTCTTCCTTCCGCTCTTCCTTCTGCCAGACCTTCCGCTCTTCCTTCCGCCAGACCTTCCGCTCTTCCTTCTGTCAAGCCTTTCTTTAACGCATCACTGATGATCGTGTTTTCTAC
>URDR01000005.1 GCA_900546645.1 uncultured Bacteroides sp. | reverse complement strand
TGGGCGTATGAAATTTGCGTGGCTCTGACACTAGTACGAGAGGACCGTGTTGGACTGACCGCTGGTTTACCGGTTGTGCCGCCAGGTGCATCGCCGGGTATCTAAGTCGGGATCGGATAAGCGCTGAAAGCATCTAAGTGCGAAGCCGGCCACAAGATTAGATTTCTCAGGGTCGTTGTAGACGACAACGTTGATAGGATGCAGGTGTAAAGGTGGAGACACCAAAGCCGAGCATTACTAATTGCCCGTTCACTTTTCCTTTCGGATTGATATCCTATTGGATGGTATATACGTTTAGCGTACGTTTGCTTTTTCTTGTAGTCATGAATACATAAATGAAATTCAGGTGACTATTGCACGAAGGTTCCACCTCTTCCCATTCCGAACAGAGAAGTTAAGCTTCGTCACGCCGATGGTACTGCGCAAGTGGGAGAGTAGGTAGTCGCCGTTTTACCAGGTCCCCGGTCTTATTCAAGGCCGGGGACTTTTTTTGTACCCATAGATAGAAAGAAAAAGGGGAAAAGATTGGATAAAATAAATAATTATTCGTATCTTTGTCGCCCAGTTTATATAGTATATCGTATTGGGAAAGTTAAGTACATATAAGGTTGAATTGAAAAATATGCGTGAAAGCTCATGTCAATATGAGTATGCATTAGATAATCAATTCTTTGAAGATATAGAAGGTCCAGAAGTACAAAAAGGAACGCTTAGTGTCCTTTTGAATGTAAAAAAAGGTTTGGGCGTTTATATTTTGGATTTCCATATAGAAGGTAAAGTAACAGTTCCTTGTGACCGCTGTTTGGATGATATGGAAATTCCAGTGGATACTGATAATACGTTAAAAGTAAAGCTGGGACTTGAGTTTTCAGATGGTGATGATTTTGTAATTATCCCCGAAGAAGAAGGATATATAAATGTTGCATGGTTTATTTATGAATTCATTGCATTAAGTCTGCCGATGAAACACGTACATGCGTTAGGACAATGTAATGAAGATATGATCGGAACATTAAGTCAGCATTTAGCTATATCTCTAACTGAAGACGATAATACAGAAGAAGACGATTTAACTGAGGAATCAGGCGAGTCGGATGATGAAAACCGCGTAATAGATTCGCGGTGGAATGAGTTAAAGAAAATATTAGATAATAATTAAATAAAGTTTAAGAAAATGGCACATCCTAAAAGAAGACAGTCAAAGACGAGAACTGCTAAGAGAAGAACTCATGATAAAGCAGTTGCTCCTACGTTAGCTATTTGCCCTAATTGTGGTGAATGGCATGTTTATCACACAGTTTGTGGAGCTTGCGGTTATTATAGAGGTAAATTAGCAATTGAAAAAGAAGCTGCTCTTTAATCAAAGCTTCAATGAACACTTTGTGTGTTTAAAATGAAAGAATAAAGCCGGAGAGCTTTTCGGCTCTCTGGCTTCTTTTTTTTAATGCGCAATTCAAAACTTGGAATGATGGAAAAAATAAATGCTGTAATTACAGGAGTCGGTGGGTATGTTCCTGACTATGTTTTGACCAACGAAGAGTTGTCAAGAATGGTAGATACCAACGATGAGTGGATTATGACCCGTATTGGAGTAAAGGAAAGACGTATTCTGAATGAGGAGGGCTTAGGAACTTCTTATTTGGCTCGTAAGGCTGCAAAACAGTTAATGCAGAAAACGAATTCAGATCCAGCTTCTGTGGATTGTGTAATTGTTGCTACCACTACTCCTGACTATCATTTCCCTTCTACGGCTTCTATCCTTTGTGATAAGCTGGGATTAAAGAATGCTTATGCATTCGATTTGCAGGCTGCATGTAGCGGCTTCTTGTATGCTATGGAGACTGCTGCTAGTATGATTCAGTCAGGACGTCATAAAAAGATTATCATTGTAGGTGCAGATAAGATGTCTTCAATGGTGAACTATTCAGACCGTGCCACTTGTCCGATTTTTGGTGATGGAGCTGCTGCCTGTATGGTAGAAGCAACTATGGAAGATTTCGGTATCATGGATTCTATTTTGAGAACCGATGGTAAAGGACTTCCTTTCCTGCATATGAAGGCAGGCGGTTCTGTTTGTCCTCCCTCTTATTTCACTGTAGATAACAAGATGCATTATTTGTATCAAGAGGGAAGAACCGTATTTAAGTATGCTGTATCTAACATGTCGGACGTTACTGCTCAGATAGCAGAACGAAACGGACTGAATAAAGATAATATCGACTGGATTGTTCCTCATCAGGCAAATATGCGTATTATTGATGCTGTTGCCTCACGCCTGGAAGTTCCTTTGGATAAAGTGATGATTAACATTCAGCGTTATGGTAACACCAGTGCCGGAACACTGCCTCTCTGTTTATGGGACTATGAGAAACAGTTGAAGAAAGGCGATAACATCATTTTCACTGCTTTCGGTGCCGGATTTACTTGGGGTGCAGCTTACGTGAAATGGGGTTATGACGGTAATAAATAATTGAATAGAATTACATTCACATACGAAAAAACGCATCTCGAACTGATGCGTTTTTTTGTCTGTAAACTAAAATAACAAGATTATGCACAAAGCCGGATTTGTAAATATTGTAGGTAATCCTAATGTGGGAAAGTCTACTTTGATGAATTTGTTGGTAGGAGAACGTATTTCTATCGCAACATTCAAGGCACAGACTACTCGTCATCGTATTATGGGAATCCTAAATACAGATGATATGCAGATTGTCTTCTCTGATACTCCGGGGGTACTCAAGCCGAATTATAAGCTTCAGGAGTCTATGCTGAATTTTTCTGAATCGGCATTGGTAGATGCTGACGTATTGCTGTATGTAACCGATACAGTTGAAAAACCCGACAAGAATGCAGATTTTATGGAGAAGGTCCGTAGCCTGAAAATACCCGTTTTGCTGCTGATTAATAAAATCGACCTGACCAATCAGGAGAATCTTGTGAAGCTTGTAGAGGAGTGGCATGAAATGTTGCCTCAGGCTGAAATTATCCCCATTTCAGCTATGGCAAAATTTAATGTGGATGTAGTGATGAAGCGTATCAAGAGCTTATTGCCCGACTCTCCTCCTTATTTCGGAAAGGACCAGTGGACGGATAAGCCTGCCCGTTTCTTTGTTACAGAAATTATACGCGAAAAGATTCTTCTGTACTATGATAAGGAAATTCCTTATGCTGTAGAGGTTGTCGTTGAACAGTTTAAAGAAGAAGCCAAGAGTATTCACATCAATGCGGTAATTTATGTGGAGCGTGATTCTCAGAAGGGAATTATCATTGGTCGACAAGGAAAAGCTCTGAAAAAAGTGGCTACAGAAGCCAGAAAGACATTGGAGCATTTTTTCCAGAAAACCATTTATCTGGAGACATTTGTGAAGGTGGATAAAGATTGGAGAAGTTCAGATAAGGAGTTGAAGAATTTTGGCTATCAATTAGATTAATATCGGCTGCGAAGCCGTAAACGAAAAACAATTATGGGAAATTTAGTAGCGATTGTAGGACGTCCCAATGTGGGAAAGTCGACACTGTTTAATCGTCTGACCAAAACGCGTCAGGCTATTGTGAATGAACAGGCCGGAACAACCCGCGACCGCCAGTATGGAAAATGTGAATGGTTGGGAAAAGAATTCTCTGTGGTAGATACCGGAGGATGGGTAGTTAATTCGGACGATATTTTTGAAGAAGAAATCCGCAAGCAGGTTGTATTGGCTATGGATGAAGCTGATGTCATTCTGTTTGTTGTAGATGTTGTGAATGGAGTTACTGACCTTGATATGCAGGTTGCTGCTATTTTGCGTCGTTCTAAAACTCCTGTAATAATGGTGGCAAACAAGACCGACAATAATGACCTGCAGTATGATGCAGCAGAGTTTTATTCATTAGGATTGGGTGATCCCTATTGCATTTCTGCTTTAAGCGGAAGTGGTACCGGTGATTTGTTGGACTTGATTCTTACTAAATTTAAGAAAGAAACCGATGAGATTCTAGATGAAGATATTCCCCGTTTTGCGGTGGTTGGTCGTCCTAATGCCGGCAAATCATCTATTGTCAATGCGTTTATCGGTGAAGACCGGAATATAGTTACCGAGATTGCAGGAACTACCCGTGATTCGATTTATACCCGTTATGATAAATTCGGATTTGATTTTTACCTGGTTGATACAGCTGGAATACGCAAAAAGAACAAGGTAAGTGAAGATTTGGAGTATTATTCAGTAATACGTTCTATCCGTGCTATTGAAAATTCGGATGTGTGTATTCTGATGTTAGACGCTACTCGTGGTATCGAAGGGCAAGATTTGAATATTTTCTCATTGATACAGCGCAACCAGAAAGGTTTAGTAGTTGTTGTAAATAAGTGGGATTTGATACAAGAAAAGACGGCGAAGGTAATGAAAAATTATGAAGAAGCTATTCGGAACCGTTTTGCTCCGTTTACCGATTTCCCCATTATTTTTACTTCTGCTTTGACCAAACAACGTATATTTAAGGTGTTGGAGTCGGCTAAGGAAGTGTATCAGGCACGTACTACCCGTATTCCTACGGCTCGTTTGAACGAGGAAATGCTGCCGCTGATTGAGGCATATCCACCTCCTTCAAATAAGGGGAAATATATTAAGATTAAATATGTAACTCAATTGCCGAATACGCAAATTCCTTCCTTCGTATTTTTTGCTAATTTGCCGCAATACGTCAAGGAACCGTATCGCCGTTTCTTAGAGAACAAAATACGCGAGCGCTGGAAATTGTCAGGAACTCCAGTAAATATTTTTATTCGTCAGAAATAACAATTTATGCTAATTGTGGTTTATGGAGGCAGCTCTTCGGAAGTGTATTTCACTTTCAGAAGAGCTGTCTTCTTATAGTGGATTACGCTTGGCGTGTGAGACTCTTTATGCCTTTTATTTGTATTGAGGTAGCATTTCCGGTGTCGGACATTCATAGTTTGTGATTGGAAGTTTAACCTTCTTCAATTCTTTCAGTTTGAATGAAGGCTTTTCCATGTCTTTTGGAAAGTTCATTTTTGAAAATGTCTGGAAGTAAAGTAAGCAGGCATCTTTCCACCAAATGGCATCATGTACTTGAATATCCAATTTTTTAGCAACTTGTTTGTGTCGTTCTTTGTCGATGTATGGTTTCATTGCATCCCATGTTTTGCAGAATAAACGGACAGAATTGACTCCTTTGTTATAATGATAGCATAATTCGTTCCACATCGTCCGTCCGCTTTTCATGGTATGATTCCAAGGAATATGGTGAAACCATAACAAAAACTCTTCGGGGCAAGTAGCTGGGTTATTCAGTAAGTGAGCTAAAGAGTCCGGGTATTGAGCTACAGCATTACTTCCGGTACGGCTTCGGTTAAAGCCAAGTCCCGTTTTATCTGCCTGATGATAATAACTTGGTAGCCAGTCTGGTCGAGCACCCGGAATTTCACACCAAGGTTCAGGACCGTAATGATGTCCCCAAGCGAATATATGATGCAGTCCGAGTGGCATCATGTAGTCAACAATAGCTTCCCGGCTTTCCAGCATTACCTTTTCCATTGGTTCCACAAATTCTTTCCTTGTAGTAAAGGTTTGTTTCAGCCATTCGTTTGCAATATCCTTAGAACTTAGTTCCGGATTCCAGGCCAGTCGTCCGAATGCATACCAGTTTGCTTGTGCAAAATCATGTCCGCACCAGTTCGTCTCGTTACCAATATTGGTTACTCCTGCCACGGCTTGAATTGTATGAGGTTCCACATACTCAAAGAACTCCTTCCACATGGGAGCCAGATAAGCCAAGTGATTAGAATGACCTAAATATTCTTGTGTAATCTGGAATTCAGCCATGAGAGGAGTATGTTTCATTGCTCCAAAAAGCGGGTTATAAGGTTCTCTTGGCTGGAAATCAATCGGACCATTTTTTACTTGTACTATCACATTATCCAAGAAAGCCCCGTCGAGAGGTTTAAATTCCAGATAGGCTTGTTTTGCTCGGTCATGGTCTGTAGGGCTGTAAACGAAAGCACGCCACATTACAATTCCCCCGTAAGGTTTTAGAGCTTCAGCCATCATGTTAGCGCCATCGGCATGAGTTCGCTGATAATCACAAGGACCAGGTTGTCCTTCAGAGTTAGCTTTGACCAGAAATCCTCCGAAATCGGGTATAAGACTATAGATTTCCTTTACTTTATTTTTCCACCAAGTTCTTACCTCTTTATTTAGCGGATCAGCGGTAGACAGTCCTCCTAATTCGATGGGTGAGGCAAAATTGACCGATAAATACACCTTTAAGCCATACGAACGGAACACGTCAGCAAGTGCCTTTACCTTTTCCAAGTATTCAGAGGAAAGAATTTTAGGTGAAGCATTTACATTATTAATTACAGTTCCATTTATACCAACTGACGCATTGGCGCGTGCGTACATCTCGTATCGGGGAGATATTTCTGAAGGCAGATTGTCCCATTCCCAAAGCGACTGTCCGGCATATCCTCGTTCAATAGTTCCATCCAGATTATCCCAGTGATTCAAGATGCGCAAGTCATAGGCAGGACATTCAGAGATGTACAAGTGAGATAAATCAGCTTCAGTGGCCTGTAGCCGAAGTAGGTGATAAGTAGCATAGAGTAGTCCGGTTTCCGAGGTAGCTCCAAGAGTGATTCCTTTTTCCGTACTTCGGATAGTATACCCATCTTTTCCTAATGCTTTATGAGTAGGGTCATTGAAAAATTGTAGTGATACAGGCTTTCCCTTCCAGTATTGTTCTAATTCGTTTTGAGCAATAGATAAGACAGGTGACTGAACCGAACAGTTTATTGCTGCCATAGCAGTTTTGTCAGCCTGTCTTAGCCAAAGTTTACTACCATCTTCTGCGGAGACCATAAAAGTACATCCGCAGAAGAGCATGGTTAAAAACAGACTTCGAATCATTCTCCTCCTCCGTCAATGGTAATAATTCTTCCGTCTTCATCGTATTCCAGTTCCACTACTTTCAGGCTTCGTAGCCATGTTTTTCCATTCGAAGGGACACAGTCATGGTGGAAAAGATACCATTTTCCTTTAAATTCAGCAATGGCGTGATGCGTAGTCCATCCTACTACTGGCGTAAGAATTACTCCTTGATAGATGAAAGGGCCATAGGGATTATCAGCAATGGCATAGCACAGGAAATGAGTATCCCCGGTAGAGTAAGAGAGGTAATACTTACCCTTGTATTTGTGCATCCATGAAGCTTCAAAGAAGCGGTGCGGGTCGCCGGCTGTAAGTGGCTTTCCTTCTTTGTCCAGTATAATGACAGCACGAGGTTCTTCTGCAAATTCCATCATGTCATCCCGTAATTTTACGACACGTCCCGGCAAGGCTGGTTCATTGTCTGCGGGGAGACAAGGATTTTCAATGGCCTTGTTGTTGCGGTAGCGTTGTAGCTGTCCGCCCCAAATACCTCCGAAATACATATACTGACTTCCGTCTTCATCGCAGAACACAGCCGGGTCAATACTGTAGCTTCCTTTCATCGGGTTAGCTTCTGGAATAAACGGACCTTCTGGCTTGTCACTGACAGCCACTCCAATGCGGAAGATGTCATTTTGGTCTTTTAATGGGAAATACATGTAGTACTTTCCGTTCTTATATGCCACGTCACAGTCCCACAGCTGACGTCCTGCCCAAGGAATATCTTCCACTTTGAGCACCACTCCATGATCTGTAATTTCCCCGTTCATGACATCATCAGTAGAGAATACATGATAATCTTTCATGTTAAAATGATCCCCATTGTCATTTTCCGGAATTCCGCTTTCCCAGTCGTGTGAAGGATAAATATAAAGTCTGTCTCCAAATACATGCACGGCAGGGTCTGCCATATAATCACCCGGAACCAAATATCTTGCTTCTTTTTTCATAGTTGTAGTTATTTTTGTTTTTTACTTTCTTCGATTAGTTCAGTTACAAAAGCCTTCGGCTGATAGTTGCGGTCGAATAGCAATGGATAGTCATGGCGTCCTTTCATCGGGAAATCATTCTTCCAAGAATCTCCGTCGGTTACTCCCCATGCCGTTACGCGGGTAACAATATCAGCATGTTTTTCAAATAAGTTGAAGAACTGTTTCATGCGCGCATTCCAGGCCTGCGATACAGAATCGGGCAATGTTTCCGTATAAGGGTTTAAGGATTTTCTGAAAGCTATGGTATCAGTGATATTTGCACTTTGTCTGGCAGTAGGCAATGCACTCATATCCCATTCCGTAATCATAACCTTCACTCCTTCGGCAGCGAAAGCCAGCATACTCTTTTCAAATTCCTCAATTTTCGGATAATCCATACCCATGTGTCCCTGCATACCTACAGCATCAATTCGCAGACCTTTTTCTTTCAGGCTTCTGATTAATTTTACCACCCCGTTGCGGCGTCCTTCGTTATCCATACCGTAGTCATTGTAATAGAGCTCGGCATCCGGATCGGCTTCATGTGCATACTGGAATGCCAGCGGGATAAATTCCTCACCTAAAATCTGATAGAATTTACTTTTTCGGTAAGATCCGTCTTCTATGATAGCTTCGTTTACTACATCCCATCCTTTCAGTTTTCCCTTATAGCGTTTGGCAACCGTATAGATATGGTCTTTCATACGTTGTTTCAGTACCTCAGGCGAAACCTCTTTTCCATTTTCGTCTTGGAAGAACCATTCAGGGCATTGGGAGTGCCATATCAGGCAGTGACCGGTTATGGTGAGTCCGTTGTCTTCTCCGAATTTCACAAACTGGTCAGCTTGGTCAAAGGTATATTTTCCTTCTTCCGGATGTACTTCTTCCATTTTCATACAGTTTTCGGCTACAATGGCATTGAAGTGCTTCTTAACTATATTAACGGCATTGGTATCTCGGCCTGATGACTGGAAAACCTTTAAGGCTGTTCCGATAAGAAACCGATCACCGACAGCCTCCTTCAGTGAGACCCCGTTTGTGGTTGTCTGCGTGTTGCCACATGATGCAAGAAAGGTTGCAGCAAGAATGGCAGATGCGAAGTGTTTTGTTCTCATATATTACGGTATTTAAGTTATTAATAATCATTTTTACTTCTGCGTTCAGCTAGTTCAGCCTGCATTTTTTCATTATACTTCTTCGTGATAGGATAGAAGAACAGGGCAATTACCCCGATGAAGAAGGTTATTGCCGGAATCCAGCTTGAAGATAAGAGGATTCCTTCGATGGCCGATTCGCTTTGAGTCATGCCTATACCTGATACATAGCCAAATCCAGACAATAAGAAGCCGAGGATGGCACCCCCTATACCTAGACCAGCCTTGAGAGCAAAGACCACTCCGGCAAAGACAAATCCTGTGGCACGGCGGTAATTGACATACTCCGAATGGTCGGCCACATCGGCTATCATAGCCCACAGTAAAGGTACGGTAGGAGCGTAAGCCAGACTCTTCAGGAAGTTAAGCGCAAACATCAGTTCAATATTATCTTGGGCAGGGAAGTAGAACATCGCTGTAAAGATAGAAGTGAGGGTCAGACATACGATAAACGTATTCTTTTTTCCGTAGCGGTTAGCCAGAAAGTTGGAAAGTAAGATTACACCAAAGAACTGTACCAATGCCCCGAGCATGTTGAAAACTCCGAAACCTACTTCATAGGCTTTGTCGGGAGAACTGACAATCAGTCCGAAGGCATTCAAGATACTGTATCCGATAGTATCTTGCGCTTCAGCCGAAACTAATCCGAGCCGATCAAGAAAAGCATATAATGCTTCAGCATCAACATAATGTTCAAAATAATAGTTCATGGCGCTTCCCCACATAGCCAGGGTAATAAAGACGAAAAGCGTCAATATAAACATGGACCGCCAGGGAATGCTGCTGAAAATATCTTTAAAGTCTTCCCGGATGTTGTTTTTCTGGTTGACCGGAGGAGTGATACGTTCCTTGGCTGAAAAGAATACGGCAACAAGGAAAATCAGACCTACAGCGGCAAACAGTGAAATCGTACAGAGCCATCCATGGGCTTTATCTCCGTCTTCTGAAAATTTGCTTACCAGAGGAAGGGTAAGACCTTGCACTACAAACTGCCCGATGGTGGAGAATATAAAGCGTACCGACGTAATGCTGGTGCGTTCTTTGATATCAGCCGACATCACTCCGCCTAATGAAGAATAAGGAGTGTTGTTAAATGAATACATGGTCATCAGCAATGTATAAGAAATAGTGGCATATACAGCAACCAGTCCTTTGTCCTCGATTCCCGGATTATAGAAAGCAAGAATATAGAAAACCATGAACGGGAGTGCAGTCCATAACACCCAGGGGCGGTATTTTCCCCATCGTGTATTGGTGCGGTCAGAAAGAAGTCCTACGGTAGGATCAACAAATGCATCCACGATACGTGCTACGAGCATAACTGTACCGGCGATGGCTCCTTCCAGGCCGAATACGTCAGTATAGAATTTGGTTTGATAAATCATCATCATCTGGAAAACCAGATTTGCAGAACAGTCTCCAAGTCCGTAGCCGATTTTTTCGGTTAAAGACACTTTTTGATTTTGTAGTGTATTCATTTTATCAGTAATTTATTTTTCAGGTTGATTTTGGTTCGAATGATTTAAAATAGCGTTGACTAAACGTTGTGCTGCTGTTTTCTTGTCGAGTGGATGAATGTCATTCCACTCTCCAGTATCCCTGTTTTTGATCAAAACAGCATTGCCGTCTTCTTGGGCTGCTTTGGCCTGCTGTGCACGTAATTCAGCCCATGCCTTGCGCCCGGGATCGTTAGGTGCAAGAAAGTCGGCAAGCTCTATGATGTAGAAAGGAAGCTGATTCGCGTGAAAGGTCTTACGCCAGTCTTTCATCATAGCATTCAGCAAAGAGGCATACTCTTTCCATCGTTCCACATTTGATTCTCCCTGATACCATACAGCTCCTTTGAAAGTATAGTTTTTAAGAGGAGCAATCATTCCGTTATACAGTCCTACAGGCATGTTTTGAAATCCTGTACTTTGAGGTGAGTTGGGCATGCGTGTTCCAACCCGGTGTTTCCAGTTTCCTTCTAAGCTGATGCTTTCTGCGCCACAAATCAGTTTATATGGTTTTTCTTTCACAAATGAAGGGTAACCTCCGTTGCTGATAAGCCGGATTGTTACTTGATTTTTTCCGGGTTTAAGCAGATTAGCCGGTATCTTATAGATACGCGGAGGATATTGATAAGATGTTGTTCCTACGAAGGTTCCATTTACATAAACTGAGTCGGCATCGACTATGCATCCTAAACGTAGTACAGCCTCTTTATCCGTCCAAGAAGCCGGGACTTCTATGTTCTTTCTAAACCAGTGAGAACCGTTGATTGGCTGCCATCCGTTAGAACTCCATGTGTGTGAGAACATATCAACAGAATCCCAGCTGCTGTCGTTGTAGTTTTCCGAGAACCATGGTGTTGATTCGTGAAGTCCTTTATCGGTACGGTATAATTCACTAGCCCATGCATAGTGGTGTTTTCTTTCGGTAGTTTGGATGAGTTTGACCAGTTCCTCTGATTCATAGAGAGCCTTTTTGTGTAAGTGCAGCGGAAACTCTTTTAATCCATCTTCGCTGATCCAGGCTTCTACCGGTGTTCCTCCCCAGCTGGCATTTATAATCCCCACAGGTACTTTTGTTTTTTCATACATCAGTTTACTGAGGAAATAGCAGAGGGCGGAATAGCCCATGACGTTTTTCTGAGAAAGAGCTTTCCATTCAGCTGGCTTGATGTTGGTTTCCGGCTGATTAAAATTATAGGCATACGGAATCTTGATGTAACGGATATTTGAGTTTTCATAAGAGCTGATTTCGCTTGCATATTTATCGGTTACGCGAGATACCATTAGTTCCATATTCGATTGACCGGAACATAAAAAGACATCTCCTATTAAGATGTTGTTTATTGTTTGTTCATTAATGGTCATCGTATATGGACCTCCTGCTTTCATAGGTTTGAGTGTAACCTCCCAATAGCCTTTGGCATCTGCTTTGGTTTCATACTTCGCTTTATGAAATTTTATCTTAACCGTTTCTCCGGAGTCGGCATTTCCCCAAAGTTTGATTGGCTGTTCCCGTTGAAGTACCATACCATTGGCTATGAGTGACGGTAATTTAATCTTCGCTTCGCTTGTCAAGGCAAGGCAGGTAAACAGAAGACTTATCCACCATTTGCTTATTGCATGTATTTTCATAGTGTTATGAAATTAATATTTTTTTCTAAGCAAAAGTAGGAAAAGATATAAAGATTGATGTTTTGGGTTGATTCAAAGCCTACTAGCTAGGTTACATGCAGTGTTTCTGGTGTTACATAAGCTTTATGGTATGTTACATTTGTGATATATCGTATCAAAAAAGCCTGTTTGTGTTTGTGGAGTTGTTTGTCGTTAAAGAAATAAATTTCTTCTGTTATTTGGCTTGTGTATATCCTTCGGCTTTTAGCAAATCAATGATTCGCTGGCGAAATTCTCCTTGAATCAAAATCTCACCATCTTTCGTACTTCCGCCTACTCCACATTTCGTTTTCAGTAATTTCCCCAAGTTCTTTAGGTCATCTTCTGTTCCTGTGAATCCTTTAATTACCGTAACCGTTTTTCCGCCTCTTCCTTTTTTTTCTATGGAAACACGCAGCTTTTGTTGCTGTTTGGGCAGGGTTTCGGCTTCCGGTTCGTCTCCGTTGTCATACTTAAAGTCAGGATTGGTTGAATACACAATGTTCAGTCTTTCTTTCCAGTCATTTGATTTCATAAGCGGTAAGTTTTTAGTGAAGTCTATTTTTTTTTCACAAAGTCCGGTTTCAGTATCCGTAAGTATTTCTGGTCTGAATCGCGCTTTGCTTTGTTCCGCGCAAAGGTAACCATTTCTGCGATTATATAAAATTAAACTTCCTCTGTTCGTCAATACAAATAAAACGTTTAATTTTGCATCCGAGAGAAAAATGGTACGCTTATTTCATGATTACACGTGTACATAGTAAAAGTGTGGACAAAATTCCCGAACCCACGTTGCGGAGATTACCGTGGTATCTTTCGAATGCCAAGCTGATGAAAGAGAAAGGGGAAACATATGTCTCATCTACTCAGATATCAAAGCAAATTAACATCGATGCTTCTCAGATAGCCAAAGACCTGTCTTATGTGGCAGTTTCAGGACGTACACGGGTGGGGTACGAAATTGACTCACTGATTCAAGTGCTTGAAGATTTTTTAGGTTTTACTCAATTACATGAGGCTTATCTTTTCGGGGTAGGTAGCTTGGGAGGAGCTTTGCTGCGTGATTCCGGATTGGCGCACTTTGGCCTGAAAATAGTAGGAGCTTTTGACGTGGATCCGGAGCTGGTAGGTACATCCATCAATGGAATTCCCATTTATCATTCAGATGAGTTTGTGGAGCGGATGAAAAAAGGACATGTGAAAATAGGCGTATTAACCGTTCCCATCAACATAGCTCAGGAAATAACAGACAAGATGGTAGCTGGCGGCATTAAAGCCGTTTGGAACTTTACTCCTTTTCGGATTCGTGTTCCGGAAACGATTGTGGTGCAAAACACTTCGCTTTACGCACACTTAGCCGTGATGTTTAACCGTTTGAACGAAAACTAAAGATATAATATAGCCATGAAGATTATAGCTATTGGCATGAATTACCGTTTGCATTGTCAGGAACTGCATGCCGGTGAAAATTTGCCTGAAGAACCGGTTATTTTTATGAAACCGGATTCGGCTTTGCTGAAAGACAGCAAGCCTTTTTTTATTCCTGATTTTTGCAAGCAAGTGGATTATGAAACCGAGCTGGTGGTACGCATCAACCGGTTGGGAAAAAATATTTCCGAACGTTTCGCTTCGCGTTATTATGATGCTGTTACTGTGGGGATTGATTTTACTGCCCGTGATTTGCAGCGTAAGTTCCGGGCTGAAGGAAAACCATGGGAACTCTGTAAGGGCTTTGATAATTCGGCTGCCATCGGCGACTGGGTTCCGGTGGAGCAGTTTGCCGACATACAGGATATAAATTTTCATCTCGATATTGACGGAAAAACCGTGCAACAGGGAAATACGCGCGATATGCTCTTCCGCATCGATCAGATTATCGCCTACGTAAGCCAGTTTTGTACACTGAAGATTGGAGATTTGCTGTTTACCGGAACGCCGGTGGGAGTGGGACCGGTACAGATTGACAATCATCTGGAAGGATATTTGGAAAATCAGAAAGTATTAGATTTTTACGTGCGATGAAAATAAGAGTAGGCTTTGGTTTTGATGTACACCAGTTGGTGGCAGGTCGTGAGCTTTGGTTAGGCGGCATTAAACTGGAACATGAGATGGGCTTGTTGGGACATTCGGATGCGGATGTGTTGATTCATGCCATTTGTGATGCACTGCTGGGGGCTGCCAATATGCGTGACATCGGTTATCATTTTCCGGATAATGCCGGAGAGTTTAAGAATATTGACAGCAAGATTCTGTTGGCAAAAACAGTCGACTTGATTGCTTCAAAAGGTTATAGAGTAGGCAATATTGATGCCACGGTTTGTGCGGAGCGTCCGAAACTGAAGGCGCGTATACCAGAAATGCAGGAGGTACTGGCTCACGTGATGGGAATTGATGCTGATGATGTTTCCATTAAGGCAACGACCACAGAGAAGTTAGGCTTTACCGGTCGCGAGGAAGGTATAGCGGCTTATGCCACCGTGCTGATAGAAAAAGACTGAGAAATGTATCAATCCGACACGGAAAGTGTGAAAATGCTGACCGTGCCGGATTTTATTTTATCTGATCTGGAAAGATTCAGGAGGATAGGAATGAAAGAATATGCATATTTCTTCGGGTTATACCTTCTTTTTTTATGAATTATGCAAAAAACTTCCTTGTCTTTCGGGAAAAACTTCAAGGAGTTTTGCTTAAAACATCTGCGTGTTTCAGGCAAAACTCCTTGTTGTTCTTATAAGAAAGCGGGCTTTTCTCTCTTAAACCTCTTGAAACATCCTTTTATCGGCTTCTGCTTATCGGGTAAAAGCAGGAAACAAATGTTAAAAACTAACGTCATTATATTGAAAATCAGCCGAGTGTTTCTGATGGAATTTCTTCAAAAACACTCAGCTGTATATCAGTGAGCAAATACCCGTTTCTCAGGAAGCAAAATATACAAAATGTCAAAGCTGACATTTTGCTTTCCCCCTCTGCGGAGCGTATGATAAGCAAGTTACAGTTCCAGTCCGTCCAACAGCTGGATATAAGTAGAAATGGCTTCCTCTATTTCATGAATCATGATATATTCATCGGCTGTATGTGAACGTGCCGATTTTCCCGGACCGATTTTAACAGAAGGAAACTTCATTAAGGCTTGGTCGGAAAGGGTGGGTGATCCGAAAGGGACTCTTCCCAGCTCAACAGCCCGTTTAACAAACGGATGGTCGGCAGGAATGCTTGAGGAGTTTAAGCGGAAAGAGCGTGCTTTTACCTCACTGCTTACGTGTTTGGCTATTTCATTGAACAGCTCCTCGTTTGAGTAGCATTCATTGCTGCGGATGTCAACCACTGCCGTGCAAACATCGGGGATTACATTATGCTGGGTTCCTGCATTGATTTGTGTAAGGCTCATCTTGACCGCTCCCAGCAGAGGTGATTCTTTGGGAAAACGGTAGCTGCGGAACCATTCCACATCGGGCAACATCTTGTAAATGGCATTGTCGCCTTCTTCTCGGGCAGCATGTCCGGATTTTCCGCGTGCGGTCACATCGAGTACCATCAGTCCTTTTTCAGCAATAGCCGGATGCATTTCCGTGGGCTCGCCTACAATTCCCAAGGTGATGGGAGGAAGTTTGGGCAATACACTTTCAATGCCGTTTTTTCCGGAAACCTCTTCTTCGCATGAAGCCAGATAGATGAGGTTGTAGCTTTGTTCAGTACTGCTTAAGTGGCGGTACACCTGAAACAGTGAGACGAGGCTGGCTCCGGCATCATTGCTTCCCAATCCGTAGAGTTTTCCGTTTTCCACCTTGGGCGTAAACGGTTGGCGTCTCCACCCGTTGACCGGTTTCACGGTATCAATGTGCGAATTGAGCAGAATGGTGGGCTTGTTCATATCAAACATGGGGCTGATACACCAGATATTGTTGCCCGAACGTCCGGTCATGATTCCACTTTCCTCAATGTAAGTTTGCAGAAAGTCGGCAGCGGCTTCTTCTTCGCGGCTGATGGATGGAATGCCTATTAAGGCCTGGAGCAGCGTAACTGCTTCTGAAGTATAATAATTGATGTCTATCATAAGATAAAGCTTGTTTTTTTTCAGTGACAAATATACGTTTTTTTATGATAAGTCTGTGGCTTTTTCAGTTTATAAGTTTTCGGTTTTCTCTCTCTTGACCATCTACAGATAGTAAACTCGCAGGCAGAAAAACGAAAGAACTGAAAACGGATGGGCATATTATCCAAATAAAACCTTATATTTGCATGAATTAATAAATAGAAATGTGTCTATGACTAGTTCTTATCTGTCTCGGCTTGTTCCGCAGCAAGCGGAAAAGTACGGGAATAAAGTGGTTTTAAAATACCGTGATTATGCAACTGCAACTTGGATTCCTGTTACCTGGACTCAGTTTGCAGCAACTGTGCGCCAAGTTTCGAATGCCTTGCTGGCATTAGGTGCAGAAGTGCAGGAAAATGTAGGTGTCTTTTCTCAAAACAAGCCGGAATGTCTTTATGTGGATTTCGGGGCATTTGCCGACCGGGTTGTTACCATTCCCTTATATGCTACCAGTTCGGAAGCTCAGGTACATTATATACTGGAAGATGCAAGCATCCGCTTCTTGTTTGTGGGCGAGCAATACCAGTATGATGTGGCATATCGGGTGCAAAATCTGTGCCGCTCGTTAAAGCAGATTATCATTTTCGATCCGGAAGTGAAACGGGCTCCGGGTGATCAAAACTCTATTTATTTCGATGAGTTTTTAAAAGGAGGCGGAGAAGGAAAATATCAGGAGGAAGTAGATAAGCGTACGGCAGATGCGGTTTCTTCCGATCTTGCCAATATTCTTTATACCTCGGGTACCACGGGCGATTCGAAAGGAGTGATGTTGCATCATTCTAATTATGAAGCAGCTTTTGCCGGACATAAAGCGCGTCTGAAAGAGTTGGGAGAGAATGATGTAGTGATGAACTTCCTTCCGTTTACCCATATTTTTGAGCGGGCATGGTCATATTATTGTTTAGACCGTGGATGTTTGCTCTGCATTAACCTCCGTCCGCAGGATATTCAGAAAACCATCAAGGAGGTTCGCCCTACAGCCATGTGCAGTGTGCCCCGTTTCTGGGAAAAAGTCTACGCGGGCGTACTGGAAAAGATTAACGAAACAACGGGGCTGAAAAAGAGTCTGATGTTGGATGCCCTTCGTGTAGGTAAGGCGCATAACATTGATTACCTGATGAATGGTAAGACTCCTCCCGTGATGTTGCATATGAAATATAAGTTTTATGAACGGACGATTTACAGCCTCCTGAAAAAGACGATAGGGATTGACAACGGAAACTTCTTCCCGACTGCCGGTGCGGCTATTCCTGAAAAGGTGGCTGAATTTGTTCATTCGGTAGGTATTAACATGGTAGCAGGCTATGGATTGACCGAAAGTACGGCTACGGTGTCTTGTGAATGGAAAGATGATTTCCGCATCGGTGCCGTGGGACGTTTGCTTCCGGGAGTAGAGGCTAAAATAGGTGAAAACAATGAAATCTTGCTTCGTGGCGGAACTATTACGAAGGGATATTATAAAAAAGAAGCAGTAACACGTGATTCGTTTACCGAAGATGGATGGTTCCGTACCGGTGATGCTGGATATATTGAAGACGGTTTCCTTTATCTCACCGAGCGTATCAAGGACTTGTTTAAAACTTCAAATGGAAAGTATATCGCACCGCAGGCCATTGAAACCAAATTGGTGGTGGATCGCTATATTGACCAGATATCAATCATTGCCGATCAGCGCAAGTATGTTTCTGCTCTGATTGTCCCCGATTATAAGCAAGTGGAAAAATATGCTTCCGATCATCAGATTGCTTATACGGATATGAAAGATTTATTGCAGAAACCTGAAATAGAATCGTTGTTCCGTATGCGTATTGATACACTTCAGCAGCAGTTTGCTCATTATGAACAAATCAAGCGTTTCACTCTGTTGCCCGAGCCTTTCAGCATGGAAAGAGGAGAGCTGACGAATACCTTGAAAATAAAGCGGGCGGTATTGCTGAAAAACTATGCGAAAGAGATTGAAAAGATGTATGAAGAATAACGTAAAATAATCGTATCTTTGCACTTTGAAAATCAAAAAAGAGAATAATATCCCTACTGTATGATAACAATAGAACAACTGAAAGACGTAAAAGAACGTACTGAAGCACTCTATCGCTATTTGGATATAGAGAATAAGAAGGTACAGGTTGAAGAAGAGCAGCTCCGTACGCAGGCTCCCGGATTCTGGGATGATGCGAAAAAGGCTGAGGCTCAGATGAAGAAGGTGAAAGGGCTACAGGCCTGGATTGAAGGGTATAATGAGGTGAAAACCTTGGCAGATGAGCTGGAGCTGGCTTTTGATTTCTTTAAAGACGAATTGGTGACAGAGGCTGAAGTGGATGAGGCTTATGCAAAAGCTCTGAAAGCTGTTGAAGAACTGGAACTGAAGAATATGCTGCGCTCAGAGGCCGACCAGATGGACTGTGTGCTGAAAATCAACTCAGGTGCCGGAGGTACAGAAAGTCAGGACTGGTCTTCCATGCTGATGCGTATGTATATGCGTTGGGCGGAAAGCAATGGCTATAAACTCTCAGTGGCTAACTTACAGGAAGGTGATGAAGCGGGTATCAAGACCGTGACCATGAATATTGAGGGAGCTTATGCTTACGGTTACCTGAAAGGTGAAAATGGTGTTCACCGTTTGGTGCGTGTATCGCCTTATAATGCGCAGGGTAAACGTATGACTTCTTTCGCTTCTGTTTTTGTAACTCCTTTGGTTGATGATTCGATTGAAGTGGTTGTTGAACCGGCTCGTTTGTCATGGGATACCTTCCGAAGCGGTGGAGCTGGAGGACAGAACGTAAATAAGGTAGAGTCAGGCGTGCGTTTGCGTTATCAGTATAAAGACCCTTACACAGGAGCGGAAGAGGAAATCTTGATTGAGAATACCGAAACGCGTGACCAGCCTAAAAATAAGGAAAACGCCATGCGTCAGTTGCGCTCTATTCTTTACGATAAAGAGTTGCAGCACCGTATGGAAGAACAGGCTAAAGTGGAAGCAGGAAAGAAGAAAATCGAGTGGGGATCGCAAATCCGAAGCTACGTATTCGATGACCGCCGCGTAAAAGACCATCGTACTAATTATCAAACCTCTGATGTCAATGGGGTAATGGATGGTAAAATTGATGATTTCATTAAGGCTTACTTGATGGAGTTTTCAGGTTCGGAGTCATAAAAACAGATTTTATATTGGTCTTTTCCTGAATATATTGTACTTTTGGTATGTTTAATCGAATTTAAAGTAGAAAGCTATGGGAAATAAGAACAGACAAATCAAAAGAGAAAATTACGAGAAGCGTGAAGCTGAAAAGGCAAACCGTCTGTTTAAGATGATTTGTATTGCTTTACTGCTGTTGGCAGTATTGACTATTGTTGGCTTTACATTGGCTTCATGATGAGACAATATAAATTTTAGAACTTCCTTATAAAAGTTCTTGAATAGCCATTTTGAATGAAGTGAAACAGGGGATGCGTTTAATATATGCATCCTTTTTTTATGGAGGAATGAGTGGCTTCAGGGAACGAAGTAAGGTGATTAATAAAGTAAACGTATGGCACAGGAAATAGAACGTAAGTTTTTGGTTATTGATGCTTCGTATCGTGAACAGGCATACGCCGCAAGCCGGATAAGTCAAGGATATATTTGCAGCGCACGTGGGCGTACGGTTCGGGTGCGCATCCGTGATGAAAAAGGCTTCTTGACGATAAAAGGTGCGTCCGATGCCTCTGGCATGAGTCGTTATGAATGGGAAAAGGAAATTCCGCTTGCTGAAGCAGAAGAACTGATGAAACTCTGCGAACCTGGAATGATTGATAAGACCCGCTATCTGGTGAAATGTGGTACACACATATTCGAAGTGGATGAGTTTTATGGTGAAAATCAAGGATTGGTAGTTGCTGAAGTTGAACTGAACAATGAAGATGAAGCCTTCGACAGACCTTCTTTCTTGGGGGATGAAGTAACCGGACAGGTGAAATACTATAACTCCTTTCTCATGAAGCAGCCATATAAAGACTGGAAGGAAAATAAACAGCCTGCAAATACCCCCTGTAAACTGTCAGAATAGGGGGTAAAAACATTCAATTGATAGATTTTCACCCCTTTAATAACAGATATTGTGAAGTGTTCTTTCCTTTTTAGGGGTAATATTGCGATATCGAAAGGGAAAAGAGTTTATCCCTATAAAAGAGAAAGGACATTATGAGAACAGCAACTTTTGCGCAGAATTTATTGAATGTACAGACAGAACTATTGAACTTCGCATATAAGTTGACATCCGACCGTGAGGATGCGAATGATTTACTTCAGGAGACTTCCTTGAAAGCGTTGGACAATGAAGAAAAATATACTGCAGAGACTAATTTTAAAGGATGGATTTATACCATCATGCGTAATATATTTATAAATAATTACCGTAAGACTTTGCGTGATCAGACATATGTGGATCAGACAGATAATCTGTTTTATCTGAATCAAAACATAGATATTGAAACTGATTCTACAGAGGGGTCTTACGATTTGAAAGAAATGCGTCGTATTGTGAATGCGCTTCCTAAAGAATATCGCGTTCCCTTTGCAATGTATGTGTCTGGTTTTAAGTATCGGGAAATAGCAGACAAATTAAACCTTCCGTTGGGAACAATAAAGAGCCGTATTTATTTTACGCGACAGAAATTGCAGAAGGAACTAAAAGATTTCCGTTAAACGAAGCTAGACTTGACTGAACAAAAAACTCTCTATCTTAAGAAAAATTAATAACGTTTTTCAGAATGCCGGAGGCTGTGAAGTTTCCGGCATTTGCTTTGTATAAGGACTTGCCTCTGGAGATTCCTGAATCATTATTTAGTGGCAGTTCACCCTTATTTCTTTGAAGAGGGAAAATGCTTTTGGATGAAAGGGCGCCATAGGTAATGACCAAGTAAGGAGGCTATGATAACTCCTGTGCAGTTTGCGATGAAATCAAGCCAGTCTCCGCTTCGGGTAGAGGTACAGATGGTTTGTAGAATCTCGATACCTCCACTCATTACTATGGGAGAGATAATGGCTCCTACAACCAGATGACGCATATCCGGCGTGCGGTGACGTAACAAGTATTCAATCCACAATAAAGTTGACAGACCTCCATACATGCAGATGTGGACCACCTTGTCAAGGTAAGGAATTTCGTTTAAATCTGTTTTAGGAGGAGAAAAGAAAGATAAATAACCGATGATTATCACAATGAGAAGTGAAATCGGATAATTCTTGATGTATTGTGTCATATTAAATTATAAATTTATTCTGCAAAAATACGATATTTTTTGTATTTTTGCCCCTCGTTATAGTTATAATTCTTATTAAAAAGAAGATTGTATGCAGCAAAGTCAACGCGAACGGGTAAATTTTGGAAGTAAGTTGGGAGCTATTCTTGCGGCTGCCGGATCAGCTGTTGGATTAGGTAATATATGGCGTTTTCCTTTTGAAACAGGTAATCATGGAGGGGCCGCCTTTATTCTTATTTATTTGGGATGTGTGTTTGTTTTAGGGCTTCCTATTATGATAGCCGAGTTTACCATCGGACGCCGTTCGAAGGCAAGTACCGGTGGTGCGTATGAAAAACTGGCTCCCGGTACGTTATGGAAATGGGTCGGTTATTTGGGTGTATTGACCGGATTCTTGATATTGGGATATTATTCAGTAGTGGCAGGTTGGACCTTGGAATATATTTATCAGGCTGCCACTTGTGGCTTTTCCGGAAAAAGTTCGGAAGAGTTCATCGGGATGTTTCAAAGCTTTTCTCAAAACCCGTTCCGCCCTTTAATCTGGTTGTTCTTTTTTATGGCTGCTACGCATTTCGTGATTGTTCGTGGGGTGAAAGATGGCATTGAAAAGTCTTCTAAAGTGATGATGCCCGTCTTGTTTATTCTCGTGGTGTTGCTGGCGGTTTGTTCAGTAACTCTTCCCGGTTCGGAGAAGGGGCTTTCTTTTCTTTTGAAACCCGATTTCAGTAAGGTAACGGCAGACGTGTTTTTAGGAGCCATGGGTCAGGCTTTCTTTTCGATGAGTTTGGGAATGGGATGCTTGTCTACTTATGCTTCCTATTTCGGAAAAGATACTCGTTTGGGGCATACTGCAATGAGTGTAGGCCTGATAGATACGTTTGTAGCTGTCTTGGCTGGCATTATTATCTTCCCTGCTGCCTTTTCAGTAGGTATACAGCCTGATGCCGGCCCGTCTCTTATTTTCATAACCTTGCCTAATGTGTTCCAGCAAGCTTTTAGCGGAACCCCTGCCTTGGCATATATTTGTTCTGTAGCTTTTTATGTGTTGTTGGCTTTAGCCGCTTTGACTTCTACGATTTCTTTGCATGAAGTTTCAACGGCCTTTCTGCATGAAAAGTTTCATTTCACCCGGGGGCGTGCGGCAACTCTGGTCACAGCTGGGGCTCTTATTATAGGAATTGTTTCTTCATTGGCATTAGGCGAATGGAGTTCTTATACGATTGGGGGAATGAATTTCTTTGATGCGCTTGATTATCTGACCGCTAAGATTATGCTTCCTGTAGGAGGTATGTTTGCTGCTATTTTTGTAGGTTGGATTATTGACCATCAAATCGTAAAGGATGAGGCTACGAATTATGGCACACTAAGAGCTTCCTTTTATCCGGTATATCGGTTTGTGTTGCGTTTTGTAGCTCCAGTTGGCATTGCTTTGATTTTTGTGAATGAACTGGGGCTGTTAGGATAAAAAGAAATGTGGAAAGATTTCTTTTATTATTCAAAGTCGGAACGGAGAGCCATTTTGCTGCTGTTGACAGTGGCTGTTTCGGGCCTGATAACTTATTGGATAAGTTATCAGAAGCAAGATACTTCCATTTGCCATAAAGAGCATGTTTCTGTTGATTCATTCCAGCGTCAATTAAGACTGCAGGAGAAACGCATGCACTCGTATCATCGGAGTTTAAAGAAAAAGAATAAGTCGGAGAGGAAAGTTGTTTTGCAGAATTTTAATCCCAATACGGCTGATTCGCTCACGCTTCGTCAGTTAGGTCTGTCCGATTTTGTAATACGGAATATTTTGCGTTACCGTGAAAAAGGGGGCTCATTTCGTACTTCCGAATCATTTTCCAAAATCTATGGTTTGTCTTCTGAACAATACCGCACGCTCCATCCTTATATTCAGATTCCTGCTCCGAAGATAGCCTTGCCTGTAGATACGGCTCCTCATGTTCCGTCTTTGCAGCCGGATACTGCTGCTTTAAAATATGCTGAAGGAACAAAAGTCGATTTGAATCGGGCTGATACATCGATATTGAAACGTGTACCGGGAATCGGGAGTTTTTTGGCACGGAGAATTGTGGCATACCGTGACCGGTTGGGCGGCTTTTACCGTGTGGAACAGTTGCAGGAAGTAATGCATGTGGATACGGTTGTAAACAAATGGTTTCGGGTAGACAGTTGTGGAATGCGTCGTTTAGAAGTAAATCGTGCGGGTTTAGACGAACTGCGTCGGCATCCCTATATGGATTTCTATAAGGCAAAAGCCATATTGGAATATCGGCGCAAGCGGGGGAAAATAAAAGGTCTTTCCCGATTGGCTCTTTTTGAAGAGTTTTCAGGGAAAGACCTGGAACGTCTATTGCCTTATTTATCTTTCGATTGAATTATTGCTGAGTATATCCGGCAGCTTTTGCAATTCTTAAAGGAATTTCAGTATTGTCTATGCGACCCTGGAACAGTTCAGCTCCGGCACCGATGGCAAATACAGGTACATATCCGGCAGAGTGTCCGCCGCTTGTCCATCCTACTAAAGCAATTTCATCAATAATGCGTTTAGCTTCTGCCGCAATAGGTTCGTCTTGAGCATATTCACTTTTTTCAAGTTTCATCTGTTGGTTCTTCAAGCTGCTTTCATAGACCGCTTTTAGGCGTGCTTCTTGCTTGTCGGATAATTTAACGGAATCCCAAAAGCCGAAGTTTTCTTTAAGGGCTTGTTTGATGTCTTCCCATGACACTTGGTTTTTGCTCTTTTCGCGTAGCTGGTTTACTATTTTTGTAAATCCACTCTCACTTACTTTCTGATTTTTCAATACTTGCAGATTTAACTCATAAGGCCCGGTTCCTAAAACGATACCTCCAGTTTCATGGTCGGCAGTAATTACAATCAATGTTTCGTCGGGATGTTGTGCATAAAATTCGTAAGCCACTTTGATGGCGTTATCAAAATCAATTACTTCTTGAAAAACCGTTGCAGCATCGTTACTATGGCATGCCCAATCAATTTTTCCTCCTTCAACCATCAGGAAAAAGCCTTTAGATGCGTCTTTTGTCAGGAAATTAACGGCTGAGCGTGTAATGTCTTGCAGGGTGAGGTCTGATTTGGTGCGGTCAATGGCATAAGGAATGGCACTTCGGTCTTGCTTTGAAGCTACTTCCGATTGGAAGAGAATCATTTTATCGGCTTTCTTGCTTTTCTTCAGATAATCTTTATATCCTCGTGCAATGACATATCCGTTTTTCCCGGCCATATCGTAAAGGTTTTCATCGTTGGCGTTATCTTTGTTGGTTGGCTGGAGGAAATCAGAACCGGCATAAAAGTCAAATCCGGCTTTATATAAATCTTTTCCGATGTTATAATAGCTTCCGCGGCCGGCTACATGGGCATAGAAAGCGGCGGGGGTGGCATGATCAACACTGACACTTGTGGCTACTCCAACTCGTTTCCCGCTGTTTTTTGCCCATACAGCAACGCTGTTTACTGGGGTTTGCAAATCCTTAAGTACTCCGATGGCTCCATTTTGGGTTTTATGTCCGGTGGCGAGTGCTGTTCCGGCAGCAGCTGAATCGGTAACCCGGTTGGTAGCTGAGAAGGTGGTAGCTACGGTTGAATAAGGAAACTGAGTAAACTGCAAGGGGGAAATTCCGGTTTTTCCTTCTAATTCTCCTAAATAGTATTCAGTTCCTTGAACTTGATTAACACCCATTCCATCTCCGATGAAGTAAAACACGTATTTGGCTTCTTGTGCAAATGTCCATAGAATAGATAACATGCAGAAACCGAGCAAAAGCAAAGTTTTTCTCATAATATTTTAGTTTAGTTTCTGCAAATGTAAGAAAAGCAACAGACTTTTGAAAATTAGGAGAGAAGTAAAAAAAGGATAAAAAGGTAAACAGAAGGTCAATGTAACGTTTTCGTAACTAAAATGAGAAATAGTTCTCAAACTTTAAAATTAATAGAAATGGAAAAACATTTATGGATGTGCTTTTGTAGCATGTTTGCATTGGCCTCTTGCCAACAAGAAGAAATGAGTATGTCACAACAAGGAACACTTGACCTGCACGTGCAGGCTTCAATTGCAGGAAATGAAATGTCGGCACGTAGTGTAACTGCCGAAGATGGAAGTTCTGATTTTGAAGAAGGGGATGAAATTGGTTTTTTTATGCCTTACAGCTCAACGCCGATGAAGTGGACGTTGGCATCCGGAAGTTGGAAAACCGACGGGAAAGCTGAATGGAAAGATAAAGTGAACGAATATTCATTCTGTGCTTATTACCCTTATGCGAAGGAAACCACTTCGAGCGCTCAAGTTGTGATGCCCGATTTGAGCAAACAGACCGGAACATGGAACGGTTTGGGTGAATATGACTTTTTGTTTGCTCGTTGTTTGGCTTCATATGAAAGCAACAATGGTACGGTTTCGTTTACCGGGTCATCAGCTTTTCAGCATGCTTATAGTTTAGTTTCTGTAACATTGATAAAAGACAAAGAAGGGGAAGAGGTTACTTTACAAAAAGAATCTTTTTCAGGCGAAGGATTTTTTGATAAGCATTATTATAAGTTTGATGATAAGGCGAGTCTGGATGGTATGGTAGCGGTTGGCGAATCTTCTGCTTCTCCGTTGACTTTTACATATGAAGAAGGAGTTGCTTTAGATATAGAAGGAAGCCATTCGGCTGTAATTCTTTTGAATCCTTCGGTTTCAGAGAAAACGCTTAGTTATTCTGCTGCTTATCAGCGTGACGGTATTTCTTATATAGCTCACACCGATGGGATAAAGGGTGAGTTTAAGTCGGGTTATTGTTATAAATATAAACTGAGATTAACTAAAGAAGGACTGGCAGTTGTAGGGAAAGAAATCAGCCAATGGAATGTAGAGTCTATGGAGGATATTTTAATAGAAGAAACTCCCGATAATCAACAATGATAAATCCGGTAATGAGTTTTGTTAGCTCATTGCATAGAACTTAGTTAACCTGAAAAAATAAAGTCGATTCTGTAAAACATACAGATATAGAGCCGCTGAAAGTTTTTGACTACATTCTTTCAGCGGTTTTTTCTTTTCGTTTGATGAAAATGGCCTCTGCTTTTTTGTAATGTCTTTTCGCTCTTAGAATAAAAACTTGTACCTTTGCAGTTTCTTTATATAATCAATTCAATTCTATTTTTACAAGAAGATGAAAGCGCTGAAAGAACGTATTTTGCGTGATGGAAAATGCTTTGAGGGAGGTATCCTCAAAGTTGATAATTTCATCAACCATCAGATGGATCCCATCTTGATGAAATCAATGGCAGTAGAGTTTGTGCGTCGGTTTGCAAGCACTAAAATCAACAAAGTGATGACTATTGAGGCGAGTGGTATAGCACCGGCTATAATGGTGGGTTATTTGTTGGAATTACCGGTGGTATTTGCAAAAAAGAAAAAGCCGAGTACGATGGAAAATATGCTGACCACAACAGTATATTCATTCACCAAAGACCGCACTTATGATGTTTGTGTCAGCAAAGATTATCTTTGTCCTGGCGATAAGGTATTATTTATAGACGATTTTTTGGCAAATGGTAATGCTGCGAAAGGAATTATTGATCTGGTGCAGAAAGCCGATGCTGAACTGGTAGGTATGGGATTCTTGATTGAGAAGTCTTTTCAGCATGGAGGCGATTATTTACGTGAACAAGGTATTCATGTTGAGTCGCTTGCTATTATTGAAAGTCTGGATAACTGTCAAATAAAAATAAAAGAGTAACGATTGATTCATGGAAAAAGAGCAACAATCAGAAGCTCAGAGTGCTGGGCTTATTTATGGTTTGAATGACCGTCCGCCAGTGAAGGATGCTGTCTTTGCAGCTTTGCAACACTTGTTGGCTATTTTTGTAGCAATTATTACCCCACCGCTTATTATTGCCGGAGCGCTGAAACTTGATTTGGAAACTACCAGTTTTCTTGTCTCCATGTCTCTGTTTGTATCCGGACTTTCCACTTTTATTCAGTGCCGTCGTATCGGTCCTGTTGGCTGTGGCTTGTTGTGCATTCAGGGAACCAGTTTTTCATTTATCGGTCCGATTATCTCGGCGGGTTTAGCCGGTGGATTAGAGTGTATATTCGGAGCTTGTATGGTAGCTTCTTCAGTTGAGATGTTTATAAGCCGTCTGCTGAAGTACACACGTAAAATAATAACCCCTCTGGTTTCAGGTATCGTAGTTACCCTGATAGGTATGAGTCTGATTAAGGTAGGAATTTCAGCTTGTGGGGGTGGAGCTGCGGCTCAAGCCAATGGAACTTTCGGAGCTTTTGAACATATCGGACTGGCAGCCTTGGTATTGGTACTGATTATTTTTTTCAACAGAAGCTCAAACCGCTATTTGCGTATGAGTTCCATTGTGATAGGTTTGATAGCCGGGTATATTGTTGCGTGGGTTTTGGGCATGGTTGATTTTTCGGCTGTTCAGAGTTATGGTGGTTTTAATATCCCTATTCCTTTCCGTTACGGTATATCATTTGATATTTCAGCGATTATAGCATTAGCTTTGGTTTATCTGATTACAGCCATAGAAGCTTATGGGGATATTACGGCTAATTCATTGATTTCGGGAGAGCCGGTTGAGGGAGAAGTCTTTGTGAAACGTGCTTCGGGAGGAATTCTGGCCGATGGATTTAACTCAATGCTTGCCGGAGTCTTTAACTCTTTCCCCAACTCTATTTTTGCTCAGAATAATGGAATGATTCAGCTTACCGGAGTGGCAAGCCGCTATGTGGGATATTTCATTGCAGGCTTCTTGGTCTTGCTTGGATTGTTTCCGGCTGTTGGGCTTATCTTTTCACTGATGCCCGAGCCGGTGTTGGGGGGTGCCACTTTGCTGATGTTCGGAACAGTTGCCGCTGCCGGAATCCGTATTATCGCATCGCAGAAAATTGACCGTAAGGCAACCTTGGTTATGGCATTAAGTTTCTCATTCGGACTGAGTGTAGAACTGGTTCCTGATATTCTTTGTCAGTTGCCTGAAACGTTGCGTAATATTTTCTCTTCGGGCATTACAACCGGAGGGATTACTGCTATTTTGGCCAATTTGCTGATTCGTATTAAGGAATAAACAGCTGTTCTGTAGAAGGTTTCAGATGATAAGTTGATAAGATTTTAGAAAATCTTTTTTCTACGTACACAAGTTCGGGTATTTCAGAGCCTTGTTATTTTGTTATCTTTCAAGCGAATCTTAAGTTTTATAATAGAAAGGGACTTCCCAATTACGGGAAGTCCCTTTTCTTAATATATGGAGCCAGCTTATTACTTGGCTATAGGTCCTTGTCCTCCTATTTTCGGCCAGCCCGGATTTTGATATACCACTGAGGTATTCAAATCAGTCTTGTCGCCTGATGCAGTCTGGCGGAATGCATTCTGCGGCAGCGGTGACAGATAGTGAGCTTCTGTAAACTTGTAACCGTTGAATGCCGAGTTGTTTACCTTGCTGATTTGGTACGGACGGATATAAACACCGCTGATTGCTTCGCTTGACATGTTACCTTTACCGCCTTCCACGTCGACTACTGTATAGTCTTCTTTATCTTTATTCAAGAAAGTACCTACGTAAGCAGAACCCCAGTAGCGCATACCTTCAATCTGGTAGCCGTTAACTTGGTCGCATGCTCTCCAGCGTTTCAGATCAGCCCAACGCATGCCTTCACCGATTAACTCGTTACGGCGTTCGCGGCGGATGTTATACAGCTTGGCGTCAACCAACTGTCCGTGTGAGTAAGCACCGAAGTCCCACTTGGCTTCTTCGTTCATGTTGGTAGCATTGATAGTCTTCATGAAGTCTTCGTCCACTTTGGCACGTTTGCGCAGTGCTTTCCAGTATTTGGTGGCAGTAGCATCTACATCGCCTGTTTTCTCGCAGCAGGCTTCCATGTAGTTAAGCAATGCTTCTGTGCCACGGAATACCACGCTTCCGGTAGTACCCTTGTTATGAAGGGTCTGCATATAGTCATTATAGTGCTTTCCTTTCTTGATGGCATATCCGGTAGTCATACGGGTTTCAGAAGAACCCATAACCACCCAGTTCAAGGTTACATAGTTAATTGTACCAGCCGAAGTATAGTTTTCTATGTCACCGTCTTTTTTGGTGAAAAGCTGAATACGTGAGTCACGGTCTTGCAGGGTGGCCTTTACACTTTGTTTTTCCCATTCTTCCTTGTAACCAGAGTTGCTGTCATAGATAGGCAGACCATTACGCATCAAGAACGAGTTGACCAGTCCGCGAGTCCATCCTGAACCGCCGCCATTATTTTGCAGCTGCATCTGGATGTTGTGGGTTACGCCCAGTCCTTCGTTAAACTCACGCCACATCAGTACTTCGCTGTACTTGTCCATGTCCTCATCGCAGAACATGGTGTAATACGGGTTCAAGCTGGCAAGGGCTTTATCCATTCCTTCATTCACATCGGTGTTAATTTCCAATTTGTCAACCAATTTGTCGCCTACTATTTGAGCCGATTTCATGGCTTCTCCCAAGAAGAAGTCAATTTCAGTATCAATGTTGAAACCGTCAAGCAGGCTGGCATCACCCGGCCATCCCAGACCTCCAGGAACGAAAGCAGTACCTTTGTGATGTTTCAGCCAAGTTCCTTCATACAGAGCCACGCGTGAACGCAACAGGTGAGCCACGTCTTTGCTGATGCGGTTCTTTCCGCCGGGAACTTCATCGGCCAAGTATTCAAGTGCGTGGTTTAAGTCTTCCAGAATGAAGCGAGCCACTTTGTGGCGAGGCTGGCGTTTGGAAGCTTCTACCAGCGCAGCTTCATCATCTGCCATGGCAGTTTCAATGATGGGGCAGTCACCGATGGTTTGCAGTTTGTCGAAGTAAGCGTATGCACGGAGCACGTACATTTCACCGATGTAGTGACGAATGAGGGCATCTGTTCCTGTTATTTTTCCCTCCTTGTATTTAGGCAATACGTTATCGAAGAAATAGTTGCAGTCACGTATCTGGAAGAAGTTCCACGCATCGGTACGTTTGTTATCATCCGTTGAAGTAGGAACTTTCCATTCTCCGGGTACCCAGCGTGAGGAATAATTCATGGCTGCCTGATTGTCGGTGTGATTGTCATTCCCGAAAGTGCTGATACCATAACTTCCCGGCTGGATGCAGCTGAAGAAATTATACAGGTTGATGGTGTATGCAGCCAAATCGGCATCAGTAGTGAAGAAAGCTTCCGGAATGATGGCGCTTTCCGGTTCCTGGTCCAGATAGTCGTTGCAGGAAGAAAAGCCTGCCATTGCTGCACACAGTAAGCATATGTTTATATATTTAAGTTTCATAATTGTCAGTCATTAAAAGGTTACACTTAATCCAAATGATACGGTCTTCGACAGCGGATAGGTCTTACCCAAGTTACCGTCTCCATAACCTGCACCAATCAGTTCCGGATCGGCAATGTCGGTAAAGTTGGTGATGGTAAACAGGTTTTCTGCTGATACGAAGAAGCGCAGGTTTTCCACATAGAATTTTTCAGTCAGGCTCTTAGGAAGCGTATAGCCCAAAGTCACGTTTTTCAGACGGCAGTAAGCTGCATTCTGCAAGTAGCGGGTTTGGGTATTGGTGTTGCGACCGCCATTCCAGTCAGGGCGTGGATAATAGGCACCTTTGTTGTCGGGTGTCCAGTAATCAGCATGAGCCTTGAATCCCAAAGCCTGCCATTTACCCGTACCTGTAGCTCCCCAGAAAGTAGCACTTCCTGCCATGTAGTCACGTTTCAATGTTCCCTGGAAGAAAAGTTTCAAGTCGAAGCCCTTCCATGCAGCGTCCAGATTCAAACCGAAGTTGTAGCGTGGGGTAGAGTTGCCTATCACGGTCAGGTCGCCATGGTCATTGGCTGTATATTCGCCTCGGTCTACCTTTCCGTCACCATTCAAGTCTTTATACATCACGTCACCTGCTGTCCAGTTGCTACCCAGGAACGACTGGTCGTTGTTAGCTAAGTGCTTATCCATTTCTTCTTGTGAACCGGCAATTCCCACAGTGGTATATCCCCAGATATCACCGTATTTGGCGCCGTCATAATAAGTCTGTCCTAAGTCTTTCGACGGGTTCGGGTATTTGTCGATGGTAATCTGGTTGTCGCTTAAGGTCAAAGAAACACCATAACTGAAGTCTCTGATCATGTCGCGCCAGCTGATTTGCAAATCCCATCCCTTTGATGTCATATCCAAGTTGTTGGTATTCGGTTCCTTGGCTCCCAATACATCGGGCAATTCCATAGCCGGACCTACCATATCATATGTCTTGCGCTGGAAGTAGCCGAACGAACCAGTCAGGCGGTTGTTGAATGCACCCCAGTCGAGACCGATTTCCCATGTACGGCTTCTTTCCCAAGTAAGCAGTGCTGATACCAGCGGAGCCTGTTCGGCTGTATTCGGTTTTGCATTGTTCACCAGCCAGTTGCCGTTATTCGTTTTGTAGGTCATGGTGGGGTAGAAAGGATACCAGTTGTCGGTGTTCTGGTTACCCAGTTCACCCCAAGAAGCACGAAGTTTCAAGGTATTTACGGTCTGCGCCAAGTTTTCCCAGAAAGCTTCCTGGGCAATGTTCCATCCTGCAGAGAATGAAGGGAACCAGTTCCAGCGGTTTTCACGCAAGAAACGTGAAGAGCCGTCGTAACGGATATTGGCTTCGAGCAAATAGCGGCCTTTGTAGTCGTAGTTCAAACGTCCGAAGAAGCCGGCAGTAGTCCATGTGTTATAACCACCTTTTGCTGTCGGGTTCACTCCGGTTGTATTCAGTGTTGGAAGACCGGCAACGATACCGAACTGCTGTGCTTCAATATCACGGTTACGGAACCATTCGCTCTGGAAACCAGCCATTACCTTAAAGTTATGGTCGGCAATCGAGTGGCTGTATTCAGCAAAAATATTCGGGTTGAAGTAGTTGCTCTTCAAGTTATATTCTTTTACAGAAGAGTTGGCATTGAAGTCAACGAACGGCTGGTTGTTTACATTATATCCGTAAGTAGTTTGCCAGTCGGTGTGGTTATTCTCATTATTGATACGGTAGTTTAATTCCGCATTGATAACCAGTCCTTTCAGTGGAGTGAGGCGGAAAGCCAGCTGTTGGGCAAGGATGTCTTTCTGCGACTTGTACAAGCCACCGTTCTGCATACGTTCGATGTATGATTCAGCCACATAGTGTCCGTTCGGGTCAACGGTCGGGATAATCGGCCAGTAACGGCACATGTTGTGGTAGAATTCGTCGGTACCATTTACCATTACGGTAGGAGCCTGATAATCTGTACGGGTAAAGCGTGCGCTATACGTCATCTTCAACCAGCTGGTGATATCGGCATCAATTTTAGCAGTTACGGCATAACGCTGCTGGTTGTCGTCTCCGTGACGCAAGATACCATCTTGATCCAGATAGTTGGCTGAGAAATAATATCTCATCTTCTCACTACCTCCGTTGATACTCAAGGTGTGTTCATGTGAGAAACTGTTTCCGAAGTGCTCTTTCAGCCAGTCTGTGTTTGCGATAGGCAGCAAGTCGTTGTTATCCCATATTTCCCAGCGGTTGTTCGAGTTGGCAAACATGGTCTTCATGCTCGGGTCGCTCTGGGCAGCTTTAATGGCCTGCAGCTTTTCAGGCGAGAACCAGGTACCGCTACCGCCGTATTCGCTAGCATAGTTCATATATGTAGCCCATGAGTAAGAGTCCATCATTTCAGGCATGTTCAGCGGAGAGTTGAAACGGAAACTGTTGTTGTAGTTAACAACTGTCTTTCCTGCTTTACCGCCTTTGGTTGTAACTAAGATTACACCACCCGAAGCACGTGAACCGTAAATTGATGAAGCCGAAGCATCTTTCAATACAGAAATATTTTCAATGTCTTGCGGGTTCAGTGAGTTCAAATCGCCTTCCATTCCGTCAATCAATACCAGCGGAGAGGTAGAAGACCCTTTACCGATAGAGCCGATACCACGGATGTTGATATCTTTAGAAGCGTTCAATGTACCTCCACTTGAAGAAGTTGAGAAGTTCATACCGGCTACTGTACCTTGCAAGGCATCTGTAACCGAGTTAACCGGGCGTGAAGCCAATTCTTTGGCACCTACTGTTGAAACAGCACCGGTCAGGTTTACTTTTTTCTGAGTACCGAAACCTACTACTACTACTTCCTCCAAAGTTTGTGTATCATCTTTCAGAATCACATTCAAGGGTTTGCCGTCCCAAACCACTTCTTGAGTTACATAACCTACGAAAGAAATCTGGATAACGTCTCCTTTGTTTGCACCACTCAGCGAGAATTTACCGTCGAAATCAGTAATTGTACCATTCGTAGTACCTTTTATGACTACTGAAGCACCGATGACCGTTTCTCCGGTTGTGTCTTTAATTACACCGGTACAAGTACCGTCTTGCTGTGTCATTTTTACATCATCAATTCCCATGGAGGGAAGAGCGAAAGCTGTTCCACCGGAAGCCCCAGCTAGAAACAGCATCATGCTGACCGATTTAAGTCGTTTTAACATAACTATGATATTAAGTATTAGAAATAAGGATACAAGTCTGTACATTCGTCAGTTTGCTCATATTCCCAGAATTAAAAAATCAAGTTGCCAACTAAGTTCTACAAGGACTTAGTTGGATGTATATTAGCTTAATAGCCCAACATCGGAACAAAGGTAATGATATTTTTTGTAATCTTTACTATATATTTAAAAAAAACTGAAAAATCGGGCTGTATAAACATAATAAGTGTAAAATACCAACCCTATGTTTATGAAAAGAGTACTAGGTTTGGGTATGGTTTATTCTTGCTTATTTAGTTTCCCTTATGACATTTACTTTTTTCCTTGTTATTCATTTTTTTTTGTCGTGTAATCTGCCTAAGTCCTTGTAGTACTATGCTTTAAATAAAAATGTATAGATTTGCTCCCATGTGTGAATATACATTTAAATTCATGTATTTAGGAATATACCTCTATAAGGAAATGCCTGTCGGTTGATAAAAAGGTATTAGAATTGCTTTTTACGTTCGGATTCAAATGAAGATAAGAGTGGACTGGCAATTGGTAGGTTCTGGAACCTAAGGGAGAAAAAATAAAATGCCTAGGCGTTTCGTTTAGAACGTCTAGGCATTTTGTATGAGTTGTCAAGGCGTTTTTCCGAGTTGGCTGTGGCAAATCGGAACCATATAGCCTTGATAAGAGAATCTCTGTTTAGAACAGCTTGGCAGGATATTCTCCAGCATCTACCAAAGCTTGGATTTTGTCAACCACGCTTTGTCTGTCGGCAGCATAAGTCACTCCAAACCATTTAGAAGTTGTATCAAGTACCTTAACGGTAGCAGTACCTTCATTAATCAGTTTGTTAACCATTAACGGGATGAAGTATTCAGCTTTGATATTGCTCAGATTTGCTTTCAGGAATTCTACGAAATAGTCTTCTGAATACTTGAAATAATCAGGAGTGAATCCCCACATGTTCATTGAAACAGGAGTGTTGTCTTCAACGGCTACCCATTCTCCGTTTTCATCTTTATAGCATACCGGACCGTTTACACGCATAATTTCAGTACGTTCAACAACGGTAGTCAGGTGACCTTCTTCGTTGGTAGAGCAGATACCGCGTGCCACAGTTCCGCTTTCAGATAAAGTATTTCCAACGCGGAAACCTACCATGCAGTAATCGTTCTTCTTTCCTTCGGGCAGTTCAGACAGGTATTTTCCGATTACGGCAAAGCTGTCGCGTCCGTAGAAGTCATCGGCATTGATTACAGCGAATGGTTCTTTGATGACATCTTTACCCATTAATACGGCATGGTTAGTTCCCCAAGGTTTAACGCGTTCTTCCGGACAGGTAAATCCTGCAGGTAAATCATGTATATCCTGGAATACCACTTCTACAGGAATGTGATTTTCATATTTGCTGATAATTTTTTCACGGAAATCTTTTTCGAAATCTTTACGGATTACAAATACAATTTTTCCAAATCCTCCGCGGATAGCATCGAAGATAGAGTAATCCATGATAGTTTCACCGTTTGGACCCAGTCCGTCAAGCTGTTTCAAACCGCCATAGCGGCTACCCATACCAGCTGCCAATACAAATAATGTAGGTTTCATAAGTATATTAAAAGTTAGTAACTGCCACAAAGGTAGGAAATAATATGGAGCTAATGGCAGACTTAGCTAACAAAATCTACCTTGGGTTGCTTATTTTTCCCTATATTTGCAATAATAACAAAAAATGAAGTAAAGTTCATGAAAAGATATATTAAATGGGGAATAGGTTTTTTTATTTCTCCTATACTCCTTTTTATTATTGTCTGTATTTTGATATATATTCCTCCCGTCCAAAGTTTTTTGGTGGGGCAGACCACCCGTTATGCTTCGCAGACCACGGGCATGGATATACGTATCGGACGGCTTTCGTTAGGCTTTCCGCTTGATTTGGTGGTATATGATGCTTTAGTAATTGATTATCCCGATACGATTCTTGATGTACGTCAGCTGACCATAGAGGTTCAGCTTTTGCCTCTTCTGAAGCAGCAGGTTGAAATCGATGGAGTACGTCTTCAGCAGGCATCGGTGAATACGGCTGAGCTGATTGAAGGTATGAAGCTGAAGGGCGATTTGGGAGAACTGTTTCTTCGTTCTCATGGAGTAGCTTTATCTCCTGAAACTGCTATGGTGAATGACTTGCAGTTAAAAGATACCCATTTGTTTCTTTCTTTGGCCGATACTACTGCTGCCGATACAGTAGTTTCAGAGCCTACTTTCTGGAAGATTAAACTGCAGCGCGCAGATTTAAGCAATGTCTCGTTTACGATGGATATGCCGCTCGATACAATGGATTTCCGCGTGGCATTTGGTGAGGCATCTTTGCGGAATGGTTTCATTGACTTGCATAAGTCGGCTTATACAGTAGGACGTTTCAGGATAAAACGGGGAGCGGCTGCTGTGAATATGGGTAATACTCCTTTGGATGAAGAGGGGGGAATTGACCCTTCTCATCTGGCATTCAACGATATTAATATCGGAATTGATTCTATTTATTATCAGGGAAATCATATCCGGGCACATATCCGTGAGTTTGGACTTAAAGAACGTTCGGGTCTGGAAATCGTATCGACAGAAGGCAGGCTGGTGACCGACGAGCAGACCATTCGGGTTCCTTCACTGGAAATCCGTACTCTCGATTCTTATCTTACGTTTGAGGCAGATGCAGACTGGAGTCTGTCATCGGCAAATGGGAACAGTGGTCTGAGAGGACGGTTAATGGCAGAAATAGGCAAGTCTGATTTGTTTAAAATCATCCCTCACCTGCCGGAGGAGTTTGTGAGAAGCTTCCCCTCTGCCCCTCTCCGTATTCAGGCTGGCATTGACGGAAGTTTAAACCAACTGCAATTTACCGGGTTTAACGTAACCATTCCCGGAAGTTTTGAGATGAGAGCCGACGGAAATCTGACAGATGTGCTCGACAGTATCTCACGAAGAGGAAATATCAATCTTTCGGCTCAGGTGCAAGATATGCGCTTTTTGAGTAAACTGACAGAAGGAGTTGTAATCCCTTCCGGAACGGCTCTGGAGGGTAAACTCGGGCTGGACGGAAGTGAAATGCAGGCCGATGTGGTCTTGAAGCAAGACTCAGGCAAGGTTACCCTTCTGGCGGGATATAATCTCAAAGGTGATAAGTATCATGCCGACCTGAAAGTGGATGCTTTGAATTTGAATGCCTTTATGCCTTCCGATTCATTGTATATGCTTTCGGCTTCGCTTAAAGCCGAAGGAGAAGGATTTGACTTCTTCGATTCACATACAAGGATGGAGGCTTCGGGAGGAATCGCTCATTTAGAGTATGGAAGTAAAGTGCTGTCGGGGGCTAACCTTACAGCGTCATTGAAAAACGCTGCAGCTAAAGTAGAACTGGGAGTTAAAGATAATGTGATGGATGTATCTTCTATCGTTCAGGCTGAACTGCATCCCAAACGTGTTGAGGCTGATTTGAATGTAAATGTGAACTGGATGGATCTTTATGGGATGAATCTGGTGAGCAAGCCTTTTAAGACAGCCGAGAAGATTAATGTACATTTCTGCTCGGATATGAAAAACAGTCATGCGCTGAAGGCTTCTGTCAAAGATATCCGGTTAATGACAGCTGAGAAAACATTTAAGGCAAAAGATATTCACTTAGGACTGGATACGGCAAATGATTCTATCCGGAGTTTTGCCAATGCCGGCGATTTGGTATTTCTCTTTCGGGCAAAAGGAGGTCCGGAGCATCTTTCGGCACAGATAGAGAAACTTCTGTCTAAGGTTTCTGAGCAGTGGACTGCCCGGCAGATAAACCAACCTGCCTTGCGTGAGCTTCTTCCCGTTACCAGTTTTTATATCTTTTCCGGGAAAGATAACCCGTTGGCTAACATGATGGCAGCTAATCGTGTAAGCTATAACCGTATGTTTGTCAAGATGGAAACGTCGCCCGAAAATGGACTGAACGGATCGGCTTACTTGAATAATTTGCGTACCAATAGCCTTGAACTGGATAGTATTTATTTTCAAACCACGCAAGAAGCCTTGCGTCAGGTTTTCAAGAGTGGGGTTATTGCAGGAAACAAACCTTTTCAAGAGGCTTTCGATATATCGCTGAATGGGGCTATTGATTCTACTTCTGCCAATATGATGATAGAATATCTGAACGGGAAGAAAGAATGTGGAGCACGCATCGGCTTCCTTGCAGCCTTGCAGGAGCATGGAATTAGCCTGCAGATTTCACCTAACGAGCCCACGCTGGTATATCGTAAATTTCGGGTTAATCCGGGAAATTATGTCTATCTGAGTGATAAAGGGCGTATATGGGCCGACTTAAGCATATTCGATGAGCAGCATACGGGAATTGGTTTGTATTCCACTCCTGATTCTACTGTGCAGCAAGATCTTACCCTGTCGCTAAACCGTATTGATATAGCTGAGTTTCGTCGCATTGTACCTTATATGCCCGATGTGGCAGGCATTATTAATGCTGAAACACACTATATACAGTCGGAAGACCAGGTTCAAGTTTCGGCTGATGTAATGGTGAACCGCTTTGCCTATAACAAACAAGCTCTGGGTGACTGGTCTTTAAGTGCGGTTTATCTGCCGGAAAAAACAGGCGAACAGCGTATTGACGGATTTGTGATGCGTAACAGCAAGGAAATCATGAGCTGGAACGGTTCTTATTTCCCCGCTCAGCTGGAAGGCTCATCTGGAACTCTTTCTGCAAAAATGGCATTAAATCATTTCCCTCTCGAAGTGGCAAATGCTTTTATTCCTGACCGTATGGCTCTTTTATCTGGCGATTTGGATGGAACCATGTCGGTTAAAGGAGCGACAGATAAGCCGATAATGAATGGGCAGATAAACTTAGACAGTGTCAATGTTAAGGTGCCGCAAGCTTCTCTGGATTTGCGGTTTGATAATCGTCCGGTACGTATGGTTGATAGTCGCTTGCACTTTGATAAGTTTAAAATCTTTACAAAGGGAAAGACTCCGTTTACGATTGATGGTGATGTGGACATGGTTGACTTGGCGAAAATGAAGCTTGACCTTAGAATGTATGCCAATAATTTTGAAGTGCTTAATGCCAAACGAACGAAAGAGTCAATGGTTTACGGTAAACTCTATGTAGATTTGAATACGGTAATCAAAGGAGAGATAGAATCATTGAATGTGCGTGGCAATGCCAATATTCTGGGTACAAGTGATTTCACCTATATTATGAAAGAGTCGCCTTTGACTGTTGAAGACCGACTGGGTGAAACCATAACTTTTGTGAATTTCCGCGATACGACCGAAGTTCCGAAACGATCTATTCCTACGATGTCATTGGGGGGAATGAATCTGATGATGACTTTACATATTGATGAGGCGGTTCAGTGCCGGGTTGAGATGGATGAGCAGGGAACGAACTATATGCGTTTTGAAGGGGGAGGAGATTTATCGTTCCAATATACAGCGGAAGGAAGTATGTTGTTAAACGGACGTTATTCTCTGATGAGTGGAGAAATGAAGTATGAAATGCCGGTAATTCCTTTGAAAACCTTCCATATTGAAAATGGAAGTTATATTGAGTGGACGGGAAATATCATGAATCCAAACCTGAACATCCAGGCTTCTGAACGCGTACGGGCTTCTGTTTCTCAGCAAGACAAGAGTTCGCGTACGGTTAATTTCGATGTTGGAGTGAATATTACAAATCGTCTTGAGAACTTGGGATTTACCTTTACTCTGGAAGCTCCTGATGACGGAGGTGTACAGAATGAACTGGCTGGTATGTCGGCAGAGCAGAAAAATAAAATGGCTGTGACGATGCTGGTTACAGGAATCTATATGCCTGAAGGAGGTGGAGCAGGTGGAGGTGGACTCTCGGCAAACAGTGTGCTTAATTCATTCCTGCAAAGTGAGATTAATAAAGTGGCTGGCAGTGCGTTGAAAACCATCGACGTGAACTTTGGAATGGAACAGACCGAGCAGGGGGAAGACGGCTCTACCCGTACCGATTATAATTTCCAGTTTGCCAAACGCTTCTGGAACAACCGTTTCCGGATAGTCATTGGCGGGAAGATTTCAACCGGAAATACGGCAAACCAACAAGATGAATCATTTATTGACAATGTTTCAGTTGAGTATCGACTGGATAACAGTGGAACCCGATATATTAAAGTGTTCCATGACAAGAATTATGAAAGTATTCTTGACGGAGAGGTGATTGAAACGGGAGCGGGTATTGTGCTCCGTAAGAAAATCAGCAAACTGAGTGAACTGTTTATCTTTAAGAAAAGAAAGAAAGGAACTGTAGAACATGCAGAGCAAGAAACAACTTCTAAATAAGATTATAGCATGGTGTGTGGGGGTGTGGGTGTTGGCTTCCTGTTCCACAACGAAGCATTTGGCTGAAGGCGAGGTGCTATATATCGGGATGAAAAAAACCGAAATAGCGAATAAAAATGTGACTCCGATGGGGATAAAGGCCCTGGAAGAAGCTGAGGCTGCCATAGCGGTGGCTCCTAACAATGCTGTATTGGGCAGTACCAGTATGCGTTGGCATGTGCCGGTGGGACTGTGGATTTTTAACCATTATCAGCGTTATGAGAAGGGGATAGGAAAGTGGATTTTTAAGAAATTTGCTTCCACTCCTGTGTATCTTTCAACAGTGAATCCTGAAACTCGCGTGAAGGTGGCAAGTAATTTATTACATGATTATGGTTTCTTTAACGGAAAGGTTACTTATCGGGTTGACAGTACGGCTCATCCTAAAAAAATCCGCTTGCAGTATGCTATAGATATGGGGCATGCTTATCTGCTTGATTCAATTTCATACGAAGGGTTTACTCCGCGGGCTGACAGTTTGATACATGTTGCTTACGATAAGCGTATCATCCGTCCGGGAGATCATTTTGATGTAACGAAGCTGAATGACGAGCGTGAGCGTTTGGTGAAGCTATTCCGGAATAACGGATACTTTTATTATCGTTCTGAATTTATCACTTTTTTGGCCGACACCTTGATTCGTCCCGGATATGTGAATTTAAAGATTGTTCCCCGGAAAAGTATTCCGGCCGAAGCTTCACGTACTTATTATATCGGAAAGACCTCTGTCTATCTAACTGGGTATAACGGAGAACCTCCTACGGATTCGTTAATGGCCCGTAACTTTACGGTGTATTATTCTGGCAAGAAGCCTGGTTTGAAGTATGGGGTATTGCGCAAACGTTTCCTTTACCGTCCGGGAGAAATGTATTCACAGTTACGTCAGGATTATACGCAGGAAGCGTTGGCTCGTTTGGGCGTGTTTAAGTTTAGTGAATTCAGTTATACTCCTCGCAGTGAAGGTTCGGATACGCTTGATATTCGCGTCAACTCGATGTTTGATTTACCCTATGACAGCGAACTCGAACTGAATGTAACGACAAAGAGCACAAAACAGACAGGGCCGGGAGCTATATTTAGCCTTTCCCGTAAAAACTTTAAGAGAATGGGAGCTACCTTGAATTTGGAGTTGAAAGGTTCCTATGAGTGGCAAACCAGTTCTACGGTAGATGGAGAAAGTTCGGTCATGAACTCCTACGAATTGGGGGCTGCATTGTCTTTGAAATTTCCGAGACTTATTTTGCCTTGGATACGAAATCGTATTGACCCCTTCCGTTTCCCGTCGGAAACCAACTTTAAGCTTTATGTGGAGCAGATTAATCGGGCCCGCTATTTTAAGATGCTTTCATTTGGGGGAACGGTATCGTATAGTTTTCAGCCTTCACGTAGCATGAAGCATATGGTTACTCCGATTCAACTGGCGTTTAATACGCTGCAGCACCGTACTGCCCGGTTTGATTCGATAGCTACTGCTAACCCGATGTTATTCCGAAGCCTTGATAACCAATTTATCCCGTCGCTTTCTTATACGCTGACTTATGATAACAGTTACTTGAAGAGGAAAAACCGTATTTGGTGGGAAAACTCAGTAACTTCGGCTGGTAATGTTACTTCTTTGATTTATGCTGCATTCGGACAGAAGTTTAACCGGCAAGATAAAAAACTGTTGGGAACTCCATTTGCGCAGTTCTTGAAGTATACCTCAGAGGTGCGTTGGTTGCATCAGTTTAGTGAGCGTCATCAATTGGCTTCCCGTCTGATGGCAGGGGTAATATGGGCTTATGGAAACAAGACCATCGCTCCTTACAGCGAGCAGTTTTATGTGGGTGGAGCCAATAGTATCCGTGCTTTTACTATCCGCTCTATCGGTCCGGGAAACTTCCATCCGGCAGAGAACTCCCGTTTTTCATACGTAGATGAAACAGGCGATATAAAACTGGAGGCCAATCTGGAGTACCGTTTCCGCTTGTTGTCTAACTTCCTGGGAGGAAACTTGAATGGAGCTGCTTTTATGGACGCTGGAAATGTGTGGCTGATGCGTCATGACGAAGCACGACCTGGAGCAGAGTTTACACTTGGAGGCTTTCTTGACAGTATTGCTTTAGGCACTGGAATAGGGGTACGTTATGATCTTTCTTTCTTGGTGTTACGTTTGGACTGGGGAGTGGCTCTTCATGTGCCCTATGAAACCGGGAAATCAGGTTATTATAACATTCCGAAGTTTAAAGACGGAATGGGGATTCATTTCGCCATTGGTTATCCATTCTAAGGAAGTATTTCTAAAACATAGACGGAAGTAGGTTCTACCATAATGGTACGTTCACCATCGCCTTGGTGGGTGATTTGTACAAACAGGTGAATTTTCCGTTGCTGTTTCCATAACTCTAGATTGAGTGACGGCTCCCATGCCTCTACCGAAAAATCTGTTAGGTCTTTTACTTGCCAGCATCTTTAAGTGAGATTGTCGGTATAAGCCATTGGTACTTTGCTGTCTCGTTCGCAGTCGCGGAAGAAAAGCCATGCTTTACCTTCATCTGCAACAATGCGAGGACGCGAGATGGGTATCATTTTAGTACCGCCTCCCTTGAGGGTGAAGGGTTGGGTGCGTTTCATGATTTGGCTGGTGTTCCATTGGTTGCCGTCATGCCAGACCAAGCGGTATTGGGGGATGCTGTCTCCTTGCTCTCTCCAGTAGGTAGCAATGTAGGGATGTCCTTCAATATCGGCAGTCATGGAGGTTTGGTTTATCAGTTCGCTATTTTGCGGAATGCGGCAGGCGTATTCTGCATTGTTTTGCCGGATAGGCAGGATATCCCCTCTCTTATGTGTGTCTGTATTGAGCAAGCGTCATCAAATACCTGCATTTTACCTTTATGAAAAGTTCTTTCGGAACGTGCATCCGTTTTTCCATTCCGAGCATCCATAGGCTGTTTTCCCTTTAATAATAATACCCTTTCCGCAAAGAGGACAAGCATGCCCTAACATGGCATCCCCTTCCGGAAGTGGAGGAGGTGGTGTATTAACCACTTTCCGCTTGCGGGGAGCTCTGGGTTTTGATGGAGCATCTGCAGAAGCTGAGGCCTGCTTGCTTTCTTTTTTCCGTGTACTTGTTTTCCGCTCGGCAGGAGTGGGTGCTTCCTCTGTTACGGTAACCCGTCGGTTGCTGTTGTCGCGCAATACGGAGTATACAATTTCGGTAACCATTTGCTTCAGTTCATTGAGGAATGTAGCTGCATCATAGCTTTTCCGTTCTATTTCGCGCAATTTCTTTTCCCATATTCCAGTCAGTTCTGCCGATTTCAGCAATTCCTCACGGATGAGTCCGATAAGCTCTACTCCTGTTGGGGTAGCAATTAGGTTTTTTCTTTCTTTGCGGATGTAATGTCTTTTAAAAAGCGTTTCAATGATGGCGGCACGTGTAGAAGGACGTCCGATTCCGTTTTCCTTTAATGCATCACGTAGCTCATCGTTGTCCACCAACTTTCCGGCAGTTTCCATTGCGCGCAGCAGAGTTGCTTCGGTGTAGGGACGTGGCGGTTGTGTCCACTTCTCATTGAGCTGTGGCAAGTGGGGACCATTTTCTCCTTTGGTAAATAGAGGTAGAGCTTTTTCTTCCTCTCCTTCTTTATTTTCATCTGGTTGCGGTTCTTTCAGAAAGATAACCCGCCATCCCGGGTCAAGTATCTGTTTACCGGTAGCCTTAAATTCTATTTCTTCAGCCTGTCCGGTCACGGTGGTTGTTGAAAACCGGCAGTCGGGATAGAAAGCGGCAATAAACCTGCGGGCAATGAGGTCGAACACCCGTTTTTCCATATCCGTCAGTCCTTGTGGGTTTACACCGGTAGGAATGATGGCATGGTGGTCGGTAACCTTGCTGTTATCGAATACTTTCTTGGATTTAGGGAGCGGCTTTCCTGCAAGTGGTTCTGTATAGGTGGCATAGTCGCGTAATCCTTCCAGTATCTTAGGACATTTAGGATAAATGTCATCGCTTAAGAACGTAGTATCTACACGCGGATAAGTAGCCACCTTCTTTTCATAAAGAGACTGAATAAGCTGTAAAGTCATATCCGCCGAATAGCTGAATTTCCGGTTGCATTCCACCTGTAGTGAAGTTAAGTCGAATAAGCGCGGAGGTGCTTCTGTTCCTTTTTTCAGTGTGATGTCTGTAATAAAGAAAGGCTGGTTTTTGATGCGTTCCAAAAGTTGCTGTCCAGTTGCTTCATCCGTTATAGGAGGGATGCCCCGGTTTATATCTTCTTTTGCAGCCGTTTTCTTCCGTGCAATGGGATTCTCTTTTTCCTTTTCTGCTTCTTCCGCCAGTTCTTCATCGCTTTTGCGTACGATGGCACTGAAAAGGGTGTCACGATATACTGTTTTCAGTTCCCAGTATTGTTTGGGAGTGAAATTCTCTATTTCCTGCTGACGCTTCACTATGAGGGCAAGTGTAGGAGTTTGTACCCGTCCGATAGAGAGCACCTGTCTGTTTTGTCCGTACTTCAGTGTATAAAGGCGTGTTGCATTCATACCTAAAGTCCAGTCACCGATAGCCCGGCTCAGTCCGGCTTCATAAAGCGGTTGAAACTCTGACTGGTCTTTCAGATTGGCAAATCCTTCACGGATGGCTTCTTCCGTGAGCGATGAAATCCAGAGACGTTTGACCGGACATTTAGCTCCGGCTTTCTGCATGACCCATCGTTGGATAAGTTCACCCTCCTGTCCGGCATCACCGCAGTTGATAATCATGTCGGCTTGTTGCATCAGTCCTTCAATGATGTGGAATTGCTTTTCAATACCTCCGTCATTGATGAGTTTGATGCCAAAGCGTGGCGGAATCATCGGCAAACTTCCCAATGACCATGATTTCCACGAAGGGGTATATTCATGAGGTTCCTTCAGGGTGCAGAGATGCCCGAAGGTCCAGGTTACTTGATACCCATTCCCCTCAATATATCCTTCTTTTCGGTTTTTTGCGCCGAGAACTTCGGCGATGTCACGTGCCACACTGGGCTTTTCGGCGATGCAGACTATCATAGTTAAAAGTAGAACTCTTGTTTTCGGCAAAGGTAGCGTTTTTTGCGGTGATTTCTTTATTGGAAAGCATAAATTCACTTATCATGTCTGTAGCTTGTCTTAATAGATTGATTTGTATTGCATATGTAGGGCTTATTTTAAAACTTGTAGTTAAATTTGTTGAATGAATCATCAGATTACCTTAAAAACGAACTGACATTTTTGTCGGTTTCGATAAGACTATGTATTTTGGCAAAGAATTTGTATAAGGTTTCATAAAAAGGAAAAACTATGTTTATTTGGATTGTATTTATTGGCATTGCCATTATCAGTTATATGGTGCAAGCCAGTTTGAAGAGTAAGTTTGAAAAGTATTCGCAACTGCCTTTGACCAATGGAATGACCGGGCGTGAAGTGGCGGAAAAGATGCTTCGTGACAACGGAATTTATGATGTACGCGTAACCAGTACGCCGGGTATGCTGACCGACCATTATAACCCGACGAACAAGACGGTGAACCTGAGCGAAGATGTGTATGGTACATGCAGTGTGGCAGCGGCAGCCGTAGCGGCGCATGAGTGCGGACACGCCGTGCAGCATGCACGTGCATACGCTCCGTTGCAGATGCGTTCGGCGCTGGTTCCGGTGGTACAGTTTGCTTCATCTACCGTGTCGTGGATTCTGTTGGGAGGAATTATTCTTTCACAGAGTTTTCCGCAACTGTTGTTTATCGGAATCTGTCTGTTTGCTATGACCACCTTGTTCAGTTTTATCACGCTGCCGGTAGAAATCGATGCGAGCCGTCGTGCACTGGTCTGGTTAAGCGGAGCGGGTATCACGAATGCGTTCAATCATAAGCAGGCTGCCGATGCCTTGAAGTCGGCTGCTTATACGTATGTGGTTGCAGCGCTGAGCTCGCTGGCTACGTTGGTTTATTACATCATGATTTATATGAACCGCCGGGAGTGATACTTCGGGTGGGGCTCTTCTTCTGGGCAGAAGAACCTATTTTAGTTATTGATTAATCATGAAAGTATTTCTTATGTTCTTCTGTCTAATCCCAAGTTTTCTGTATCTTTGTGCAAAAAATTAAAGATTAAATCATTATGGCTACAAAACCTTGCATACCTAAGGGAACGAGAGACTTTTCGCCCGTGGAAATGGCGAAGCGTAATTATATATTCAACACCATTCGTGAGGTGTTTCATCTGTATGGATTTCAGCAAATAGAAACTCCTTCGATGGAAACACTATCTACGCTGATGGGTAAATACGGGGAAGAAGGCGACAAACTGTTGTTTAAAATTCAGAACTCTGGCGACTATTTTTCCGGGCTGACCGATGAAGAATTGCTGAGTCGCAATGCTGCGAAACTGGCTTGCAAGTTCTGCGAAAAGGGATTGCGCTATGACCTTACCGTACCTTTTGCCCGCTATGTGGTGATGCACCGTGATGAGATTACTTTCCCGTTCAAGCGTTTCCAGATTCAGCCTGTATGGCGTGCCGACCGTCCGCAGAAAGGACGTTACCGCGAATTTTATCAGTGCGATGCCGACGTCGTGGGAAGCAACTCGCTGCTGAATGAGGTGGAACTGGTGCAGATGATTGACGCTGTGTTCGGAAAGTTCGGTATCCGTGTTTCTATCAAGGTAAACAACCGTAAGATTCTGACCGGTATTGCTGAAATCATCGGCGAGGCGGATAAGATTGTGGACATTACCGTGGCTATCGACAAGCTCGATAAAATTGGACTGGATAACGTGAATGCTGAACTGGCTTCGAAAGGTATTCCGCAGGAAGCAATCGACAAGTTGCAGCCGATTATCCTGCTGAACGGTTCAAATGAAGAAAAGCTGGCTACCTTGAAGCAAGTGCTGGCGGCAAGCGAAACCGGACTGAAAGGAGTGGAAGAGTGCGAGTTTATCCTGAAAGCCGTAGCCGGATTGGGCGTGAAGTCGGAAGTGGAACTCGATTTGACCTTGGCGCGCGGATTGAACTACTATACCGGAGCAATCTTCGAGGTGAAGGCGCTCGACGTACAGATTGGAAGTATCAGCGGTGGCGGACGTTATGACAACCTGACCGGCGTATTCGGTATGGACGGCATGTCGGGTGTAGGCATTTCGTTCGGTGCAGACCGTATCTATGACGTGCTGAACCAGCTCGACCTGTATCCGAAAGAAGCTGTAAACGGAACGCAGCTGCTGTTCGTCAACTTCGGCGAAGCAGAAGCAGCATACGTACTTCCCGTTTTGCACACGGTGCGTGAGGCGGGTATCCGTGCTGAGATTTATCCCGACAGTGCAAAAATGAAGAAACAGATGAGTTATGCCAATGCCAAGGCGATTCCGTTTGTAGCGATTGTCGGTGAAAACGAGATGAACGAAGGCAAGGTCATGCTGAAGAATATGACTACCGGCGAGCAGGCGTTGGTTACTCCCGACGAACTGGTTGCTGCGGTGAAGGCTTGATAAAGTCTACATAAAATAACGAGGCGTTTCACTTAAAACGTCGAGGCGAATTTTTAAAACGCTTTGACATGTCGGGTGAAACGCCTTGTCGTTTTTATTCCTATATTGAAATGCGATTATTCTTCTTGCTGTTTATTTTCTTGGCATTGCATATCAGGGCGATACGAAACAGAGTCAATATTGTGATTTACTCTGTTTCACGCAGACTGCTGTTGTTGCGTTCCGGATTCATAACCGCTTCATGTTCTTCGCTCTTGTCTAATAATCGCGGGGAGATTTTCTTTTTGGGAGTAATACCCAGTCCTTTCAGCATTTCCGCCTGGCGGATGACATTGCCTTTTCCTCCCGAAAGCTGTCCGAGTGCGTTTTCGTAAGCGGTTGAGGCATTACGGAGCGTGTCTCCTATTTTCTCGAAGGTTTCGGTAAAGCTGACGAGTTTTTCATAAAGAGCCGTACCGCGTTTCACGATTTCTTGTATGTTTTTCTCTTGATACTCGCGCTTCCATAGGTCGAGAGCCAAGCGCAGGGCGGCAATGAGATTCGTCGGACTCATCAGTACCACCTTTTTCTGGTAGGCATAGTTCCACAAGTGCGGGTCGGTTTGGAGCGCAAGGACGTAGGCAGGCTCGTTGGGAATGAACATCATGACAAAGTCCAGCGACGAGATGTTATACTTTGAATAATCTTTTTGGCTCAGTTCGTCGATGTGCGCCTTAATGGAGGCAAGGTGTGCCTTCAAGTATTGTTCCTGTTCGGGCTTTTCTCCGGAAGCCACGTAATTGGCATAGGCTGTGAGCGATACCTTCGAGTCGATAATCACCTGCCGGTTGTCGGGATAGACCACAAGCACGTCGGGCTGCAGGCGTTTTCCCTGCTCATTACGGATTACTTCTCCTTGCTCATCAGTCAGGAATTCCTGTCGGAAATACTCTTCTCCTTCGCGCAGCCCGGAGTTCTGAAGAATGGATTCTAAAATCATTTCGCCCCAGTTTCCTTGGGTCTTCGAATCTCCTTTCAAAGCGCGGGTCAGGTTGTTGGCATCGTCGCTGATTTGCTTGTTAAGCTGCATCAGCTCTTTAATGCGGTCTTCCAGTGAGAAGCGTTGTTTCGATTCCTTGTCGTACACATCCGACACTTGCTGCTTGAATTCTTTCAAGTTGTCGCCGAAAGGTTTCAGCAGGCTTTGTAGACTTTCGGCACTCAGCTTGTTGAAACTTTCCGTCTTTTGCTGGAATATCTTGTTGGCAATGTTTTCGAATTCCAGATTAAACTGCTTGCGGATTTCGGCTATTTCCTGTTTCTGGCTTTCCAGTTTTTCTTCCAATGCCTGCTTTTCGCTCTGAAGGGTAGCCACTTTCTGACGTGCCTCTATGAGCAGACGGTTGGTTTCTTCGGCCTGCCGGCGTGCGAGTTGAGTTTCTTGTTTTTGCTGGTCGAGGGTTGCGGCAGCCTGCCGTTGTTCGGTTTGTAACATTTCGGCAGCATGACCTTCCTGCAGTTGTATGCGAGTACGGAGTTCGCTTGTCTTGCGTGCGGCTGCCAGCCATCCGAGGAGCGTCCCGGCAGCGATTCCTATGAACAGATAGATTAGTTCCATGATATAAAATTGGTTTTCTTGACACAAAGTTAAGAAAAACTGTGGATTGTGTTTTCAGGCAGAAGAACAAAAGGAACATATTTTCCTGTCAAAAGCATGAATAGGATAAAAATTGCAATCTTTTGTTCTTCTGTCAAAAAAATCTGTTCTTCTGTCAAAGAAATCTGTTCTTCTGTCAAAGAAATTAATTAGAAGTAGAAGCAGAGGTAGAAGCATTGTTTCCTCCTCCAGCCTTTACATCGTCATTGTTAATGCTTCGGGAAGCCTTTTTGACCTGTGCTTTCAACTCGCCGAACCGCCAGCTGATGCTGATGCCGTAGCGGCGTGAAGGACTTTGATTTTCCGACCATGAGCGGAAGGTATCGGTAACTGTTTCATTCTTGAAAGAAAGGTATTTGTTGAACAGACTGCTGGCAAAGAGCGAGATGTTCAACCGTTTGTCTTTCAAGAAAGAACGACTGAGATTAACTCCGTAATAGTGGTATGACGAACCTTTACTCTGCAATGAAATATACGGAGTGCTTCCTCCGCCATAGAGACTGAAGCGTAAGTCCCACGGAAGCGTTTGCTGGACATTTCCGAAGAAATCGCCGGTAAATCCGTGGTTGCTTGTGCTTAATTCATGGCTTTTGAAGTCAGCATAGCTTCCTCCTGCATTGATAGAAATACGTGTTTTACTACCGGGATTCCAGTTCATCCATAGCGACAGGCGGGTACGCTGGCTTTTACCCACATTTCCGTAGGTGTTTTCCAGAATGCCGTTATTCATAAACGAGTAAGCCTCGATACCGTTGTTGATAAACATATAAGTCAGATTGGCGTTGAGGCTGAATTTAGCTGAGAAACTGCTGAATGTCAATCCTAAATTATGTGCTTTTTCTGTTTCAAGGTCTGGGTTACCGTAGCTTACAGAAGTGGGATTACTCGTATCTCGGAACGGATTTAAATACCAGATTCCGGGTCGGTTGATGCGCATATTATAATTGGCCCGCAGGGTGCTTGTCGTTCCTAACATATACGATAAGTTGACGCTGGGCACTACATCATCGAAGTTTGCATTAAAGTTGCGTTCAGGGAGATAGGCATATTCCACATCCATGAAGGTATGTTCGTAACGTACTCCTGCTTTGGCTCCGAACTTTTTCCATTTCAGCTGATAGTCGGCATAGGCAGCAAGAATGTTTTGTCCTTGCTCATATTTGCTTGAAAGGTCCTCGTTTGCCTCCATTTCCCCCTGTGCGTTTTCCCGGAAATACTTGCTGTCGCTCTTATTCTGGCGGTAGATATATTTTACTCCGGCGTCAATATAATGGACTTCGTTGATAGGGCTCACATAATCTACCTGAGCCGTGTGTTCGTTCGTCTTGGCATCGTTATCGAAATACTGGTCGGTCAGTTGGAAAGGTACGTTACTTTCATCTTCATATCGGGTTTCCGATTCGTTGTCATTGGGTGAGCCGTTAAATTTATATGAGAGTGTAAGATACTCTCCTTTTTTCTTAAATGAATGCTGATAGTCAAAATTTATTCCTACCTGACTGAACTTGTTTTTGCTGTGGTTTCGGGTAAGGTAACTGTATTGCTCTTCATAATCGCTGTTGTCCATGTGTGCAAACGAATGATTGTGGGTATTAAAATTACCTCCGAAAAGATTGGCAGAAAAGGTAACCAGGTTGAGCGTGTCTATTTCGTAACTTCCTTCGATATTTCCAAACTGAAAGTTCCCTTTGCTGTCAGAGAGTCCCTGCTGGCTGAGGTGGCGGAAATCAGTCGAGGTAAAATCCTCTCGTCCGGAGCTATGCTTTCCTTTGGGCATATTTTGGTGATTGTATGAATAATTTCCGGAGAGAGTCAGTTTCCCCACCTGCACGGTTCCATAGGCATATCCGCTTACGCCCATGTTTGAAGCATTGGCTCCCAATGTAACATTATATCCTTGCATCCGGGTATCGGTGGTAATGATGTTTAAGATACCGCCGATACCTTCTGCATCGTATTTTGCTCCGGGTTCGGTAATGACTTCGATTGACTTGACAGAGTTGGCAGGCAGACTACGAAGCACCTCCTTCGGGTTATTGCTCATCAGTGTGTTCGGTTTTCCGTTGACGTGCACCTTGAAGTTGCTCGACCCGTTCACTTGAATATTGTCTTCGCCATCTACGGTAACCAAAGGAACTTTACGTAACATTTCCAGTGTGGTGTTGGTTTTTGAATCAGGGTCGTCTTCAATGCTGTAAGCTATCTTGTCTATTTCTGCCTTGACGAGCGGTTTTTGTGCCACGACCTCCACACCTTTCAACATTTCAGTGGCTTCGGCTGTATAGAGCGTACCTAAGTCGGCTACTTTCTGGCTTCCGTCTAACGTAAATTCCCGGGTAACGGTTTGTTTTCCTACCGAACTGAGTTGGATAAGGTAATGACCAGCTTCCGTAAGTTTCTCATTAAACTGACCCTTCTCGTCGGTCACCGCCAGTTTGACCGGCTTTTCTGGTGCTTGCTTCTTGGTTATGCGGATGGTGGCATAAGGTTCACTTTCATTGAGCAGAGAGTCAATAAGAACTCCTTTTACGACATAGCTTCCTCCTTGTTTTTGAGCTCTGATGGTTGTTGCTGCGAATAAACAGAGTAGCAAAGTACATAACATTAATTTAGGATTTGTAATTTGCATGATTGTTTGATTATTCAGTTTTATAATAAAATAAAGATGCTATTTATAATTTGATTTCAAATATAGCGTATTGTTGTCAAATTGTTTTGTGTGTCCTGTTAATTAAAACTAAAAGAATAGAGTTTTTTTCTTGTTGTCTTAAGGAAAAACTGGCAGTCGGCTTATGAAACTGTCAGTTTGAACGCGTCAGTTTGTCAGTTCCTTCGTTATGGCACGGTTTTCGCTTCTTGGTTATCGTTCATTCAAGTGAACAAAACTAATAAAGATATAAACGTTAAAAATATAAGAACTATGAACATTAAACCATTAGCAGACAGAGTACTTATTCTTCCGGCTCCTGCAGAAGAAAAGACTATTGGAGGTATTATCATTCCTGATACAGCAAAAGAAAAACCATTACAGGGCGAAGTTGTAGCAGTGGGAAATGGTACAAAAGATGAAGAAATGATTCTGAAAGTGGGCGATACTGTATTGTATGGTAAGTACTCAGGTACTGAAATCGAACACGAAGGCGTGAAATATTTAATGATGCGTCAGAGCGACGTGCTCGCCGTATTGGGATAAGTATTTAGTTTTTCAGTTCTTTAGCTTTTCGGCTTGTCCGATTCGAAAACATGGATTTGAAGACTTCAGGACTGGCAGACTATCCACTTCCAAACTTACTCAACATATCAACTTAAATTTAAAAATTCAAACAAATGGCAAAAGATATTCTCTTCAACATTGATGCTCGTGATCAGTTGAAAAAAGGTGTAGATGAATTGGCTAACGCCGTAAAAGTAACCCTTGGTCCGAAAGGACGTAACGTAATCATCGAAAAGAAATTCGGTGCTCCTCATATCACAAAAGACGGTGTGACCGTAGCAAAAGAAGTAGAACTGAGCGACCCCTTCCAGAATACAGGTGCACAGTTGGTTAAATCGGTTGCTTCAAAAACCGGTGACGATGCAGGTGATGGTACAACTACTGCTACTGTATTGGCTCAGTCAATCGTGGGCGTAGGTTTGAAGAACGTTACAGCTGGTGCAAACCCGATGGATTTGAAACGTGGTATTGATAAGGCTGTTGCAAAAGTAGTTGAATCAATCAAGTCACAGTCTGAAACTGTAGGCGATAACTATGACAAGATTGAACAGGTAGCTACGATTTCAGCAAATAACGATCCGGTTATCGGTAAATTGATTGCTGATGCAATGCGCAAGGTTTCAAAAGATGGTGTAATTACTATCGAAGAAGCAAAGGGTACAGATACTACTATCGGTGTGGTTGAAGGTATGCAGTTCGACCGTGGTTACTTGTCAGCTTACTTTGTAACCGATACCGAGAAGATGGAATGCGTGATGGAACATCCGTACATCTTGATTTACGATAAGAAGATTTCTAATTTGAAAGATTTCTTACCTATCTTGGAACCGGCTGTTCAGAGCGGACGTCCGTTGTTGGTGATTGCAGAGGATGTAGACAGCGAAGCTTTGACAACATTGGTTGTAAACCGTCTGCGTGGTCAGTTGAAGATTTGTGCAGTGAAAGCTCCGGGCTTCGGCGACCGTCGTAAAGCAATGTTGGAAGATATTGCTGTATTGACCGGTGGTGTGGTAATCAGCGAAGAAAAGGGCTTGAAATTGGAACAGGCTACGCTTGAAATGCTGGGTACTTGCGATAAGGTTACTGTATCTAAAGAAAATACAACTATTGTAAACGGTTCAGGTCAGAAAGAATTAATCCAAGACCGTATTAACCAAATTAAGTCAGAAATCAAGAATTCTACTTCTGACTACGATAAAGAAAAGTTGCAGGAACGTTTGGCTAAATTGTCAGGTGGTGTGGCTGTACTTTACGTAGGTGCTGCCAGCGAGGTAGAAATGAAAGAAAAGAAAGACCGTGTTGACGATGCATTGTGTGCAACTCGTGCTGCCATCGAAGAAGGTATCGTTCCGGGCGGTGGTGTAACTTACATCCGTGCCATTGATGCACTGGAAGGCATGAAGGGTGATAATGCCGATGAAACAACTGGTATTGAAATCATCAAGCGTGCCATTGAAGAACCGCTTCGTCAGATTGTTGCCAATGCAGGTAAAGAAGGTGCCGTAGTAGTACAGAAAGTGCGTGAAGGAGAAGGCGACTTCGGTTACAATGCTCGTACTGATGTTTACGAACATTTGCATGCAGCTGGTGTAGTTGACCCGGCTAAAGTTACCCGTGTAGCTTTGGAAAATGCAGCATCAATTGCTGGAATGTTCTTGACTACTGAATGTGTAATCGTAGAAAAGAAAGAAGACAAACCTGAAATGCCGATGGCTGCTCCCGGCATGGGAGGCATGGGTGGTATGATGTAATCTTCCCCTCTTTTAAATATATAAAAAAATCCCGACAAGGTCTTGTGCCTTGCCGGGATTTTTTTATTCATACTCTTGCGTGAATACATCATCTGCTATCCTGTCCCAGTACATGATTGTTGATGATATTATTGTTTTTATTCCAGTTTGTTACAGCCCCATTCTGTTTGAAATTCATCTTCAATGATTTGAGGAATTCGAAAATTTGCGTACCTTTAAAAGGAATTTAAAAGCTATTTAAATGATGACTAAAGAAGAACTGATGCGTAAGGCTATTGAATTGTCTTTACGTAATGTAGCTGAAGGAGGAGGACCTTTTGGTGCGGTGATTGCCCGTAATGGAGAGATAGTAGCTACAGGAGTAAACCGGGTAACTTCCAATTGTGACCCGACCGCCCATGCCGAAGTGAGTGCCATCCGTGCTGCAGCGAAAGTATTGGGTACATTCGATTTAAGCGGTTGTGAAATCTATACTTCGTGTGAACCTTGTCCCATGTGCTTGGGAGCTATTTACTGGGCACATCTGGACCGCATGTATTATGGAAATAACCAACACGATGCGGCAAAGATTGGTTTCGACGATGCTTTCATTTATCGTGAACTGGAGCTTCCCATCGCAGATCGACGGTTAAAAGCAGAAGAATTGTTGCCGGAGGAAGCGATACAGGCTTTCCGGGCTTGGGAAGAAAAAGCTGATAAAGTGAAATATTAATGGCAGGAGCCGAAAACGAGAAATGCCGTTGTGATTCTCATCGCAACGGCATTTTTATATTACATTTTCTTTGCTTTCAATAGTTAAGTATGGCTTTTTTGTGAGCCATACGGTTTCATACTTATCTGGTTAAGTTAGTCCAGACGTGATTGCGGCTTGTCAATTCAAAGCCTTCTTTCAAAATGTTTTTAATCTTTTTCATGTTAATGTTATCCTTTTACCTTATGTTTTACAACACAAAAATACTGCTTTTTCATGGAACTTGTACTTTAAAACAAGGAAAAAGGCGATAACGTTATCATTATTTGACTTAAATCAATTTATCAAGGCTGGAAAGGTGAATGACAAAAACAGGCAGCTACATTATTCTTCTTTTTGGTAATATTTTACCCAGTCCACCCACATTTCTACCGGATAGTCTTCAGCGTCTATTCCTCCTACCCAGGCACCGCCGATTTGCATATCAATTAACAAATAGTAAGGGCGGTAGAAAGGATATTGCTCAGCACCGAGTTCTTCCATACGAGGATAAGTGAACGTATGGCTTCCGTTGACTGCAAATACCAGACTGTCCGGATAGATATCTACTGAATAGATATTATAGTCGGATGGATTGATGGGGTGAGTGCCGAAATGAGGTGGAATGGTATCGTTGCCGTTTTTTTGTATCGTATATGAGGAATGTACGGTTTGGTAAGCGATGCTGTCATAGTTGAGCCGTTCCATAATGTCGATTTCTCCGCCTTGCGGCCATTTCATGTTTTCGGGGAGCATCCATATAGCAGGCCATGTGCCGCGGGCTGCTTGTAGTTTAGCTCGGATTTCCATTCGTCCTCCGGTGACCGCCAGTTTACCTTTAGTATAAACTCCGCCGGTAAGATATCGGGCTGTATCGCTTTTCTGGCTGTGGTTTACGATTCCTCTTAGTATAAGGTTACCTTCGCGCAGGGCATAGCAGGAGTCGAAGTCGGACATGAAGTTGTTCCAGTCGGATGTGCCGCGGGGAATCTTACTCCAATAGGTCGTATCGATGGTTTCATAGTTGAAATCATCGCTCCATACTAATTTCCATTCATTGTTTTTGGGGGTGCACGATGTGAGTACGCACAATAAGATTGTGCTGAGAAGATGTGATTTTTTCATATGTATTATGTTTAAGTTATTAAGTTTACTTTGGGCTCTTGAGTTGACAAGATTTTAGATGGTATGCCTCTGTTTCGAGGCATTTAAGTCTTATCAACTCATCATCTGGTTTCTTGTCAACTGAAGCCTTTGTTTAATCAAACAGACGTTTGAATTCGCTTTCGAAATTAGGAGTAAACAGTTCTTTGCCTAAGTTGGAACGGATTTCCTCTAAGGTCCAAAACCGGCCTCCGTTTAGTTCTTCGCTGGGGATGATGGTACCATCGAATACCGTTTTATGAGCAAAGACCAGTTCTTTCTCACGTGCAGACTCAAAGACATAATGAGTAAGAAGGGTAGCATTAAAATCTTCGATACCTAATTCTTCGCGTGCTTCACGTTTCAGGGCTATTTCTACACTTTCGCCTAAATCAATATGTCCGCCCACTGCGGTATCCCATTTACCCGGCTGAATGTCTTTCCAGTCGGGTCGCTGTTGCAGATACAGTTCACCTTGACTGTTAAATACATGCAGGTGGACTACAGGGTGTAGCAGCTTGCTGCCGTTATGGCATTCTCCGCGGGTAGCAGCCCCCGTAATGTTTCCCTCTTCATCTACAAGAGGAAAAAGCTCTTCGTTATTATCTTTCATTGATATTTTACTTTTTACATGGAAAGGAAAAAGAAAACTCCCGTTCCTATCATCAGACATCCGATGGCTGCGTAAAACAGGCGTGCCTGTCTGCGCCCCACGTTTTGGACAATGAAACGGGAATTCTGAGCTGTAAATAACCAGTTCCAGTTGAATATGGATGCCAGTACGCATAATAGCCCTACCAGCACGAATACAGCTTGTATGAAATAATGTATTTCCATTTGCCGGCGGTTAAGCTTCAGCGTCGAATCGTACACTTCGGGTACCGTCTTCAGCTTCTTCGATATATACATTCACTGCATTTCCAGGAAGCAGTTCCTCGATTAATTCAGGCCATTCGATGAAGCACAAAGCTCCGCTGTAAAAATAATCTTCATAGCCCATATCATAAACCTCTTCCAGTTTTTTAATCCGGTAAAAATCGAAGTGATAAATCAGCTCACCAGCTTCTTCCGAACGGTATTCATTTACGATGGCAAAAGTAGGTGAGTTAATAACATCCGTTACGCCCAGTTCTTCGCAGACCGCTTTAATAAAAGTTGTTTTTCCCGCTCCCATTTTTCCGTAGAAAGCAAAAACAGTATTGTCTCCCATGGCAGCAATAAACTGGCGTGCTGTTTCGTGGATATTTTCAAGTGAAGTAATTTTTAATTCCATAATGATACGATATACTTGTTGTTCAATCACAAAAGTATAATAAAAAAACGAATCTCCTGTAATCGATTTTGTTTTTTTCAGTATCGGAGAAAGGTGCTGTGTATCCTTTATATGGTAAATCCTCATGGAGTGACGAAGAAAATAGAATGGAGAAAAATGGGTTGAGTCCAGACGGTTTGTTTTTATTCCGTTTGCGTTCCCTTATATTTTATGTAACTTTGCCGCATCATGATTGACCAATCCACCATAGACCGTATATTGGATGCCGCACAGATTGTAGATGTGGTATCCGAGTTTGTTACGTTGCGCAAGCGTGGGGTAAACTATATAGGGCTTTGTCCGTTTCATAACGAAAAAACCCCTTCGTTTAGTGTATCTCCTTCGAAGGGTGTATGCAAATGTTTTAGTTGCGGTAAAGGCGGAAATGTGGTTCACTTCATTATGGAGCACGAACAGCTCTCATATTATGAAGCATTGAAGTGGCTCGCCAAGAAGTATAACATTGAAATCAAGGAACGCGAGCTGACCGATGCCGAAAAGCAGGCACAGAGTTTGCGTGAAAGCCTTTTTGTGGTCAATCAGTTTGCTTCCGAATATTTTCAGGACATCCTTTATAATCATATCGACGGACAGCGGATCGGGATGACCTATCTGCGCAGCCGTGGTTTCCGGGATGATATTATCCGTAAGTTTCAGTTGGGATACAGCACCGATGCTCCCGACGGGCTGGCGCGTGCTGCCGCTCAGAAAGGTTTCCGCGAAGAGTTTCTAGAGAAAACCGGCTTATGCTATAAGAAAGACAACGGAACCCTGCATGACCGTTTTTGGGGACGCGTCATTTTTCCGGTTCATACCTTGTCGGGAAAAGTGGTTGCCTTTGGCGGACGTGTGTTGAGTTCGGCTACCAAGAACGTACAGATGAAGTACGTCAATTCTCCGGAGTCGGAAATCTATCATAAGAGCCGTGAACTTTACGGCATGTATTTTGCCAAGCAAGCCATTGTACGTCAAGACTGCTGTTTCCTGGTAGAAGGTTATACCGATGTTATCTCCATGCATCAGAGTGGGATAGAAAATGTAGTATCCTCATCGGGTACGGCACTGACTTCCGATCAGATTCGTTTGATTCATCGTTTTACGAATAACATTACCCTGCTTTACGATGGCGACGGAGCGGGTATCAAAGCCAGTCTCCGCGGTATTGATATGTTGCTTGAAGAGGGCATGAATATCAAAGTCTGTCTGCTGCCCGATGGAGATGACCCCGACAGTTTTGCCCGTAAGCATAACGCTACCGATTATCAGGCCTATATCAATGCACATGAGGTAGATTTCATCCGCTTCAAGACCAACTTGTTGCTTGAGGAGGCTGGCCGTGACCCGATTAAGCGTGCGGAACTGATTTCAAGTATCGTGAGAAGCATCTCTGTAATTCCCGATGCCATCGTTCGCTCTGTCTATATCCGTGAATGCAGTCAGTTGCTTCAGATGGAAGAAAAAATCTTGGTGGAAGCTACCGCCAAACTGATAGGGCAGGCGCGTGAAACCAAATTCAAGGAAGAGCAACGCCGGCGTGAGCGTGAGCAGCGACGTTTGGCAGTCGGAAATGCAGCACCGCCTGCACCTGCTGCCCAGGGAGCAGATCCGGCTTTTCCTGCTGAACCATATCCTTCTTTTCCTATGCCTGAAGCAGGACTTCCTTCTGCCCCTCCGCTTCCTCCGGAAGTACCCGAAGCACTTTCTGCCGAAGAAGCCTCTCGTCTGCCAAGCGAGGTGCCTCCCATGGAAACAGTCGATATTCCCGATGCCTACAGTTCGTTTATCCCCTTGACTGGAAATGAACAGACCATTTTCTATGCCAAAGAAGAAGAACTGATTAGGGTACTGATTCGTTATGGTGAAAAGGTGATGTGTGACGTAGAAGATGAAGAAGGAAATTTGCGTTCTCTCACGGTTATAGAGTGTATTTCTTTTAGTCTGAAGGAAGATGAACTCCAGTTTCACGATGCGATTCACCGGCGTATTTTAAAGGAAGCCGAGGAGCATCTTCATGATGCACACTTTACGGCTGAGCGTTATTTTATGACTCATCCCGCCCCCCAGGTCAGCAAACTGGCTGTAGATATGGTGAGTGAACGTTATCAGTTGAGCAAGTATCATTCGAAGGCACAGAAAATAGTAACCGATGATGAACGCCTGCATGAGCTGGTTCCTCGGTTACTGCTCGACTTCAAAATGTCGATTGTGGAAGAAGAAATGAAGCATACCCTGCAAGCTTTGAATAATCCGAGCATCGCAAACGATACGCAGCGTTGCATGGAGATTATGCAGCGGTATAAAGATTTGCATCAGATGCAGAGCCTGATGGCACAGAAAGCAGGAGAGAGGGTAGTGCTGAAAGTGTAATGATTTGAAATCGTCAATAAGCTTCTATTTAACAAGTTGTCTAATATGTAGACGAAATAAAAAAACGTCAAGGTGTTTTCATGCGAACGCCTTGACGTTTACCTTCAAATACCGAAGTGTTTTATCTCGGATTAGTCTTTTGCTTTTTGTGAAATCAGTAATTGTATTGTAGTTTCAGTAAGTTAGCGGTCTGCCCGTATCAGATTCATAAACTCTTCACGCGTTTTGGCTTGATTAAAAGCTCCGGTAAAGTCGGAAGTGGTGGTGACAGAGTTCTGTTTTTCTACTCCCCGCATCTGCATACACATGTGTTTTGCCTCAATAACCACCATTACACCTAAGGGGTTTAAGGTTTCTTGGATACATTCCTTGATTTGCAGTGTCATTCGCTCCTGAACCTGCAGGCGGTGTGAGAAAATGTCAACTACACGGGCAATCTTGCTCAGTCCGGTAATGTATCCGTTAGGAATATAAGCTACGTGCGCTTTGCCGTAGAAAGGCAGCATGTGATGTTCACACATAGAGAAGAAATCAATATCCTTCACGATAACCATCTGATTGTAAGGTTCTTTGAACTTGGCAGCATTCAGCACGGCTTTGGGGTCCATTTCATAACCTCTAGTCAAGGTAAGCATGGCCTTGGCTACCCGTTCGGGAGTTTTCAACAGTCCCTCTCGTTCAGGGTCTTCCCCCAAAATAGAGAGAATCTCTTTATAGTGGCCCATCAGTTTGTTGATTTTCTCTTCACTCCACTCCATATGGTTTAATTCAGTCATCATGTCTTAGTCTAAAGGAATATTAATTTGTTCACGTACGATTGATACTTCTTTAAAAGTCCCACTGGCTTTTAGTTGACGCATAGCAACATGCGCTTCTTCTATACTCTTGAAATCGCCCACGCGGCAAAGCCAGCGAGGAGGCTGGAAATACGTATAGACCGGCATGTCAGGAAATTCTTTTTTCACTTTTTCTGCCACTGCATTGGCATCATTACGTGCTTGCCGTGAGTTGTTTCCGGCATATACCTGTACCCGGAATCCGCGTGATTTTAGTGTTCGCTGAGATTCAGGAGTTGTAGCGCGTATATAGCGTTTGCCTATCAATGAGGAAATTTGAGCATCTTGGTGAATGGTAACGCGTCCCTCACCAGCACGTTGGGTTTTCAGACTTTCTATGATGGTCTGTTGTGCATTAGCCAGCTGGGCAGTGAATAGCAGAGCAAGAGTTAAAAGCAATTTCATTATGACCGGTTTTTATTGAGATGTAAGAAAACAAGAACGAAGCAAGTCTGCCTCTGTAATAAGTTAACGCAGAGCGGCAGAAACCCCTGAAGGGGACTGTTTCTGCGCGCTGCGTTAATTGATACATTAACAGAAGTTATTCTGACTTCGTTTTTGCGTCAAGTTTATGCGATGATTATTTGAAAGCATCGATGATACCTTTGAAGTCTGCAACTTTCAAAGCAGCACCACCAATCAAACCACCGTCAACATCAGGGTTAGCAAACAATTCTTTTGCATTTGAAGGCTTGCAGCTACCACCGTAAAGGATAGAAGTGTTTTCAGCAACTTCATTGCCGTATTTAGCAGCAACCAAAGAACGGATGTGAGCGTGGATTTCCTGAGCCTGAGCCGGAGTAGCAGTCTTTCCTGTACCGATAGCCCAAACCGGTTCGTAAGCCAAGATTACTTTACCGAAATCTT